>URFP01000123.1:0-5027 GCA_900547235.1 uncultured Collinsella sp. | reverse complement strand
CCACCCTTAACGGTGCCAAGATGTGCCACATCGAGGACGAGACCGGTTCCATCGAGGCCGGCAAGTGCGCCGACCTGCTGGTCGTCAACGGTGACGTCGCTGCCGACATCCATGTGCTCAACACCGACAACATGGACGTCATCATGAAGGACGGCTGGATTGTCGAGGCTGGCACCTTTGGCGAAGCCAACAAATACAGCGCCTAAGATACCGTTTGTCGATAGCTGGATGTAAAACACAGTTTTTGATTGCATAATGCAATGGAGAGGGTCGCTTGCGGCCCTCTTTATTGCTATGGGTGCTACGGACAAGAGGGGATGACGGTGGATTTAAACAGGCTGATTCTGGGCAAGAGCTACAACTCTACCAAGATCTTTCGTACGGCCCAGCATGTGGTTCAGGCCATCCTGCTCGGTGTTGTCGTTCCGGCGCTTATCCTGCTGCTTATCTGGGATTTAACCGATAACCCCAATCCCGTTCCAGGCGTTGTCGTCATTGCCGGCCTGGTCATGCTGTGCTTCTTCTTCTCGTATGTCTTTGTGGTCCCCGATGACCTCACATCGAGCGCAACCGACCGTACACTCGCCATCGCATCAAAAATATTCGCCTATACGTCGCGCGGCCTTACGCCCGAAGCTGCCCTGGGCGCCTCTAAAATCATCCTGTCCGAGACCATCGCCTCTGCCATCTGCTTTACCGACGGCAAGCAGGTACTGGCAAGCTGGGGCGAGGACTCGGCAAAATGCCCTGCCGGCACCCCGGTGGTGCTCAAGACTACGCTCAACGTGATTGAGACGGGTGAGCAGAGCGTGTTTTCGCGTGACGCTTCCAATGAGACGGGCGGCTATTTTCCCCGCCTGCGCGCCGGCATTGTCGCGCCGCTTACCGTGCGTGGGCATTGCGTGGGCACACTCGAGCTGTATTACCCGCGCCTGAGCAGCATCGATATGCGCCAGACGGCGCTTGCCTCGGGTTTCGCCGACCTTATTTCCACGCAGCTCGCCAGCTTTGAGCTCGAGCGCCAGGATGAGCTTACAGCTCGCGTGGAGCTGCGCGCCTTGCAATCGCAGGTCGATCCTCATTTTCTGTTTAACACCATCAGCACCATCGTGTCGCTCGTGCGTACCGAGCCCGACAAGGCGCGATCGCTGCTCATCGATTTTTCCAATTACTATCGTCAGACGCTTTCTGACTCCGATACGCTCACCACGCTCGAGCACGAGGTGGAACAGGGCACTCGTTATATCAATCTTATGCAGGCCCGGTATGGTGATGGCCGTCTGCGCGTTTCGGTCGACATCGACTTTGAGGTGCGCGACAGCCTGGTGCCGCCGTTTATCTTGCAGCCGCTGCTCGAAAACTGTATCAAGCATGCGCAGCGCGAGACCGAGCCGCTTTCTATTCGTGTTAGGGCTTTTGAGACCGATGACGGCTTGGAGATCATCGTCGAAGATGACGGTATCGGTATGAGCGAAGAAGTCTGCGCGCATCTGTTTGAGCAGCATCGCCGAGAGGAGCCCGAGAGCATTACCGCCGACGGATCCATCAAGCGAGGTTGCGGCCTGGCGCTCTTCAACGTGCTTCAGCGCATCCATTTCTTTTACGGAGAAGATTCTGGCATGCGCGTGAAGTCCCAGGAGGGTGTGGGAACACAGGTCATCGTCGAGTTGAACGGCGAGCCGCATGAACCGGCGCCGCTGACGGTGTAGCACGCGGTTGGATTGAGAGAAAAAGAGGGGAAGCGCATATGTCCGAAGGCTGGAACATCCTGGTGGTTGATGACGAGCCCCCAATTAGGGCTGAGCTACGCTATCTGTTGGAAAAGGATACGCGTGTGGGTCAGATTGCCGAGGCGGGCAATGTCACCGAAGCCGTGGAGTCGATTCTGTCGAACAAGCCCGACGTGCTGTTTTTAGACATCACCATGCCCGGTCGCTCGGGAATTGAGCTTGCCGAGACGCTGCAGAACCTAAAGACGCCGCCGGTCGTGGTGTTTGTGACGGCATTTGCCGAGTATGCCGCCGATGCCTATAACCTCGATGCCGTCGATTACATCGTCAAGCCGGTCGAGGATGCCCGCCTGTCAAAGGCGCTCGACAAGATCGAGGCTGCCCTGGGCGCTCGCCGTGTCGTCCATGCTCCGCGCCAGCCTTTGCGCCTGACGGTGGATCGTGGGGGCAAAAAGGTGTTCATTCCCGTGGCGGATGTCTGCTACTTTGAGGCGCGCGCCGATTTTTGCAATGCCGTCTGCGCCGAGGGAACATATCTGATCAATGAGTCGATTTCCTCGCTTGAGCGACGTTTGGCCTCCGAGGGCTTTATCCGTGTCCACCGCAGCTATCTGGTCAATTTGGAAGACGTGCACAATGTCGAGATCGGTTCCACGGGTCTTATGGAGCTCAGGCTCGATCGCGTAACCTCGACCGTGCCCGTGTCTCGTCGTCGCGCTGCCGAGGTTAAGGCGCATCTGGGGCTTGCGTAGACGGTCTGCATGCCATCGTTTACCACCGTAGGTTTGGTATGGCCGTGCGGTGGGCATAATGGGTGACATCGAATGAAATCGAAAGGATTATTATGCCTGCGCTCATTACGCATCATCTGTTTGGCGAGAAAAGCATCGACCGTCTGCCGCAGGGCGTCATTACGTCTGACGAGGAACGCATCGCTTTTATTCTGGGCAACCAGGGTCCCGACCCGTTTTTCTTCCACATCCTGACGCCGCGCGTTTCCGACTGCACGCTGCTAGCGCAGGTCATGCATCGCTCGCGCATGTCGCGCCAGTTCTCGTGCCTGCGCGACGGCGTGTCGCACCTGCAACCGCGCGATGCCAACCTGGGTCGCGCCTTTGCGCTGGGCCTGCTGTCGCACTATGTGCTCGACCGCAATGCCCACCCCTTTGTCTACGAGCAGCAGTTTGGCATTGTGGACTCCGATCCCGAGCTCGAGGCTTCGGGCAGCCAAGTTCACGCCGTGCTCGAAAGCGACCTGGACGTGCTGATGCTGCAGCTCAAGCGCGATGGGGCAACGGTCGACGACTATCCGCCGGCGGGAGAGATCGTTACCACCGACCGCATCAATCGTGTGGCCGGCGTGTTGATGAGCTATGTTGCCGGGCGTGTGTACGGTATCGATATCTCGGCGGGGGAGTACGGAGCCGCCGTTGCCGACATGCAGCTGCTCTATCGCGCCATTGAGCCGGCGGGCTCGGCCAAGACGCGTGCAATTGCCCTGATCGAGGGCCTAGTACACGACTACTCCCTGCTCGACGGCCTTGCTCACCGCGTGACGACCGAGCCGCCCGAGCGCACCGGCAATCTGGGCCATCTGGCGTGGAAGAATCCCTTTACCGATGAGGTCTCGAACGAGAGCTTCCCCGAGGTCTTTGATCGCGCGCTGGTCGATTACGAGTGCACGGTCGCCCGATTCATCGAAACAGGCGACATGGAGGCCGTGACCGGTCACGTCAACTACAGTGGCCGCGTGCTCGGCGCCGACGAGGAGTTCGACCGCGAGGAGTAGGGTCCGCTCCTGTCCCTTTGCCGAATCCTTACCGGTGCCTCTGTGCAATTGGGGTACGATGAACTAACTGCATATCGGGCGAATACGAAGGGTCCCTGTCCATGAAATACACCAAGCTCGAGCGTAACTGGGTCATGTACGATGTGGGAAACTCGGCCCTCGTGCTGCTCAATACCTCGGTGGTGCCCATCTACTTTAACGCCATCAATACCGGTGCTTCCTCGGCAGATCTGGTGGTCGCTTGGGGCAACGCTCAGACGATTGCCTCGCTAGTCATTGCCATGCTCATGCCCATTCTGGGCGCGCTTGCCGATTACGCCGGCAACAAGATCAAGTTCTTCTTGGGCTTCTTCCTCACGGGCCTGGTTCTTTGCCTGGCGCAGGCTATCCCAATGTCCGCCATGGCATTTTTGACCGTGTACGTGCTGTGCACCATCGGCCTTAACTCTTCTATGACGTTCTACGACGCCATGCTGCCCGACATTACCACCGACGAGCGCATGGACGCCGTGTCCAGCTCGGGTTATGCCTGGGGCTACATCGGTTCCACCGTGCCGTTCATCATCTGCTTGGCGCTTATCATGGGTGGCCCCGCTCTTGGCGTCCCCACCATGCTGGCAACGCGCCTGTCGTTTGTCATCACTGGTGCCTGGTGGCTCATCTTTACCCTGCCGCTCATTCGCACCTATAAGCAAAAGTACGGTCGCGAGCGCGGTCCCGAGGACACCATCGGTCACATCGTGGGCGGCGTGTTCTCCGAGGTCGGACACACCATGCGCGAGATTGCCCACAACAAGACCGTGCTGGTCTACATGATCGCGTTCTTCTTCTACATCGACGGTGTGCACACGGTCATTTCCATGGCAACCAGCTACGGATCGGCTTTGGGTATCGACTCGACCCAACTGGTGCTGGCTCTGCTCGTTACTCAGTTTGTGGCCTTCCCGTCCGCCATCATCTACGGCAGGCTCGCCGGCCGCGTGGGCACACTCAATATGATCTTGGTGGCCGTCGCCGCCTATATGGGCATCGTGCTCTTTGCCGCGTTTTTCTTAAAGACCGCCTTTGAGTTTTGGGTACTCGCTATTTTGGTCGGCCTGTTCCAAGGCGGCGTGCAGGCGCTGAGCCGCAGCTACTTTGGTCGTATTATCCCTAAGGAAAAGTCCAACGAGTACTACGGCTTCTTCGATATCTTTGGCCGCTATGCAAGTGTTATGGGCACCTTCCTGGTGTCGGTTGTCACCTCGCTGACCGGCAACCCGTCGCTGGGCGTCCTTTCTATTGGTGTTCTGCTGGTTGTTGGCTTTGTGCTGCTGGTCCGTCTGTCCCGCATGGCTCAGGCGGCACAGTAAACGCGGCCCGGATAGTGCTTGCCCGCGGTGCTCTTTTAGGGTTCCGGACATAAAACATTTCCGTCTATCCAACAATGCCGAGCCCAAGTGGGTATGATGGAATCAGCTAGTTCGCGGGGCGCCGCCTGTGTTTGGCGGCGCCCCGTTTTTGTGTTG
>URFP01000122.1:0-5180 GCA_900547235.1 uncultured Collinsella sp. | reverse complement strand
ATGGTACCGAGGTCATTCATTCTGACCTGATCACAGATGGCGATATCGAAAAGGTCATCGTGCATTTTGAACGACCGACGGCAGAGGGTTTCGACTCCGCTCGTTGCGAGCTGCCTTCTTACAATTGGACCATGTGGGAGGGGCGTTTTACCGACGAGGAGAAGCGAGGTTTTGAGACTTTTCTGAGCAATAACGCCCATCTGCTGTATCGCTACGCCGCAAACGGAGGAGCTAAAGTTGCCTAGCCTTTTTCTTATTGGCGGCTATCGGGTCTTCTTTTGGTCCAATGAAGCGGGCGAGCCAATCCATGTCCATGTTTGCAAGGGGGCGCCTTCAGATAACTCGGCCAAAATCTGGCTGACTCGAAGAGGTGGCTGCATTGTCGCTAATAACAAAGCGAAGATCCCCCGGAGCACGCTTGATGACCTCTGTGAAATCATCGCCGCTCAGCATGAATTGATTTGCTCTAAATGGAAGGCATTTTTCCTTGTGGACGAGATCTCGTTCTACTGCTAAACGTCATCCCGGCTTCTCTTTTCCAATTTTAATCATGAGCTTGTCCCATCTGTGCTGATTGAACTTGACAGTACAATGGAGGCGGACTATATCGCCGCCGCTCGTTGCGGCTAACGGATGTGCTGGAGCTCGCATGAACGATTTTCTAAACGGTCAAGTTGAGAACGACGGTTTTTTGCGCGTGGCAGCGGCCTCGCCCAAGATTCGCGTGGCCGATGTTGAGGGCAATGCCGAGGTTGCGCTGGCGGCTGTTCGCGAGGCTACCGAGCGCGGCGTTCGTGCGCTCGTGCTGCCCGAGCTTAACCTGACTGGTTATACCGCGGCTGATCTGTTCCATAACCGCACGCTGCTGCACGCCTGCGAGGCGGCGCTGGTGCGCATCCTCGATGAAACGCGCGAGTTGCCGATCGTCTTTACTGTTGGCTTGCCCGTTGCGGTGACCGAAAACATCTACAATTGCGCGGCCGTGTGCTGCGCGGGCGAGCTTTTGGGCCTTACGGCCAAAAAGTATCTGCCCAACTACGGTGAGTTCTACGAGCGCCGCTGGTTTGCTCCGGCGCCCGCCGATCCCGTGTGGGTTGAATTTGCCGGTCAAGGTCCGGTGCCGCTTGGCTCGGGACTTGTCTACCGCTGTTGTGATGAGGGTGCCGAGGACCTAGTGCTGGGCGTCGAGGTCTGTGAGGACCTGTGGGTGCCGGCGCCCCCTTCGACCGAGATGGCGCTTGCCGGTGCCACGGTGATCCTCAACCCGTCAGCCTCGGACGAGATCATCGGCAAGGCAGATTACCGTCGCAGCCTCATCTCCAACCAGAGCGCACGCCTGTACTGCGCCTATGCCTACGCAGACGCGAGCGAGGGCGAGTCCACGACCGACATGGTCTTTGCGGGCGAGAACCTTATCTACGAAAACGGCTCCAAGCTTGCCGCGACCAGGCTTCTCACCTGTGACATGGCCATCGCCGACGTCGATCTTGACCGTCTGGTTGCCGAGCGCCGTCGCTCGACGACGTGGACACGCGCCGACGATGCGCCGGAGGCCACGACTGTTGAGTTTTCGTTTGAGGGCGTGTTGGCCGAAGAACCCGTCCTGCGCGATGCCTGCGATATCGACCGCGTTTTCCCGCGTGCACCTTTTGTGCCGGCCGACCATGGCGACCTGGCCGAGCGTTGTGAGACCATCCTTGACCTGCAGACCGCGGGCCTCAAGACACGCCTTGCCCACACGGGCACCAAGGCGGCTGTTATCGGTCTTTCGGGCGGCTTGGACTCCACGCTGGCGCTGCTTGTGACTGTGCGTGCTTTCGATGCACTGGGGCTGCCGCGCACGGGTATCACGGCGGTCTCCATGCCCGGCTTTGGCACGACGCACCGCACCAAGTCCAATGCCGAGTCGCTCGCCCGCGACCTGGGTGTCTCCTTTCGCGAGGTTTCGATCCACGCGGCCGTGGAGCAGCACTTCAAGGACATTGAGCACGATCCGGCCGTGCAGGACGTGACCTACGAGAACAGCCAGGCCCGCGAGCGCACGCAGATTCTGATGGATCTGGCCAATCAGGCTGGCGGCTTTGTCATCGGCACGGGCGACCTGTCGGAGCTGGCACTCGGCTGGGCTACCTATAACGGTGACCACATGAGCATGTATGCCGTCAACGCGAGCGTGCCCAAGACGCTTGTGCGCCATCTGGTGCGCTATGCGGCTGATGTCTTTGGCGGGCGTATTGCCGAGACGCTGCTCGACATCCTCGATACGCCGGTGTCCCCCGAGCTTCTGCCGCCCACGGGCGACGGCGAGATTGCGCAGAAGACCGAGGATTTGGTGGGCCCGTACGAGCTGCACGACTACTTCCTCTACTACCTACTGCGTTTTGGCTTTGAGCCGGGCAAGATCTACCGCATGGCGCTCAAGAGCTTCGAGGGCGTCTACGATGCCAAGACCGTTCACACGTGGCTGCGTACGTTCTACCGCCGCTTCTTTGCTCAGCAGTTTAAGCGCAGCTGCCTGCCCGATGGTCCCAAGGTGGGCTCGGTGACGCTCAGCCCGCGCGGCGATTGGCGCATGCCGAGCGACGCCAGCTCGCGTTTGTGGCTCGCACAGATCGATGCGCTCAATCCGGTGGACTAAGGTTGCCAAATTGAACCAAAACAGCGGTTGCAAGCGTTACACTTTTGCAATCTGATGGCCCGTATCGCGCGGCGCTCTTGTCGGAGCGCCGCGTTTTTCATATCGAAAGGTGGCACCATGCAGGCATCGCAGCGTCTCGACCGCTTTGGCGCGGAGGTCTTTGCCTCGCTTAACAACAAGCTTCTCGCGCTGAAGGCTCAAGGCAAGATCATTTACAACATGAGCGTGGGCACGCCCGACTTTAAGCCGTACGACCATGTGGTCGAGGCGCTCACGCAGGCAGCCCAAGATCCCGAGATGTGGAAGTATGCCCTGCGCGACCTGCCCGAACTCAAGCAGGCCGTGTGCGATTACTATGAGCGTCGCTTTGGTGTCTCCGGCATTACGCCGTCCATGGTGCAGTCGTGCAACGGCACGCAGGAGGGCGTGGGCCATTTGGGCCTGGCCCTGCTCGATCCGGGTGACACCATTTTGGTTCCCGATCCGTGCTACCCGGTCTTTGAGGCGGGCGCCAAGATCGCCGATGCCAAGCTCGAGTACTATCCGTTGGTTGCCGAGCACAATTACCTGCCCTATGTGGCGGGCATCGATCCCGAGGTTGCCGATCGTGCCAAGTACATGATCGTGTCGCTGCCTGCGAACCCGGTCGGCTCGGTGGGCACGCCCGAGGTCTACGAGGAGATCATCGCTTTCGCCCGCGAGCACGACCTGCTCATCGTCCATGACAACGCGTACTCCGACATCGTGTTCGACGGAGAGCCGGGCGGAAGCTTTTTGCAGTATCCCGGCGCGCTCGAGGTGGGCGTGGAGTTCTTCTCGCTCTCCAAGTCGTTTAACGTCACCGGTGCGCGTATCGGCTTTTTGGTCGGCCGCGAGGACGTGGTCTCTGCCTTTGCCAAGCTGCGCGGCCAGATCGACTTTGGTATGTTCTTCCCGATCCAGAAGGCTGCTATCGCCTGCCTGAACGGTCCGCGCGATGAGGTCGAGGCGCAGCGTCTGAAGTACCAGGAGCGCCGCGATGCCCTGTGCGACGGTCTTGAGGGCCTGGGCTGGGGGCGTCCCAACGCGCATGGCTCTATGTTTGTATGGGCCAAGCTTCCCGGTGGTCGCACCGATTCCATGGCGTTTTGCGAGGAGCTCATGGAGAAGGCTGGCGTTGTGGTGACGCCGGGCGCGAGCTTTGGTCCTTCGGGCGAGGGACACGTGCGCATGGCGCTGGTCCTGCCGCCTGATCAGATTGCTTTGGCTGTCGAGGCCATTCGCGAGGCGGGCCTGTATTAGAAAGGTATTTCGGCTCGTCAATATCTCGAAACCGATTTCGTGCAGTTATTTTACGAATCCTGCAAATAATTTCGGTAAACGGTCGATATTTGGCTGCGAATAGGAGCATAATCAAAGTCCCGATTGGATGTATTGGGATTACGGCAAGCCGCTCGGGTCGTTCCCGGGCGGCTTGTTTGTGGAGAGAGATGGGAGTTTCTAATGGTTAACGAGAAGAAGGTCGCTATTGTCGGCTGCGGTTTCGTCGGTTCGTCTTCGGCGTTCGCGCTGATGCAGAGTGGTCTGTTCTCCGAGATGGTCCTCATCGACGTGGACAAGAACCGTGCCGAGGGTGAGGCCCTGGATATCGCGCACGGCATGACGTTTGCCGAGCCGATGAAGATCTACGCCGGCGATTATTCCGATGTCGCCGACGCCGCCATGATCGTCGTCACCGCTGGCGCTGCCCAGAAGCCCGGTGAGACCCGCCTGGACCTGGTTAACAAGAACGTCAACATCTTTAAGTCCATTATCCCCGAGATTAAGAAGTCTGGCTTCGACGGCATTCTGCTCATCGTCTCCAACCCGGTCGACGTTCTGACCTACGCAGCCATCAAGATGTCCGGCCTGCCCGAGGGCCATGTCATCGGCTCCGGTACCGTGCTCGACACCGGCCGTCTGCAGCAGATGCTTGGTGCCCACGTTGAGGTCGACCCGCGCGATGTCCAGGCCTATGTCATGGGCGAGCACGGCGACTCCGAGTTTGTCGCTTGGTCCAGCGCTCAGGTTGCCGGCGTTCCGCTGAACACCTTCTGCGAGCTTCACGGTCATTTGGAGCATGAGGCTGCCGAGAAGCGCATTGCCGAGGACGTCAAGAACTCCGCCTACACCATCATCGAGAAGAAGCACGCTACCTACTACGGCGTCGCCATGGCCGTCAAGCGCATCTGCACTGCCGTCATGCGTGACGAGCAGACCGTTCTGCCCGTTTCCTCGCTCATGGTGGGCGAGTACGGCCTGTCCGATCTTGCCATCTCCATGCCGACCGTCGTTGGCCGCGACGGCGTTGTCTGCCGCGTCCCCGTGCCGCTGAACGATGACGAGCAGCATGAGCTCACTGCCTCTGCCAAGGCCCTCAAGGACATCATCGACAGCGTCGACTTCTCCTGCTAAATCAAGCTCGCGAGAGCGAAAAGCTACAATGAAGGCGTCCGAGTCCACACGGTCGGGGGTGCGGACAGAAAGTTGGACCGCGGGGCGGTCCGGACTGGAGGTTCGCATG
>URFP01000121.1:0-5187 GCA_900547235.1 uncultured Collinsella sp. | reverse complement strand
AGACGTCATCGTGTTCTTCATGTTGGTGGCTCCTTTCGTGATGCCGTGGCGCGGTCGCACCTAGTTGCTGTTGCGCTGCACTATAGCACAGCGAAGTGTATGCGGGAAAATCTTTTTTGAAAAGATTTCAGGCGGGTTTCCCGTCGGTCAAAAGAGCGGGCTAAGCGGGCGAGGCTGCCATTGCTGCCTCGCCCGCTCAGCTAAGACGTTACTCCTTATTGCGACGGTAGAGGAAGTAGCCGCCTGCGGAGATGACGGCAACGCCAGCGATGGCGAATGCAGCCACCACGCGGCCATCAAAACTATCACCGGTGGTGGGCAGGCCGCCCTTGGTGTTCGTCTTGTTGGTGGTTACTGTGGTCGTGGTGTCGGACTTGCCAGGCTTCTCGGGCTTGGTGGTGGGCTGCTCGGGCTTAGCGGGCTGCTCGGGCTTAGCGGGCTGCTCGGGGGTACCGGGCTGCTCAGGAGTACCAGGCTGCTCGGGGGTGCCAGGCTGATCCGGGGTTACCGGGTCGGTGGCAAGAGCGTCCTTGGCGTAGGTGATGGACACCTTGAGGCCGTTGGTCTCGGTGTTCAGGTCGCTCGGGGTGAAGGGCGTGCTGAAATCCTCAGCCTTCAGATAAGCGCGCATCTCCTGGAGAAGGGCCTTGCACTTGACGTAGGTGTTCTCAGTGGCAGCCTTGCCGGCCTTGTTTGCCAGGGCGGTGCGGCCCTCAGTGGTGGTCTCGGCCTGCATAGCAGCATCGACCTCAAGGTTCTGCTCGATGAGCTCGTTCTGGAGAGCGTCGAGGTAGGCGCGAACGCCGGTGCCGAGCTGCTCGCGGTGCTCGTAGCAGAGGGAACTAATGTCCATGAGGACGTAGTTGATGGAGTTCTCGGGCTCCTCGTTGTTCACGATGTCCGTCTCTTCGCAGTGATCGTAGGAGACATCCTGATTGCTGAAGTAGGGGCTGACCTCGGTGAGCAGTGCAGAGTACAGAGGAATAGCGACGGAGTAGGCGGCGCGGGAGAGCATCTCCCACTGAATGGTCGCGATCTCGGGGTCCATGCCCTGACGGATCTGGAAGAGGTTGGTCTCGGTGCTTCTTTCGGTGCCGATGGCGTAGACACCGTCGGTGTTGGCGTTGAGGCCGGGGACATTTTCGCCGCGGTTGCCAAATGCACGGATCATCTCAAAGGTGTTCCAGTCGGACTTGCCGGGCTTGAAGAACAGGGGCTGGATCTCGCTGACCATGGCTCCGATTTGGTCGGGGCCTTTTTCCGGTTTAACCGTGACGATGTCGTAATCCGCACCCTTGGTCAACGGGGCCATGAAGTAATCGCGGCCCTGGACATAGCGAGTCCACTGATGAACGCCGGAATCGGCGACGCTTTTGCCATAGGTCTTGGCAACGTCGAACTTGCCGTCGGTGTACTCGGCGAAGCCATTTTTCTCGGGCATGGTCTGGATGCCCTCGGAGTGGAGGCAGTTCTCGGCGTCATCAAGGTTGACATCGTAATTGAGTCCGCCGATGTTGGGGTTGAGTGAAGCGACGTCATCGGCGAGCTTCATGGCGATCCACTGGTGGCCGGAAAGTGCGGCAAACAGCCAAGTCTCGTTGCTGTCGGCGATGATAATCTGATCGTTGCCGTTGGCGCCCTGCTCGTCGATGATCTTGCCGAGGAGCTCGACACCCTCACGTGCTTTGGCACTTTCGCCTAAGATAACGCTGCCGTAGCTATACTCGCCAATGCCAGTGTCGGTCAGGGGGTCTGCCTTGGCGGCTTTATCGTTCATGTTGGTGGTCAGCGTTGCGGAGCAGGACACGCCCTTCTCGTTGATGCCTGCCTCAGAGTAGGCATCATAGCGCCCGTGCCACTGCGAAGGATGATCGCGCACGTAGCTATAACGATATGTAGTCTTGGTCGACCTGTATGAGAAGTCGGACTCGTCTGAGCCGTAGGTATACCCGGGGGCATGCGACGGCTCAATGCCAAAGTGCTTGAGGTAGCGCGGGCCAAAGTCCTCGGCGCGACCATAATATGTGTTGCCGTCGGCTGTTAGGTTTTTGCCCATGTACATCTGCGTGCAGGCGAGCGCAGATGTCGGCATGGACATGATGGTCGCAGCTCCAAAGGCGAGGCCTATGCCTAGCTTCTTGAGCGCGTTGACGGGGCGAGTTTTCCTCATTTTCCCTCCCAGCGTGCGAAAGCCCTCTGTCGCCAGAGGGCTTCAGCCAATAAAGACACCTCATTAGCGTAACGAACTGGAAACAATATTCATCTATGAAAGAAACTTACTCGATAAGCGTGATGAAATATGCGATGAACGGTTAATCGTACTCAGTTTGCAGCTTTACTTTAATAAAGACGCCCTGTAATTACTGTAGCCGAATAAAGTAGCTGGGAATGCCCGAAATGAAAATCCCCCGCTGTTTGACGAATGCATAAACAGCGGGAGAGTCGATAACTGGATGAATATCATACCAATGTGGATTTACTTCTTTCGGCGGTGAATCACGTTGATGGCGTAACCGACGAGCATGGCCAAGACGATGACAATAAAGCCGATCAGGGGATTGTCGTTCATAGGGTCCTCCTATTTTCCGAGCGGGGAGAATTCGTCGACGATGAGGTCGAGGCATTGCGGAAGCGCGCGGGCTCCAAAGACGCCCGAATTGCTGGAGATAATCTCGCCATCGAACTGCATGCCCAGTGACGGGGTGCAGGTGATCTTGGCTTCCTTGGTCTGGATGATCTTGAACTGTGGGCGCCCGAGTACCTTACCGGCGGGGTCAAGCGCAGCGGTGATCACAGTAGGCAGCAGCTGAACGGTGCGCACGGGTTCGATGACCGCAATATCGACCATGCCATCGTTCATGCGGCAGTCGGGGAACAGGTTGATGTCGTTTTGAATGACCGAGGTATTGCCCGCCATGCAGCAGATGCCGTCGAGCTCCTCGACAATGCCGTCGTGCTCAATGGTAAAGTGCGCCACCGTGGGGTTGGGCGTGGCGAGAGCGGAGAGGAAGTAGGCGATCTCGCCGATGTCGTTTTTGGTGGGAGCGGCCTTCATCATGATCTCGGCGTCGAAGCCCGAGCCGGCGATGATGATAAAGCCGTGGCGCTTCTCTCTGCCGTTCTCGTCGAGCCAAAAGAGCTCGCCCATGTCCACTTTGACCGTGCGACCGGCGCGGCAAGCCTTGGCAAGCGCCACCGCCTCAGGGGCATTGCCGATGTTGTTGAAGAACAGGCAGGCCGTGCCGGAGGGGAAGACGAGCGTGGGGACGCCGCATCCGCGCATCTGGTCGAGCACGTTGGAGACGGTGCCGTCGCCGCCCGAAATCACCACGCGATCAAACTCGCGCACGTCTGCCACGGCGTCCTCGGGTTCCATGCCATCGCCGATAAAACGCATCACGACCTCGTCGCCGCCCTGCGCGAGGGCGTGCGTGAATGCGTAGATTTCATCTGAGCTGGGGCCCGATGCCGGGTTGTGAATGATAAGGCAGCGCATACTTACGTTCCCGTTCTGTGACTAACCGAGTATAGTTGTAAGACAATGGTTGTAAGACAATGCCGTTATCCTACCCGTGTTTTTCGGGCCTAACCTTATTCGATGGGTTGATATGTACATTTCCACACATCAGGCTCTACTCGACTTTTGCCAGCGCGCCCGTGAGTTTGACGCGATTGCCGTCGATACCGAGTTTTTGCGCGAGCGCACGTTCCATCCGCGCCTGTGTTTGGTTCAGATTGCCACCCCTGCCGAGAGCGTCGCGGTCGACCCTCTGGTGATCGACGACCTGTCGCCGTTGGCCGAGCTTATGGCCGACGAGAGCGTGACCAAAGTCTTCCACGCCTGCTCGCAGGATATGGAGGTTATGCTTCATACCGTAGGCGTGCTGCCGCGTCCGATTTTTGACACGCAGGTGGCCGCCGCCTTTTTAGGCGAGCGCCAGCAGATTTCCTACGGCGCGCTCGTGCAGACGTTTTGCGGCGTCTCGCTGCCCAAGACTGAGTCGCTGACCGACTGGTCGCGTCGCCCGCTGACCGATAAGCA
The DNA here is from genome assembly GCA_900547235.1 of uncultured Collinsella sp. Classification (GTDB taxonomy): domain Bacteria; phylum Actinomycetota; class Coriobacteriia; order Coriobacteriales; family Coriobacteriaceae; genus Collinsella. The sequence continues at coordinate 1,145 of URFP01000121.1, read as the reverse complement.
GATTGAGTACGCGATCGATGACGTCAAGTACCTGATCGTCGCCTATACCGAGATGATGAGCCGTCTGCGCGAGCTGGGCCGCGTGGACTGGGTACTCGACGAGTTGCGCCCGCTGGCTGACGAGTCGCACTATCGCGCCGATCGCCACGAGGCGTTCCGCAAGGTCAAGCGCATCAATTCGTGCAGCCGTCACCAGCTGGGTATCGCGCGCGAGCTCGCCGCCTGGCGCGAGGACCGCGCCGAGCGCCGTAACATCCCGCGCAAGTGGGTCATGTCCGACGACACGCTGCTTGCGCTCGTTAAGCGCAATCCCGTCCGCGTTGAGGAGTTCCGTAGCATTCGCGGTACCGACCAGCTGGGGGAGCGCGACGTGGACGGTGCGCTCATGGCCATCAAGCGCGGCGCGAGCTGCCCGCACGATCGCCTGCCGCTCATGGTGCGCGGACACCGTCAGATCTCGCCGGAGCTGGAGAGCGTGACGGACCTGATGTATGCGCTCATCCGCCTGGTTGCCGAGCGCTCGGGGGTGGCGACCTCGGTCATTGCCTCGCGCGATGACCTGGCCGATTACATCGAGCATCCTGAGCAAAGCCCCCTGCGCGAAGGCTGGCGTTTTGAGCTTGTGGGTTCGCGCCTGGACGATCTGCTTTCCGGCAATATGGGGCTCACCGTGAAGGACGGAAAGATTGAGTTGTTATAGGTATATAGTTACGCGGTTTTACCAAACCGCGTAACAGCTCGACGCTGCAAACGGCCGAGAGCGGCAATCTGACGTTCAATCGTCGCTCGCGTACCAAAGTACGCGTCGCTTCTCTTTCACGTCACCTTGCTCGCTCTCGGCCGTTTTCGCTGACAATGCCTAAACATCGATGCTGACTTGCCTGCTGGGCGAGTGGGTAGAATGCCTCCAACGTGTAACTCGATTCGGAGGAATTCGCATGCCTTATTACTATGGATACGGCTTTGGTATCGACCCGCTGTACCTGCTGGTTGTTCTTGTCTGCACGGTGCTTGGCCTTGCTGCGCAGAGCTATATCAATTCGACGTACAAGACGTGGTCCAAGGTTCGCTCGGACGGCGACACGGGTGCCACGGTCGCTCGCCGCATGCTCGACGCCAACGGTTGCAACGCCGTGGGTATCAAG
>URFP01000120.1:0-5240 GCA_900547235.1 uncultured Collinsella sp. | reverse complement strand
GGGGGGACGGCTGCTACGAGCTCGATCATTTGCGAGGAGAAGACGAACCAGTCGTTGCAGATCCAATATGGATCTCGCCGACCTCGGCAAGCTGCTCGATGAGTGGAAGCCCTGTCGGGTCGTCTATTTCAACACCACCCAGAATGATGGTGTCATCGCGCAGGTCGATCTGCGTGTTGAGCACAGCGAGGTTAAAGCCGGAGGCCACAAATCCGATAGCAGCCAGGACGAGCCCCGTGGCAACAAGCCCACCCGCTACGGCAAGGTAAGTCCTTTTTACGCTGGACATGTTTGCACTCCTTCCTATGCCGTGAGCGGCGCCGCTTCGGCGCCCATGCGGCTCTTATTGCCTCGATCTTTCCAGAAGGGCGAAACGGCTTTCTTCGCCCAAAGGGCAGAGAGGCGCGCGATCTGCTTGGACGCCGTCCAGGCGCCGGCTCCCGTGAGGAGCGCCACACCGATGGAAGCGAATCCCATTCCCATCGAGGCCAAAACGTACGGAACATGCCCGATAATGATGCCGTCCACGGCGAACAGGAGCCCTACCAGGCCCGCGCCCCCGAATGCCGCGGCCACGATCCACACGCAGAGCGCAAGAACCCAAATACAGATGTAGACTGCAGCGGCAACGGCGACGAACGCGAGCAGCAGCGGAATCCATACCGGAGAGCCCACGATGGCGAGCGCCCATAGAAGTGCCGTGCTCTTGCGCTTGGTCCTCGCGATCGCGCGCGGCACGGCGGGCAGTTCGTTGAGCGTTGCCTCGGCGACCTCACCGGGCGTGCCCATGGCGGCCACAGCCTCGGCCTCCGTCATGCCGTCCTCCATACGGTCGGCGATGGCCTCCGCGTAGAACTCCTGCGTTTCCTTTACCTGATCTGCCGGCAGGCAGGCCAGAAGCTCGCCCAGCCGGTTCAAGAACTCATCGCGCGTCATGGTGCGCCCCCTCCACGTAACGGTAGATCTCCTGCACGGATGGCCATTCGGCGAGGAACTCGGCGATACGCTCGCGCCCGGCGTCCGTGATGCGGTAGTACCTCCGCAGCCGCCCGTTGTGCTCGGCGGAGCGCGCGGTGATGCAGCCCGCCTTCTCCAGGCGCTTGAGCAACGGATAGAGCGTGGATTCCGTGAGCCCCATACTCGCGGGCACGTCCTTCACGATCTGATAGCCGTAGGATTCCTCGCCCGAGACGGCCGCGAGCACGCAGGCCTCGAGGAAGCCGCGCTTCATCTGTGCCTCCATCCGCACACCTCCTTTCGTAGTATACTGTGTAACACCTACTATACGACACATAGTATATGATGTCAACAGTTGTCGTATAGGGAGTCCGGTCTGTCTGTCCCCTGCGGGTACTCATTGGGGACGTACTTAAATGAGTACCCATCGCTCAAGGTGGCACCTGGGGACGTTCCTTATGTGCCGGCACTTTGGGACACTCCTTGTCAAGGTTTTGTTCCATCGTGCGGGTTGCTATTTAACGTGCGACAATGCCGTGTGGAAATCGAAATGTCTCCTGGGGGCTATCTATGCTGTACGAGTTTTGTGCCGAGAACTTTGAGCGTGTGCCGGCGGCTATCGATGCCGGTGCTAAGCGCATCGAGTTGTGCGACAACCTTGCCGTCGGTGGTACCACGCCCTCGGCCGGCGTTATCAGCACTACGGTCAGCTATGCTCACGAGCATGACGCGCGAGTGATGTGCATGATTCGCCCGCGTGGCGGTGACTTTCACTACAACCAGGACGAGCTGCGCATGATGGAGATGGACTTGGGTCTTGCCGTGAGCGCCGGCGTTGACGGCCTGGTCTTTGGCTGCTGCAAGCCCTGTGCCGGCGGCTGGGCGCTCGACGAGCTCACCCTCGGCGCCCTCGTGATGGCTACGGGCTGCGCGACCGAGGAGTGCAAGCGCGGGGCCATCGATATCACCTTCCACATGGCCTTTGACCAGCTCTCGCCCGAGGCTCAGCTGGACGCCATTGACACACTCGCCGACTGCGGCATCACGCGCATCCTGACGCATGGTGGTGCTGCCGGAACGCCGATCGAGGACAACCTGGAGCACCTGTCGCGTCTTGTCGAGTATGCGGGCGACCGCCTGACCATCCTTCCCGGCGGCGGCATTTCTACGGCCAACCGCGATACCGTGGCGGCGGCATTGAGCGTCTTCGAGCTCCATGGCACCAAGATCGTGCCGCTGGAGGCGTAACCCGTGGCGCTGGTATTTGACGTTCAGCAGGCGAACGGTAAGCCCGACGACAACCGGCGCCCTGGCACCGCGTGTCCCTTTTGCGATACCGAGGAACTTGCCGATATCATCCGGCGCGATGGTGACTGCATCTGGCTCGAGAATAAGTTCAAGACCCTGCGCGCCACCCGTCAAACCGTGCTGATCGAGTCGGCCGATCACGATGCCGACCTGGTGATCTATGAGCCGGATGAACTCCACCATGTGATACGGTTTGCCCTGGGTTGCTGGCAGCAGATGATCGATTCACAGCAGTATCGCAGCGTTCTCATGTACAAGAACAAGGGTCCGCTCTCGGGCGGTAGTCTCGTTCATCCGCACATGCAGATTGTGGGTTTGGAGCAGGAAGACGGCTACACTTCGCTGACTTCTGCCAATTTCGAAGGCATCAATGTCTGGCAACAGGGGAGAATCTCGGTCAATATCTCAACCGAACCGATCATGGGGTTCTTTGAGATCAACGTTTCAGCCCCGCAGGGAATCGCCGCCAGCGATGACGCACGAGACCAAGCCGAGGCGGATCTCTTTGCCGATGCGATCCAGGTAGCTCTGCGCTATATCCTAAACGAGCACCACGGTGGTCGCGCAGAGTCGTACAACTTGTTCTTCTATCACCTGGGCGGTCGGACCATTGCCAAGGCGCTGCCGCGTTGGGTGGTTTCGCCCTACTTTGTCGGCTATCGTTTGGCCCAAGTCAATGCCGAGACGACGCTCGATATCGATGCTGAGCGTCTGCGTGCGCATCTGGAAACGCTCGTATAGCAAGGCGAGCGCCTGCGAAAAGTGTGCTGCCTAGCGTGCCATCGCGTCGCGCCCGGCCTTGACCCGCTTGCGCTGTTTGGCGCGCTCCTCGCCGGTCAGTCGCTCAAAGAGATGTCCGATAACCGAGGCGAGCACCTGCTGAAACAGCGTTCCGCACATGACGGGAAACACGACCTCGCCGGGAAAATACTGCGTGGCGATGACGGCGCCCGAAGAGATGTTGCGCATGCCGCAGGTAAAGCACATGGTAGTCGTCTCGCTATATGGCAGATGCAGCGCACGTGCGACCAGAAAACCGACGACAAAGCCGCTGATGGCGAAGACCAAAATAAAGAGGGCGACTTCCAGGCGCACCGCGTTTATGTGCAGCACGTACTCGCTCATAGCGGTGGAGTTGGACGCGATGACGCCCATCATCATGAACTTGCAGGCGGGCGAGAGCACGGGAGAGAGTTTCTCGTGGCCCCAGCCGCGCGTGAGTTCATTGATGGCAATACCGAGCACAGCGGGGATGGCGATCATAAAGGCCATGTTCTGCATCATGCTCGGCACGTCGATCGAGACAGTGGCGCCCAGCAGGAGCTTGAGCGTAAGCGGAATCGTCACAGGTGAGATAACCGAGGACGTCAGGATGATGGTGAGCGCGAGCGGGCCGTTGCCGCCGAACATGCTGATCCACATAAAAGCGGTGACGGCCACGGGCACGCTGTATTCGAGCACAATGCCGCAGACAAGGTTGGGGTTGGAGCCAAAGAAGAGTGACCCCATGGCATACGCCGCGATGGGAATAAGCACCGCCGAGACGAGCAGCGCCAAGACTAGGTGCAACGGACGGCGGAACACCTCGGTTACCTGGTGAAAGGTGTTGCTGAGCGCACCCTGAAACGTCATAAAGGCAAACAAGGTGGGAACGATGGGCTTGAGTACGCCAATCTGTTGGGGAAAGAGCACGCCGAGTGCCACGCAAATCGGAACGATGACCTGCATGTGCCCCGCGAGAAACTTGCCCAGTCCAACCCATTGCTTCATATGCGCTTGTGACTCCCTTTGCCCGTGAACCCGTTTTGAATGGATATGCTAGACGCTCGCATGCGTCCGTGCGTCAGAAACGCTCGAATATTTCGAGGCTATTACCGGCATCGTTTACCGAAACCGCGGCGTGCTGCGGCGATTTGCGTCTGCTCTGCACGGTATAATAAATCCGTTCAACAGATCTGCCTGCCGAAGCGGGCATACACAGAGGACTCATCGCTATGAACCGTGAGAGGTATCGCGGCGACCTGCCCCTATCGGGGGTGGGCGCCTATGTCATCGCTTAAGACGACGCATCGCTGGGCGGTCGCTCAGCAAAACCCCGAGCTCGAAAAGGAGCTTTCGGCTGGCCTGGGCATTCCCGGGCTGGTGGCGCGTATTATGGTCGCGCACGGCATTACATCCATCGAAGAAGGTCAGCTGTTTTTGACGCCTTCGCTCGATCGCGACTGGGCCGACCCACTCATTATCCCGGGCATGTCGGTCGTTGCCGACCGCGTCGAGCGTGCTATTTGCAACCACGAGCACATTGCGGTCTTTGGCGATTTTGACGTTGACGGTATTACGTCGACCTGCCTGTTGACCGAGGCACTGCGCACGTTTGGCGCCGATGTCACGCCGTTTATTCCGCATCGCTTTGACGAGGGCTACGGTCTTTCGCGCGCGGCGCTCGACCGCGTTAACGAGCTCGCTCGCCCTCAGCTGATCGTGACCGTCGATAACGGTATTGCCGCCAAGGAAGAAGTCTCCTATCTGGAGAGCCTGGGGATCGATTTGGTGGTCACGGACCATCACGAGCCCTCCGACCAGGTGCCGCAGGGCGTGCCCCTGACCGACCCCAAGCTCGAGGACGAGGGCCCCTCGCGCGAGCTTGCCGGTGCCGGCGTGGCACTCAAGCTGGTGCAGGTCCTGGGCGAGCGTTTGGGCAAGCCGTCGTATTGGCGTTCGCTGATCGAGGTCGCGGCGCTGGGCACCGTGTCCGACATGATGCCGCTCACGCCCGAGAATCGCGCACTGGTCGCCGAGGGCATCCAGCAGATGCGCGCGACGGCCCGTCCCGGCTATATCGCGCTTGCCGCACTTGCCAAGGCCGACCTTTCTACCATTACGGCCGACGGCCTGTCGTTTTCGCTCATCCCTCGTCTGAATGCTGCCGGCCGCATGGCTGATCCCAAGCTGGCGCTCGACCTGCTGCTTGCCCG
>URFP01000119.1:0-5279 GCA_900547235.1 uncultured Collinsella sp. | reverse complement strand
CGTGCTCGAACTTGGCAAAGTCCTCATCCCAGCGCGTAGAAGGCACGGCAAAGAACACCTGCTTGACCTTAAAGTCGCCCGACGCGAGCTCCTTACGGAAGAGCTCGGCTACGACCTCGGCATCAAAGCCGTTATTGTCGCAGCCCCAAGCACCCAGCACGAGCTTCTCGCGACCCAGCTCATCGCAGATGGCAAGGACAAAGCGGATACGGTCGCGCAGGGCATCCAACAGGGCGTCTTCGCTCACGCGGTACTCCTGGCGGGCACGCTTGACGTTGGGCGCAGCGGCGACGATTACGTCGGCATAGGCGTGCACATGGTTGCGGTCGAAGCGCACCGCGGGCACCACCAGCGCACGGTTGCGGTACAGCTCACAGTTGATGTTGCGGCGACGGTTCTCGCCGTACCATTTACGCTGCTTATCGAGGACGTTGTACAGATACGAATCAGCGCACAGCGTGGCCTCCTGGCCCTGGTAGCCCTGGATATAGCCGCCACCCGGATTGGTAAACGAGGCAAAGGCAAGCACGGCCATATCGCAGAACTGCGCATAGCCGCGACCGTTATCGAGGATTGCCTGCGTGGCGGAGGCATCAAGCACAGTGACCTCAGGCAGGACCGGAGCAGCCTCCTCCGCGGGCGCGGACTCGGCTTCGTCAGCCGACTCGAAGGACTCGGGTGCCACCTCGGACTCGACCGTAGTCTCCACCTCGGCAGCCTCAACCACGGCAGCGTCGGCCTCCACAACCTCGGCAACCGGCTCCTCGGCAGCCGCAGCCGCCTGGGCCTTGGCCTTCATCGCCGCGACAAAGCCGGCAGGCATACCGTCGAATTCGCGAACGCCGACAAGCGAGCGCTCGATATCCTTGGCGCAGGCCTCGGACACAGCCGCCACATGGCACTCGGCGGCCTTGGCACGCGCCTCACGCTTGGGGTTGGGCTGTCCCGCGCGGTTGGGCCTGCGGTTACGGTTCCTGTTGTCGACGTCTGCCATAAGTGGTCACCTTTCCTGTCGCTGCCGGTGTCGGCTTTTTCCCATCCATGATACCCCGCCGTGCACAAAAAAGACGGCCCCGCAGGACCGCCTTTCACATCGTTTTACCGCGTCCGGCAGGAAGCATCGCAATGCCGCGCTTTAATCGCGACGGCCGAGGATGTTCAGAATGCGCAGGAACACGTTGATGATGTCCACGAACAGGTTGGATGCCATGAGCACCGCATTGGGAAGCGTGGGCGGCACCGTCGTGGCAACATAGGTGTCGTAGCCAATAAAGCCGGCGAACACCACGATCACGATCAGGTCGGTGATGGACTGCGAAACGCCCATGAACATCAGCGCGATCTCGACCAGAATCGTGGCAAGCAGGATGCCAAAACCAATGCCATACACACGCTGGAAAAACTTGGGGAAGGTCACGCCCAGCGCACCAAAGACAAAGGTGATGGCGGCCGTGGCGATAAAGGCGGTGTTAATGGTAGGCAGGTCGTAGTTGGCGAGACCAAACGACGCGGTCAGGCCAAAGGTACTCGCAAAGATTACGTAGCCCACAAGGGACAGGCCCACGGACTGCTTGCCCGCAGCAGCCGACATCATGACCATGCCGACGATGGTCAAAATAAACGAGCCAAAGACCAGCGGTAGGGCGGCGCCGCTCATCATCATGCGCGCAAACGACATGGTGCTCGTAAAGTAGGCGCCGGCGCCCATGGCGCAAAAGCCCAAGAAGATCAGGGCAGACATGGCGAGATTGTACGCGCGCGGCGACATCTCCTTGGCGCGGCTTGCGCCGGTCTCGACGGGGCCGTTCTGATAGCCCTGGATATCGTTCATATACTTCGTCCTTTCAAAAAGCGCCACAAATAACGGCGCCGTAGGCGACAATATCCCTGCCATTGTACCCGAATGCCGTGCGCTCTTACCTGCGGCGCTCGCCCTCAAGCGTACGGTCAAACGCCCATACCCACCAACGCATCACGTGCGTCTGCGAGCCATCCGCCCGCTCGCGCGCCTGGTCCTCCAGATACAACTCGGTCGCATGTCCGCCAAAACGTACCTTATAGGTTGCCGTACGAACGCCGTGAACCGTCAGGCCAAACCCGGTGGTCGAGATAATTTCGTCGATCGTAAAACAACGGCCGTCGACCCAGCAGACGGTGACCGGCACGACTTGCCCGCCCGCAAGGATGCGGGCCACGACGTCCACATACTGCTTGTGCACGCGTCGAGTTTTGCCATCTGTCTGTCGATACTCCATGCCCCCTATTATCGAACGCATGTTTGTATGTTGTAAAGCGAACAGGCTGTGGTTTTGGCGTGTCGGACCGCAGGCGCACGTCCGCACGACGCGTTAGCAAAAAGAACACCCGCGGTCAACAGGGCTAATATTCAATGTTAGTGCCAAAAAATTCACTTCTCCCATCAGAACTCGGTAAAGAAACCAGCAGGAGGTGATACGATTTATCATGTTTTTGTAACGTGCCTGCAAACTTCGAGAAAGCCCATATATGGACGTAACGTTCTCAACCTTCCTCGGCCAACTTGTGTCGAACCCAGTCCTTGCCGTCACCGTGATCCTCGCGCTCGGCGCCATCTTCGTCAATGGATGGACCGACGCACCCAACGCCATCGCGACCTGCGTCACCACACGTTGCATGCCCGCCCGCGCCGCCATTCTCATGAGTGCCGCATTCAACTTCTTGGGCGTGCTCATCATGACGCACTTTAACGCGAGCGTCGCCAACACCATCTCACATATCGTCGACTTTGGCGGAAACAGCACCATGGCGCTCGCGTGCCTCTGCGCGGCGCTGTTCTCCATCGTCGTCTACGGCGCCACAGCGTCGCGTTTTGGCATCCCCACCTCGCAAAGCCACAGCCTTATCGCCGGCCTGACCGGTGCCGCCATCGCCCTCGGCGGTGCGAGCAGCGTCAACGTCCACGAGTGGATGAAGGTCATCTACGGCCTGGCGCTCTCCATCGGACTGGGCTTCGTCATGGGCTGGGTCCTGTGCAAGCTCGTCTCGATTCTTTTCGCCGCCGCCAACAGGCGACGCGCCAACGTCTTCTTTAAATACGCTCAGATCGCGAGTGCTGCGGCCATGAGCTTTATGCACGGCGCGCAGGATGGACAGAAGTTCATCGGCGTGCTCTTTTTAGGCGTGGCCTTTGCCAGCGGCCAGACGAGCGTCGGCGATGCCGGCATCCCCATCTGGATTATGCTGCTGTGCTCGGCAACCATGGGCATCGGCACCAGTGTGGGCGGCGAGCGCATCATCAAGTCCGTCGGCCAGAGCATGGTCAAGCTCGAGAAATATCAGGGCTTCTCCGCCGACCTCGCGGGCGCCGCGAATCTGCTGCTTGCCACCCTTACCGGTATTCCTGTGTCCTCCACCCACATCAAGACCTGCGCCATCATGGGCGTCGGCGCCGTCAAGCGCCTTTCGGCCATCAACTTCGGCGTGGTCAAGGACATGATGTTCACCTGGTTCTTCACCTTCCCCGCCTGCGGACTCATCAGCTTTGTCATGGCCAAGCTGTTCATGATGTTCATCTAGTCAAACCGAGCGTCCATCCGGACCGTAATATCTCGCCCACCCGTCTTCGCCTCGAAAGGACCCACTCATGGCAAAGAAACCCGATTCGTTCTACTTTGACAACTACGTCGCCTGCGCCGACCTTGCCGTTCAGGCCGCCGAGCTGCTTACCAAGATTTTCGAGAACTTCGATCCCGCAAAGATTCACGATATGCTCGACAAGATGCACGCGATCGAGCATGCGGCCGACAAGAAGCACCATGAGCTTGAGGACGCCCTGCTCACGGCCTTTATCACCCCGCTTGAGCGCGAGGACCTGGACCTGATGAGCTGCTCGCTCGACACCGTGCTCGACCGTATCGAGGGCGTCGTGCAGCGCGTCTACTTCACCAACATCCAGAGCATCCATCCCGATGCCATCGTGATCGCCCACAAGGTGACCGACGCCTGCCGCGCCATGAAGGACCTGATGGTCGAGCTGCCCAACTACCGCAAGTCCAAAACGCTGCGCGAGCTGGTCATCCAGATCAACACCATCGAGTCCGAGGCCGACGAGCTCTACATCAACGCTATGCGCAACCTGCATGTCAACGGCAAGGATCCGCTCGAGGTCATCGCCTGGCGTGACGTCTACGCCTTCCTGGAGTACTGCGCTGACTGCTGCGAGAATGTGGCCGATGTTGTGGATTCGATTGTCATGAAGAACAGTTAATTGGGGGTACGTGTCCCGGCGGCGAAGGGCCGGCCACGGTTTGCTTTCTCACTCCGGCTGCGTAGCAGAGTCGTTCGAAAGTAAACCATGGCCGGCCCTTCGCCTTACGTATCACCATTGGAACTTTGGCTGATAGTTATAGCGCAATGGGGGTTTGGCTGAAGGGACCTTTGGTACCCGTTCGGACACTTTGGCCCTTGACGAGCGTTTGGCTGATTGCTGCTTTGGGTACTCTTTGGGTTGCTTTGGGTTTGTTTGATTTTTAATTATTGGAGGGTTTGGTTATGTCGTATTTGGATCTGGCTCGGGGTCGTTATTCTTGTCGCGAGTTTGAGGATCGTTCTGTTGAGCGGGCTGTGGTGGATGCCATTGTTGAGGCTGGGCGTATTGCTCCTTCTGCCTGTAATAATCATCCAGCCCGTGTGATGGTGTTGGATACGCCTGAGCTTCTGGAGAAGGCTGCTGCTTGTCAGCCTCGGTTTGCTCGTGATGGGTCCATCTTTGGGGCTCCGCTTATCTTTCTTATTTGCAGCGTTACCGACGATGCTTGGGTGCGCCCTTATGACCAGATGAACTCCAGTGCCATCGACACCTCGATCGTCTGTGATCAGATGATGATGGAGGCCGAGGAGCAGGGCCTGGGTACGTGCTGGGTGTGTCATTTTAAGCCCGAGGTGGCCTGCGAGCAGTTCAGCCTGCCCGAAGGCATCTACCCCTATCATATGCTCGTCTGCGGCTATCCTGCCGACCATATCGCCGATCCCGAGCGCCGCGAGGCCCGCACCATTCCCCTCCCCGACTTCCTCCTCAAGTAGTTTTTGGCACATGCCCTAAAACCTACCTTTTACCGCTCACCCGTTCGCCGAGTTCTGCGCCACTGTGTGCAGGGCTCGGTTTTTATGTTGCGCGCCCCTGCACAGTCATAAAAAAGGACCCGCAAGCTGCGGGTCCTTTCGAGACAGTAAATTGTAGGTCGAATGTTAGTCCAGGTCGTCGGCAGCAAAGTTGTCGATCGGGGCGAAGGGATCGGCCA
>URFP01000118.1:0-5334 GCA_900547235.1 uncultured Collinsella sp. | reverse complement strand
GCCCCAATCGCTGCCCCAGGCGCCGTTGCCGCTAAAGATGCTGTCGAAGATGTCGCCCCAGCCGCTGGCACCAGCGCCGGCACCGTAGCCGCCGCCATACGCGCCGCCCGCGCCCGGCATGCCGCCAAACATGAGCATCTGGTCGTACTCTTTGCGCTTCTTCTCGTCCGAAAGCGTCTCGTAGGCCTCGCTAATCTCCTTGAACTTGGCCTCGTCGCCTCCGGCATCGGGGTGATATTTTTGCGCGAGCTTGCGAAACGCGCTCTTGATCTCTTTGTCGGAGGCGCTCTTGGATACGCCCAGGATGTCATAGAAGGTTTTGCCTGCAGCCATCGTAGCTCCTCTCCTGTTTCATCCGCCGCCCAGCGGGCGGCGGCTCATGCTTTCATATGGCACTAGGCCAGAAAGGGCCCCGGGTGTTGCCCCGGGGCCCTTCTCAATTACTCCTCGGTGCTCTCGGCCGTATCGGCCGTAGCATCCTCGGGCGCCGCTTCGGGCTCCGGTGCGGGGCGTTTCTCGCCACCGTAGGTCACCGTCACCATCGCGGAGCGCAGGATGCGATCCGCCATGCGGTAGCCCTTCTGGTACACGTCGTTGACGGTCTCGTCGTACTGCGATGCGTCCTCGACACGCCCCACGGCCTGGTGCTCGAGCGGATCGAACGCCTCGCCCTTGGGGTCGATGGGCTCAACGCCCTCGTGCGCAAACACATCGAGCAGCTTGGCATGCACCGCATCAACGCCATCGACGAACTGCTTAAAGTCGTCGGAAAGCTCCTGGCTACGGGCATGGTCGATTGCACGCTCGATATCGTCAACCACCGGCAACAGCGCGGTGACAAGCTTCTCGGTCGCGCGCTCGCGCTCGGCGATACGCTCGCTGGCGGTGCGGCGACGGAAGTTCTCCCAGTCGGCCTGCAGACGGGCGGTACGCTCGGTGGCGTCCTTTGCCTTGTCCTCGGCGGCCTTCTGAGCCTCTGCCGCAGCATCGAGCTCGCTGCGTACGTCGGCAAGCTCCTTTTGGGCCTGCTCGAACTTGAGCTTAAAGTCGTTGTCGGCGGCTTCCTCACCGGCGCGGATAGCGGCTTCCACCATCTCGTCCTCGGTCATCGTCGCCTCCTTGTTGGAATCCTCTACCTGGTTCTCGGCAGCCTCGGCGGCCTCGGCCTCGTTGGCCTCGGTATCGTCGACGGCCTCTACGGGAATCTTCACGTCCTTCTCCTCAGAGTCAACGGGGGCGGCGCCAGCGGCGGCCGCCTCCGTGCGAGCTTTACGGGCGGACATGATTACTTGTCCTCGTCGTCCACAACCTCGTAGTCGGCGTCGACAACGTCATCGTCGGCAGGCTGGGCACCGGCGGCGCCGTCGGTCTGCTGCTGAGCGTCGGCGTAGACAACCTGAGCCAGCTCGTAGGCTACGGACTGCAGGGATTCGCCAGCGGCCTTGATGGCCTCGACGTCAGAGCCCTCGAGCGCCTTCTTGGCGTCGGCGATAGCGGCCTCGGCCTTGGACTTCACATCGGCGGAAACCTTGTCGCCCAGCTCGTTGAGGGTCTGCTCGGTGGAGTAGCACAGGCTGTCGGTCTGGTTGCGGACCTCGACCTCTTCCTTCTGCTTCTTGTCCTCCTCGGCATGAGCCTCGGCGTCCTTGACCATGCGATCGACTTCGTCGTCGGAAAGCGCGGTGGAGCCGGAAATGGTGATCTGCTGCTCCTTGCCGGTGCCCTTGTCCTTAGCAGAGACCTTGACGATGCCGTTGGCGTCGATGTCGAAGGTGACCTCGATCTGCGGCACACCGCGGCGGGCAGCCGGGATACCGGTCAGCTGGAACTTACCGAGCGACTTGTTATCGCGGGCAAGCTCGCGCTCGCCCTGGAGCACGTTGATCTCGACGCTGGTCTGGTTGTCGGCAGCGGTGGAGTAGACCTCGGTCTTGGAGGTCGGGATCGTGGTGTTGCGGTCGATCATCTTGGTCATGATGCCGCCCATGGTCTCGACGCCCAGCGACAGCGGGGTAACGTCGAGCAGCAGGATGCCCTCGACGTCGCCGGTGAGCACGCCGCCCTGGACGGCAGCGCCGTCGGCAACGACCTCGTCGGGGTTCACGGACATGTTGGGCTGCTTGCCGGTCATGGTCTTGACCAGATCCTGGACGGCGGGCATACGGGTGGAGCCGCCGACGAGGATGACCTCGGTCAGATCGGAGAGCTTAAGCTTGGCGTCGCGCAGGGCGTTGGTGACAGGCTGCTTGCAGCGCTCGAGCAGGTCGCGGGTGATCTTCTCGAACTCGGCGCGGGTCAGCGTGTAGTTGAGGTGCAGCGGGCCAGACTGGTTCATGGTGATGAACGGCAGGTTGATGGTGGACTGCTGGGCTGCGGAGAGCTCCTTCTTGGCGTTCTCGGCGGCCTCCTTCAGACGCTGCAGGGCCATGGGGTCCTGACGCAGGTCGACACCGTTCTCCTGCTGGAACTTATCGGCCATCCAGTCGATGACGCGCTGATCCCAGTCGTCGCCGCCCAGGTGGTTGTCGCCCGAGGTGGACAGAACCTCAAACACGCCGTCAGCGAGGTCGAGGATGGAGACGTCGAAGGTGCCGCCGCCCAGGTCGAAGACCAGGATGCGCTGGTCGGAGCCCTGCTTGTCCAGGCCATAGGCCAGAGCAGCAGCGGTCGGCTCGTTGACGATACGCTTGACGTTGAGGCCGGCGATCTTACCGGCGTCCTTGGTGGCCTGACGCTGGGCGTCGTTGAAGTAGGCCGGGACGGTGATGACGGCGTCGGTGACGGTCTCGCCCAGATACTTCTCGGCGTCGGCCTTCATCTTTGCGAGCGTCATGGCGCTCACCTGCTCGGCGGTATAATCCTTGCCCTCGATATCGACGACGGCACGGCCACCCTGGCCCTCCTTGACCTCATACGGCACGGTCTTGATCTCGGAGGTGCACTCGGAGTACTTGCGGCCCATGAAGCGCTTGATGGAGAACACGGTGTTCTTGGGGTTGGTGACAGCCTGGTTCTTAGCGGCCTTACCCACGACGCGGTCGCCGTCAGCACGGAAGCCCACGACAGACGGGGTGGTACGGTCGCCCTCGGCGTTCACGATAATGGTCGGAGAACCGCCCTCGAGGACGGCCATAGCGGAGTTAGTAGTACCAAGGTCGATACCAAGAATCTTACTCATTAGAAATTCCCTCTCTCTTTTGCGTTCGCGCCGCTCGACGGTCTGTCGTGTGGCGCTTCGGCTTGTCTTTCAGGATGTAGTGTATCCCCTTATGGGCCGGAATATACAAAATCTAAGTCAATTCATATAAGATTTCTTATCTCTGAGAGTTTAGGTTCTCAAATGCGCAGGTAGATGCACTGTTTGAGTTCTCGGCAGATCTATTGAGATCTATGTAGAGATGGCTGAGGCTTGGGTCCGAAGGTGTCTGGAGCTGCCTTGCGGAAAGCTCGTCCCGTTTTGAGAGCTGATGCCGGCTCGCAGTTTCCGCTAGCGGGCCTAACCGGAAACTGCGACCCGGTTTTCGGCCAAATAACGGGATGCCCTTTCCGCAGGCGCGCTCAATAGCTCAATATTACAAGTCACCTTTAGCTAACATTTGCGCAGCTCAACGGCCCCACCTGCGCGTTTTTTAGTAAACCTTGGCATACTCGGCGAACGGTATGAAGATGCCGGCCAGAGGGTATTGCAAACGGTCGCTCCCGTGGTATGTTTTTGCCCGAATCAAACCGGCGCGCATCGCCTGTAGCGTCGGTCAACAGAGAGGAAACTACCATGGCTCATCCCGTAATTGATGCCGACGAGTGCATCGCTTGTGGCGTTTGCGTCGACTCCTGCCCCGCTGGCGTTCTGGAGCTCCAGGACGTCGCTACCGTCGCCGACGAGGACTCCTGCGTCGCCTGTGGCGCTTGCCAGGACGCTTGCCCCGCTGGCGCGATCACCGAGATCGTCGAGGAGTAACAACTCCCCCACTTGCACACTCAAAAGTACACCGTGCACAAAAAAGGAGGCTTCCGCATCGCCGCGGAGGCCTCCTTTTTTGTGCGGATAACTAATTTGGCACCGTCGCAGGTTGAGCTCACGTCAGCGAAAACGCCCCTAAGCGAGCAAGGTGACGTGAAAGAGGAGGGAAGCGTACTTTGGTACGCGACCGACGATTGAACGTCAGATTGCCGCTTAGGAGCGTTTGCAGCGTCGGCTAAGAGAGATCGTCCTCGTAGGGCATTAAATCGGCAAGGTAGCCTTTCTCCTTGAGCATGGCCTCGATCTCGTCGAGGGTCTGTTCGTCCTCCGCCGCAATGCGATGGAAGTGGTAGCCGCTCGTCACCGTTAGTAGTGGAAAGCTCTTGCCGCTCTCGATATCGTGCAGGTAGCGCTCAACATCGCGACGATTGCGAATGTCCAAGTCGGCCGTGATCTTACCGTACACGCGGTGATTGACGATCACGTTGAGCACGGCGCCACCGGCGTCGACGATACTCGTGAGCTCATCGCCTGCCTGCTCCACGCTGTGGCGAACCTTGACCAAGCGCGTGGGCACGGCGGGGCTGCTGGGGGCCTCCTGCAGCACATAACCACGGTTGGTCGCCACGATATCGTGCCCATCGGCACGTAACAGGGCAATATCCTGAACCACGACCTGACGGCTCACGCTAACCTCGCGGGCAAGCGCGCTGCCCGATACGGGCTCCGTGGCTCCCTCGAGCACGGCCATGATGGCACGGCGACGCTCGCGGGCATTCATTATTTACCGTCCAGCAGACGCAGGTGCTTGAGCGAGAGGTCGAGGATCGGCGCGGAGTGCGTCAG
Source organism: uncultured Collinsella sp. (assembly GCA_900547235.1). Taxonomy (GTDB): domain Bacteria; phylum Actinomycetota; class Coriobacteriia; order Coriobacteriales; family Coriobacteriaceae; genus Collinsella. The sequence goes on along the minus strand of URFP01000118.1, from coordinate 527 downwards.
GGCGCCCGAGCTAATGTAGTCGACGCCCAGATCAGCCAGGGCGCGGATATTGCTGGCATCCACGTTGCCCGAGCACTCGGTCTTGGCGCGGCCGGCGATAAGCTCAATCGCGGCAGCCATGTCGTCGTGAGTCATGTTGTCGAACATGATGATATCGGCGCCGGCTTCCACGGCCTCGCGCACCATGTCCAGGTTCTCGCACTCGATCTCGACCGTCGTGGTAAACGATGCATGGGCGCGCGCCATCTCGATCGCACGCGTCACGCCGCCGGCGGCGTCGATGTGGTTGTCCTTGAGCATGACGGCCGTCGACAGGTTGTAGCGGTGGTTGCTGCCGCCGCCGATCTCGACCGCCGCCTTCTCAAACACGCGCATGCCCGGCGTGGTCTTGCGTGTGTCGACAAGCACGGTCTTGGTGCCCTCGAGCGCCGCGGCCATGCTGTGCGTGTAGGTAGCGATACCGCTCATGCGCTGCAGGTAGTTGAGTGCCACGCGTTCGCCCGAAAGCAGCACGCGCACATCGCCGC
>URFP01000117.1:0-5410 GCA_900547235.1 uncultured Collinsella sp. | reverse complement strand
GACTTAAATGCGTGAAAACGCTCATTTAAGTCTGTCCCCAATCAACAGATGGCCCCATATCGCTCAAAAGAAAGAGCCTCCGCAGGTTTCCCCGCGGAGGCTTTTGCTACAAAGATTACTCGTCGACGTCAGTATTGCCGCCGGCCTTCTTTTCGTCAGCGCTCTCGGCATCGTCAGCATCCTCAGACGCGACGCCGGCGTCCTCCTGCATGGCCGCCTGCGCAAAAGCCGCGGCGTCTGCCGCAAGCTCCTCCTCGCTCATGCGAGGCGTGCGCTTCTTGGTCGGCATACCGGCAGCCTTGGCGTTGCGCTCCTCCTTGGCCGCCAGGATATCGCCCTCGCGCTCAAGGTAAGCGTCCCACTCGTTGTCGAGCAGGGCATTCACGGCGTCGCCTTCGACGGTCTCGCGCTCGAGCAGCACCGTCGCCATCAGATCGAGCTGATCGCGACGGGCATCCAGAATCTCGACCGCACGGCGATGGGCCTCGCGCATGATGCGCTGAACCTCGATATCGATGCGACGCGCCGTCTCCTCGGAGTAATCCTGGTGATCGGCGTAATCGCGACCAAGGAACACCTGGTGCTGTGCCTCGCCAAACACTTGCGTGCCCAGCTCCTCGCTCATGCCCAGACGCGTGACCATCTCGCGCGCCATCTTGGTTGCGCGCTCCAGGTCGTTGCTCGCGCCCGACGTGATGTCGTCGCACATAAGCTCCTCGGCAACGCGGCCGCCCAAGAACACGGCAAGCTCGTCGAGCATCTCGTTCTTGGTCTTGAGGAAGTGATCCTCCTGCGGAAGCTGTAGTGTGTAACCCAAAGCCTGGCCGCGGCTGACAATCGAGATCTTGTGGACCGGATCGGAGTGCTCCAGGATGTGACCCACCAAAGCGTGGCCGCTCTCGTGGTAGGCAATCGTGGTGCGCTCAGCTTCGGTCATCACGCGACCCTTGCGCTGCGGTCCGGCAATCACGCGCTCCATCGATTCCTCGACCTCGTCCATCGAGATCACAGAACGATGACGGCGGGCAGCCAACAGTGCAGACTCATTGAGCAAGTTCGCCAGGTCGGCGCCGGTAAAGCCAACGGTCATCTGGGCGAGCTTCTCAAACTTAACGTCCTCGTCCATCGGCTTGTTCTCGGCATGCACGCGCAAGATCTGCTCGCGGCCCTTTACGTCTGGACGGTCGACCGTAACTTGACGGTCAAAACGGCCGGGACGCAGCAGCGCCGGATCCAGAATGTCGGGGCGGTTGGTGGCGGCGATCAGGATGACCGACTCGCTCTCCTCAAAACCGTCCATCTCGACCAGCAGCTGGTTGAGCGTCTGCTCGCGCTCGTCGTGACCGCCGCCCAAGCCGGCTCCGCGCTGACGTCCCACGGCATCAATCTCATCGATGAAGATGATCGACGGGGCCTGAGACTTGGCCTCCTTAAAGAGGTCGCGCACGCGGCTGGCGCCGACGCCCACGAACATCTCGACAAAGTCGGAGCCCGAGATGCTAAAGAACGGCACACCGGCCTCGCCGGCAACGGCCTTGGCCAGCAGCGTCTTACCGGTACCCGGAGGGCCCACCAGCAAAACACCGCGCGGGATCTTGGCGCCCAGCTTGCGATAGCGGTCCGGATCGCTCAAAAAGTCGCGAATCTCCTCGAGCTCCTCGACTGCCTCGTCTACACCGGCAACATCCTCAAACTTGACCTTGGGGCGCGTTGCCTCGTTGGTCTTGGCGTTGGTCTTGCCAAACTGCATGTTCCTGTTGTTGGCGCCCATCATCTGGCGCATAAAGTAGAACATGATGGCGATCAGGGCAATCGTCGGCAGCGCGCTCATCGCAAAGTCGGCCCAAAAATCGGGGTCATTGGTGTTGACGATGTACTTAGTATCGGGGTGCTCTGCCATAAGCTCGACAAGCGAATCGGAGCCGACATAGGTCGAGGAGAAGCTCTTGAGCTCGCTCGTGTCGCCCTTGTCCTTTTTTGTCTTCCAGTAATGGCCCGCCACGCTTCCGTCTTGAACCGTATAGGTCAAATCTTCGACACGGTCCTGCTTAATGGCATTGACCATCTCACTCGTCGCGAGCTTTACGGTATTGCTGGAATTGGCAAAGCCGGAGCCCATGTTAAAGAAGGCGTAGCCCAGAAGCGCGCAAGCCAAAATAAAATACAGCCAGCCCGTACGCGTGGGCTTCTTGCCTCCGGGCATCCCCGGGATCTTAGGCTCCCGGGGAGTCTGGGAATTGTTATCGTTACGGTCGTCGGGCATCTTACGAATAAACCTCCGGTTTCAAAATGCCCAGATACGGAAGGTTGCGATAGCGCTCGGCATAGTCGAGGCCGTAGCCCACCACAAAGGCATCGGGGCAATGGGTTCCAACATACTTGGGCGTGACGGCCGAGGTACGGTCCTCAACGTCCTTCCACAGGAAGGCGGCGACCTCCAGAGAAGCGGGCTTGCGGCTCTCGAGGTTCTTCATCAGGTACTTGAGCGTCAGGCCCGAGTCCAGAATGTCCTCGACGATCAGCACGTCGCGACCGCGGATGTCGATATCCAGGTCCTTAATGATACGCACGATGCCGGAGGACTTCACGCCGTCGCCGTAGCTCGAAACAGCCATGAAATCGATGTTGGTCGGCAGCTCGATCTTGCGCATCAGGTCGCCCATAAAGACCACGGCGCCGCGTAGGACCGCAATCAGCACCAGATCCTTACCCGCGTAGTCGCGAGTAATCTGCTCGCCTAGGCGAGAGACGATACCGTCGATATCCTCCTGCGTAAACAGAACCTTCTCGATATCCGGATGTTGAGAAGCCATGACAACCCTTTCTTGTGCTTATCGCCCACACACCGCCGTATGGACGCGAACTACACATTCTAGCAGCGCACGGGGTATATTTACCAGCCCGTGCGCCATCAGCGCGGGAATACCGTCAACGTCGCACAGAATAGTAGGCGCAAGGCGCTATTCCGCATCGACTACGCGGAGCAGATATGCCACGCGCGTTGCAGCCGTGCATTTAAAACGCTCGTCGGCCCGAACGCCCGCGACCCACACCACAGCTCCTCCCGGAGCCGTTCTTACCACGGGCACGCCAGAGCGTTCGGAAACGGGAATGCGCGCCTCGTTGAGCAGGTCGGACACTTTCTTGCTTCGACCACTCATTCCCAGCGGGCACATCACATCCCCCGGCACAGGGTTATCCACCCACAAGCGCGCCGATCGAGCCTCAGCGGGAATCTCTCCGCACGAGCCAGCGAGCATCCGCTCGCTATCGCGGTCGGCAAAGCCCAAGGCTGCTGCATCCACGATAGCGGCCACCTCTCCGGCAGCCACAAGCTCGCGGGCTCGACGCACGACATCGTATCCCGGCTCAACGGCCATCGGCTCGGCCACCAGCATACGCCCCGCCCCCAACGACAGGCGCCCGGGAACGGAAATCCAGTCGGCAACTAAGCCCTCGCGCGCCACCGGAGCCTTGAGTGCCAGCATTCCAAACTCCACGCGCGCATCAATTCCCGCCGGGAGTGTGACCGAGCCCGCACCCTCGGCAACACAGGCGAGCACGCGCTCCACATGCCGCATCTCCGGCCGAGCATCGGGGTCGATGCGCTTAATTGCCAGTCGCACCATGCGCCGCGCAATCACCACCTCGGCCGCGGCAAGACGGCGCGCATCGAGCACCAGTGCGCCCGCCGCTTCCTTGCGCAGGCAGCTTCGAAACGCCTGTGCCGAAAGCTGAGAAAGAAAGGCATCCTCATCGCCTAAGATCTCGCAGGCGGCGCCAATCGTCTTGCAGACGCTCGCGTTGCGCTGTGCCACCACCGGCATCACCCGATGGCGTACATAGTTGCGCAGGTACGAAACGTCCTCGTTGCTTTCATCTTCCCGCCATGGCTGACCGTGCACCTGCAGATAGCTCACGAGCTCATCGTGCGTGAGGTCGAGCAAGGGGCGCACCACAATGTTCCGACGGCGCGGAATGCTCGATAGACCCGCGGGACCCGACCCTTTAATGGCATTCATCAAAAATGTTTCCGCGCGGTCCGACGAAGTATGCGCGGTACAGATACGAGCCGCCGTCCGCGGTGCGCCCGATTCGGCACAAAGTTCGCGAACATATCTCCGTACCGCGGCATAGCGCACCTCGCGAGCCGCAGCCTCGATATTGCCCGATTCGTCATCAAAATAGGCATGCTCAACACACAGCGGCAAGCCGTATTGCGCGCACAGGTCACGTACAAAGGCCTCGTCGCCATCGGATGCCTCCCCGCGCAGATGATGGTTTACATGCAGCACGTGCAATCGCTCGCGCGCAATGGGAGCGACGCCGCGCCCGTCCTGGATATCCAACTTTGATGTGCAAGCCATAAGGAGCAGCGCCGTCGAGTCCGCACCGCCTGATACCATGAGCACTACGGGGGCAGCGGCCTGCCGCGTTGCCAGGGCGCTCTTATCCGTCCTCGGCGCGGCATGATGTCCATAGTGCTGAGATACCGTTGGCATTTGCTTCCTCCTCTATTCGTTCGCACCCATTGTATCTTTTGGAATCTTATGTCTCGTCTGCACCTTCATATCCTCGGCAGCGGCTCAAAAGGCAACTGCGCGCTCATCGAGGGACCGCAAGGTCTCATCATGATCGATGATGGCCTGTCCCGCCGCGAGACACTTAAACGCATGGCGGAGCTTGGCCTCTCGGCAGACGACGTCGCCGCTCTAGTAATCACCCATGAGCATGGTGACCATATCAAGGGGCTCGATGTATGGTGCAAGCACTGGCATGGTCCCCTCTTTGCCAGCAGGGACACCCTTTCATGCAAAGAAAACCTCGCGCACCTGCCTGTAGAGGAATTTGACCCCGGCGACACGCTCCCCATTGCCGGCATCCACGTGCAAACCTACTCAACATCGCACGATGTCATCAATCCTGTCGGCTATCGATTTAATGCTCTTGATGATTCCATTGGGTTTGCCACCGACACCGGAGAGTTATCGAGCAAGGCCATGGGCATCCTCAAAGACTGTCGAGTTCTCGCGCTCGAAAGCAACCACGATGTAACTATGTTGCGCGAAGGACCGTACCCACGCTTTCTTCAGGAGCGCATCCTGTCCACAAAGGGGCACCTCTCCAACAACCAGGCCGCCGAAGCCGCGCGCGAACTTGTTACCGATCGCACCGAACAACTCATCGCCATGCACATCAGCCAGGACAATAATCGTCCAAGCCTTACCGTCAAAAGCTATGCCAACGCGCTTGATGCAAGTCTCGATGATGAACTCGGCAGTTCTGCCACCCGTCTTCAAGGGCCACGGAAGCTCTCGATACGCCCTGCAAGCCAGTATCAACCGACAACCATTCAAGGCTTATAGGACAAAATGTGTGTCCCGATAGAACGTCCGTTTCCATCCATTAA
>URFP01000116.1:0-5430 GCA_900547235.1 uncultured Collinsella sp. | reverse complement strand
TGGATCAGGTAGAAGGCGTAAAGTACGACGCCGGCTGCTGGGGCATGGCGGCGGGGTGCTGTTGTTGCGGAGCGGCGAATTGCTGCTTGCCGGCGCGGGGGGCGCTGACGGCACGGCTTGCGGCCGAGTTGTTCTGGCCCAGGCCATTCTGGTAGGCGCGCTCTTCCTCGTACAGGCGACCGAGTGTGGGGGCGTCGACGTTCTCGGCAAAGACCGAGAACTTACCGGCACGCAGCTGCGGGTCGATCATAAAGCGAACGAGGGGTTCGCCGACAAACACATAGTGGCGCTTTTCGGCCTGTGCCTTCACAAACTCGCGGACTTCGCGCGAAAGCTCGGGGTAGAACGGGGCGAGCATGGGATCGTCATCGACGGCGATCAGGATGGTATAGAGTGCCGGCGCGGTGTTGACGCCGTTGATCACCAGAGTCTGATCCTCCATGTCGCGAGCGGCCTGCTTGGCAAGCTTCTTAAAGGAGAACGGGGCACGGGTGGCACCGAAGATGCCGGCCACGTGGTCCTCGAAGATGTTCAGGAAGTTCACGAAAGATCACTCTCCGTATAGGTTCTTTGGTATCCGAGCAAATATAGGCATATCCCAACGATTATAGAGGATAGGGTTCCCGCAACCGCCGCCTTGACGACGACCGCGGCCGCAAGGCTGGCAATTTCCATATGGTGTGCAAGACAGAGCGACGCCGCGGAGCCTATTCCGCAGCCGGCGATGGCAGCGATTGCAGTTAGGTTCGAGCCCTGCTCGGCACGCTTGGCATGGGCGTTGAGCAGCAGAGATGTCAGCGCAGCTGTCGCCGCGACGAGTACGATGGCAGCCCAGGAGAGCATGTCTCCCAGCGCCGCGGCAACATTGCCGAGCCCCAGTACGCCTCCGGCAGAAAGTGCAACCGTAGCCAGGCGGCCAAAAAGCGCGCCCACCCCCGTGGCGGCCGCGGCGCTTGCCGGGCCGAGCCAAAAGGCCGCGATGCCGGCGGCGACCCCGGCGGCAAGGAGGGCGTCGCCCGTTAGACAGCCAAGTGCCACCGCACAGGTGAGCGCAGCGCTCGCGGCTGCCTCGGTGCGGCCCCAGGCGATCCACCAACCGGACATGGTGGCGGCAAAGAGCACCGCGACGGGCAGCATCGACAGGATGCCCTGCGCCCGCATGGTGGCGTTGGCCATAAGTACCAAAAAGCCCACGGCCGAGATAGCCGAGCCAATCTGCGGGGCCAGGCCGGCGGCCGCTCCAATCGCGATGGCCGCGGCAATAAGTCCGGGAAGCGCCGCGACGCCAGCCGTCTGCATGATCAAAAAGCTAAAGGCACCACACGTTAGCGCCGAGATGGCGCGCATGGTGTAGCTGCGCGCGTGGCTCCAGCGCGTGCCGGCCCAGCCGAGTGCGGGGTCGACCTCGATGGTGTCATCCTCATAGGGCAACGATTCGATATCGTCTGCCGCGCGCTCGTCATCCGAAAGCTCACCCACCATTTGCTCCAGGCTGCGACGGCCCTCGCGCACGTTGCCTAGGCCGGCAAGGAGCTGGTCGCAAAGTGCCTCGATGCTGTTGGGGCGGTCCTGCGGCATGGGGGAGAGGGCGCTCATGAGCGCCCTCTCGGCTCCCGGGGGAAAGTGCGGGATGAGCTCGCTGGGGTAGGTGGCACCGCCGATGATGCGGCCGAGCGAGTCGGCGGGCGTTGCCGCCATAAAGGGGGCGCTGCCGCACAGGCTCTCGTAAATGACGCAGGCAAGGGCAAAGACGTCGGCGCGCTCGTCGACCGTGCCAGTCTCGATGTCGAGCTGCTCAGGCGGCATGTAGCCGATGGTGCCGCCGCGCGAGCCGCCAAAGCCGCCGGCAGACGACAGACGTGCCATGCCAAAGTCGGTGAGCTTAACGTTGCCCGAGTGGTCGATGAGCACGTTGGCAGGCTTTATGTCCAGGTGGAGCACGCCGTTGCTATGGGCGAAGGTGAGCGCCTGGCCCAGCGCGTCGGCAATGGCCGCGGCCTCGTCAAAGGTGAGCGAATGGCCGTCCACGCGATGCAAAAACTCGGCGAGCGACATGCCGTCGACATATTCCATGACTAGGTAGGCATAGGCGGTATCGTGCGTAAAGTCGATAACCTGCACGATATTGGGATGTTGAAGCATGGCGGCGGTGTGTGCCTCGCGCAGGACATCCATGATGTCGCTGGCGGGCATGCCGGCGCCGTTGATAAGGGGGATGCGCTTAATGGCCACGCGACGGCGCAAGTGCGTGTCGCGGCAGATCTCGATGGAGCCAAAACCGCCGGTCGCAAGCGTCTCGAGCGGTTGGTACCGCTTGAGCAGCTCGCGAGAGCTGGTGCCCTCCAAGGGAACGTCCGGAGAGAACCGGGCGGTATGTTGCGAGAAAAGCGGCATGGCCAACCCTCGTGCGTTTAAAGTTCATTTGCGAGCGGCGGGCGCGGGGCCGAGCCATTCGCGGTGGCATAGATGCTGCTAGTTTAGCACGCTCGGGCGCATGGTGAGGGTAGCGGGGCGAGGTGGCCTATCTGACTTGGCCTTAGCGCTTCTTCTTGTTCTTCTTCTGCCTACGCTGCTTGGGAGCGTCCTTTTTGGGCTGGTCGCCCTGTTTGGCCTTGGCAGCGGCCTTTTCGGCCTTCATCTTCTTGCGTTTGGTCTCGATGCGGAGTTTTTTGTTGATACGCGCCTTAAGGAAGGGACCAAACTGCTCGGCATCGCCGCGGACAAAGGTGTCCTTGGGAATCGTCACGCCCTGGTCGGCGAACATGGCCACAAAGATGCGCTCGCCGTCGAGTACGTGGTCGAGCTTCTCAAACGGGAAGAACTGCGACTTGCCGCTCCTGCCCCAGACCATCAGGCCGTCCTCGTTGGCGGCGACGCGGCGATAGCGGCCACCCATGGACTCGTCTGCCTCGACGGCGTCGATAAAGTCGCGGGCGAGGGTGTGGTGCAGGTTTTTGCTCCACCAGGCCAAAAAGGCGCCGAACACGATCAGCACGACGCCGAACTTGATCCAGCTGCCGCCGGCCACCAGCATGCCGATGCCGATGAGCGCGGCAATCGCGGCGGCGACGTACAGGGAGCCGCGGCGCCTGGGCGAGGCAACCAAGCGGGCGAAATCGGTGACGAGGTCGTTTTCGTACTGATACTCGTTGAGGTACAGGATGCCGTCATCGGCTGCTGCCTGCGCCTCGAGCGCGACCTCGACCTGGTCGGCTGCTTCGGAGGGAACGAGGTTGCTCTCTGCGTCTGCCATGCTCTTTGGACTCCTATCGCGGCGGGCTCGCCGTACGGGTTATTATGGATGCAGTATGCCGTGCGACCGCATGGCCGTCGCGGCAACAAGACTCAGTATACCCGGGGGAGCACCCATGGAATCGTTGTATCGAAAGTATCGCCCGCTCACCTTCGACTCCGTGGTGGGCCAGCAACATATTGTCTCGACGCTCGAACACGCCATTACCGAGGGGCGCCTGTCCCACGCGTACCTGTTTTGCGGTCCGCGCGGCACGGGCAAGACCACCATGGCGCGTATTCTTGCCAAGGCGCTGCTCTGCCGCAATGCCGAGGCGGCGCGCGCCGAGGGTGCGAGCGGCTGCATGCCCGACGGCACCTGTGAGGAATGCGAGCTCATCGCCGAGGGCAACCACCCCGATGTCTACGAGCTCGATGCCGCAAGCCGTACCGGCGTAGACAACGTGCGCGAGGAGATCATCAACTCCGTCAACTTTGCCCCGGTACGCGGCAAGTACAAGATCTATATCATCGACGAGGTCCACATGCTCACGACGGCGGCGTTTAACGCGCTGCTCAAAACGCTCGAGGAGCCGCCGGCGCACGTGATTTTTGTGCTGTGCACCACCGATCCGCAAAAGATCCTGGAGACCATCCTTTCGCGCTGCCAGCGCTTCGATTTCCATCGCATTGGCAACGAGGATATTGAGCATCGCCTGTCCTACGTGTGCGAGCAGGAGGGCTTCGATTACGACGACGAGGCGCTCGGCATCGTGGCGCGCCATGCCAAGGGCGGCATGCGCGACGCGCTCTCTACGTTGGAGCAGCTGAGCGTTTTTGGCAACGGCTCCGTGCATGCGGACGATGCCCGCTCGCTTTTGGGCGAAGTTTCGGACCAGATTCTGGGCGAGTTTGCGCGCGCCATTGCCGATCGTGATGTCGCCGATCTGTATAGGCTTATTCGCGCGCAGGTCGAGGAAGGCAACGATCTGCTGGAACTGACGCGCGACCTGGTGGCGCACGTGCGCGACGTGTATGTTGCCTGCGTCGCCGGCGCCCGTGCCGAGCTGTTTGAGGGCGGGGCCGAACAGGCCGAGGCGCTTGCTGCCGAGGCCGCTGCCTTTGGCGAGCATCCTGCCGATCGTTTGGCCCGCGTGCTGACGGTGCTCGACGATGCCGCCTTGGAGATGAGGGGTGCGAGCGACGTGCGCCTGGTGCTCGAGATCGCCTGCACCCGCCTGACGCGTCCCGAGGCCGATTTGACGATTGAGGCTTTGGCCGAGCGCGTTGCGCGTTTGGAGGCCATGGTTGCCAACGCTGCGGTACCGGCGAGCGTGGCTGCTGCTCAGGCCGCCGCGCCTGCAGCATCCGTATCCGTTGCTGCCCAGCAGCCGACGCTGATCTCGGGTGCCCGAGCCGCTACTCCCGCGGCGACTGCCGCCCCCGCTGCTACGTCCGCGCATCAGGGCGGTATGCCTTGGGACCGCGGCGCTGCTGTTCCGGCGGCCCAGTCTGCGTCCAAGTCCGCGGCTCCTGCGTCGGCGCCCAAACCTGTAACGCCTGCACCTCAACCCGTTGCGGCTCCCGCGCCTGCGGCATCGACCGTGCCGGTGTCCAAGCCCAACACTGCCGCTCAGGTTGCCGCCGCCGGCGCCGCCGAGACTCCCGCGGTCGAGGATGCCGGCGAGCTCCAGCGCAAATGGGCCGAGGTCGTCGAGCGCGTCAAAGCTCAGCAAGCCTCCTATGCAGGGCTCCTGCTCAACGCCCGCGCCACGGCCGACGACGGCTCCAAGCTCACGGTCTCGTTCCCCGCGGGCTCGACCTTTGCCATCAAGATGCTCGGACGCGCCGACACACAGTCGGTGGTCCTGCCGACAGTCAGTGCGGTCTTCGGTCGTCGTACCGTCGACTACGTCCTGGATGGGGGTGGCACGCCGGCTCCTCAACATGAGGAGCATTCTCCATCTGCACGGGCTGCGGCATCTGCGGACCCGCAACCCGTGTCCTCGGCGGCCCCTGCATCCTCGAGCGCCAGCGCTCCGCAGCAGCAAGCGACGCCGGTGATGGCACCGACCCCGTCGGCGCCTGAACCCGTTGCGCCCAAACCGGCTGCTCCGGTCCCCGGGCCTAAGCCCGCCGCCGCGCCTGCGCCCAAGTCATCCGACCTGGCTAAGGCTCCCTGGCTGCGCTCCGACAACA
>URFP01000115.1:0-5491 GCA_900547235.1 uncultured Collinsella sp. | reverse complement strand
CGCTGTGCGACAAGTGGACCTTCTCCACGAACTGCGTTTCCATCCAGGGCCGCTACGGCATCCCCTGCGTTGGCTTTGGCCCGGGTGCCGAGTCTCAGGCTCACGCTCCCAACGAGGTCACCTACAAGGACGACCTGGTCACCGCTGCCGCCATGTATGTGGCTGCCCTGAACCTCTACGATCCGAGCCAGGCCGATGGCGACGCCACCGTGTTCCGCGCCGGTCTGACCAACAACAAGATCGACTAGTCCCATTCCTTGATCTTGTTGAGCCGGGGACAGCCTGTGTCCCCGGCACCCCCTGTTGACTTGGGGCCCGCGGTCGTTATCTCCCATGCTTCCTCAACGGTAGCGGGTCCTCGTCATAGCGCTCTGCATGTTCTAGCCACACGCGCATGCCGGAGCACATCTACTCATTGCGATCGTTTCATCTATGGAAAGGATATTTACATGGACGCCAAGTTTACCGAGCTCGTCGAGCAGCTGAACGGCCTCGATTTTAAGGGCATGTACGGCAGCGACTTCCTGCACACCTGGGATAAGACCACCGATGAGCTCAAGGCTCTCTACATCGTTGCCGACGCCCTGCGCGAGCTGCGTGAGAACAACGTTTCGTCCAAGATCTTCGACTCGGGCCTGGCCGTCTCCCTGTTCCGCGACAACTCCACCCGTACGCGCTTCTCCTTCTCTAAGGCCGCCAACCTGCTCGGCCTCGAGCTGCAGGACCTGGACGAGAAGAAGTCCCAGATCGCTCACGGCGAGACCGTCCGCGAGACCGCTACCATGATCTCCTTCATGGCCGACGTCATCGGCATCCGCGACGACATGTACATCGGCAAGGGCGACGCCTACATGGCCGAGGTCTCCGAGTCTGTCCAGCAGGCCTACGAGGACGGCGTTCTGGATCACCGTCCCACGCTCATCTCCTTGCAGTCCGACTCCGATCACCCCACGCAGTCCTCTGCCGACATGCTCTACCTCATCAACGAGTTTGGCGGCCTCGAGAACCTCAAGGGCAAGAAGGTTGCCGTCACCTGGGCCTACTCGCCCTCTTACGGCAAGCCGCTGTCCTGTCCGCAGTCGCTGATCAGCCTGCTGCCCCGTTTTGGCATGGACGTCACTTTGGCCCACCCCGAGGGCTACGACCTCATGCCCGAGGTCGTCGAGCGCGCCAAGGGCTACGCCGCCGAGTCCGGCACCACCTTTAAGCAGGTCAACACCATGGCCGAGGCCTTCGAGGGCGCCGACATCGTGATCCCCAAGAGCTGGGCTCCGTTTGCCGCCATGGAGAAGCGTACCAACCTGTACGCGGAGGGCGACGACGCCGGCATCGCAGCGCTCGAGAAGGAGCTGCTCGCTCAGAACGCCACCCATCAGGACTGGTGCTCCACGACCGAGCTCATGGAGAAGACCGCCAACGGCCAGGACACTATCTTTATGCACCCGCTGCCCGCCGACATCTCCGGTGTCTCCTGCGAGCGCGGCGAGGTCAACGCCGACGTCTTTGACATGCACCGCGTGGGCATGTACAAGGAGGCCAGCTACAAGCCGTACGCCATCGCAGCCATGATGTTCCTGCAGAAGGTTGCCGATCCCGCCGCTACCCTCAAGGCCCTCGACGAGCGCAACACCGCCCGTTGGTTCCAGGCCTAAAGCCGCGCTGAGGTAAGCCATGTAAAGGGGGCGCTCTGCCAACCGGCGGGGTGCCCCTTTTTGCATCGTGGGCGTGCGGGATAAGCGCTTTCGATGTAGATGCCCCGCGACGCGAGTTATGGGTACGATGGTTTCAGGGGAGGTATCGCCATGAAACTCGGTTGCGTCATTATGGCTTCGGGCGAGGGCAAGCGGTTTGGCTCTAACAAGATGCTCGCCGATATCTATGGCGAGCCGCTGATTGCCCGGACCATCGATTCGGTCCCCGGGGGCTTTGATGTTGTGGTTTCGACGCGTTGGCCCGAGGTCGCCCATATTTGCGAGGACAAGCATTGCCCGTGCGTGCTGCACGATGGCGAGCTGCGCAGCGAAAGCGTCCGTGCGGGCCTTTCGTGGGGAGTCGAACGCAACTGGAAAGGTTGCCTCTTTTTGCCGGGCGACCAGCCACTTGTGAGTTCGGATTCTTTTGAGGGTATGGTTCGTGCGTTTGACGAGCGTGACCGCAATCATCCGGTGCGTCTTGCGTGCAACGGCGAGCCTTCGAGCCCGGTGCTCTTTCCGGCGGAATTGTTCGATGCGCTTATGCGTCTTGAGGGCAAGGACGGCGGCGGTTCGATCCTTAAGGACCGTACCGACGTGGTGCTGGTCGAGGCGCGTGCTTACGAACTGTGGGACGTCGATACCGCCAAGGGACAGCGACGCATAACGGAGCATATCGCCGCCTGCTCGTATTTTGATCGCGTGGCCAACTGCATCAACCAATAAGGAGCAATTATGATCATCATCAAAAACGGTGCGCTCGTGACGCCCCAGGGGCTTCGCCGCGCCGATCTTGCCATGGATGGCGATAAGATCGTGCGGATCGCCGCGGCGATTGAGCCGGCCGAGGGCGATACCGTCGAGGATGCTGCGGGCTGCTGGGTGTTCCCGGGCTTTATCGATGGGCACACGCACATGCAGTGCTGGACCGGCATGGATTGGACAGCCGATAGCTTTGAGACCGGCACGCGCGCGGCTGCCTGCGGCGGCACGACGACCATTGTGGACTACGCGACGGCCGATCGCGGCGTGACCATGCCCGATGCCTTGGTCGAGTGGCATCATCGCGCCGACGGCACCTGCACCGCCAACTATGCCTTCCATATGGCGCTTGCCGAGTGGAATGAGCGCAACCGCGCCGATCTTTCGGTCATGCGCGAGGCGGGCGTGTCGTCGTTTAAGACCTACTTTGCCTACGACCATCTGCGCCTGGACGATGCCGAGACGCTCGAGGTGCTGGAGGAGCTCAAGCGCGTGGGCGGTATCCTGTGCGTGCATTGCGAGAACGGCACGTTGGTCAACGCGCTGCAGAAGCGCGTGTTTGAGCAGGGTATCCACGGGCCCGAGGGCCATGCGCTCAGCCGTCCGGACGTGTGTGAGGCCGAGGCCGTGAGCCGCCTGCTGTATCTGGCGCACTTGGCCGGGGACGCTCCGGTCAACGTGGTGCACCTTTCGACCAAGCTGGGGCTCGAGGCCATTCGCGCTGCCAAATCGCGCGGGCAGAAGAACATCTATGTCGAGACATGCCCTCAGTATCTGATGCTCGACGATACCTGCTATCTGGAGCAGGGCGAGGACGGCTTTGCGGGCGCCAAGTACGTGATGAGTCCGCCGCTGCGCCATGCCGGCGACCGTGCGGCACTGCGCGAGGCGCTTGTGGCCGGCGAGATCGATACGATTGCGACCGACCACTGTAGCTTTAACCTGCACGGGCAAAAGGACCGCGGGCGCGACGACTTCCGCGCGATTCCCAACGGCGGACCCGGCGTGGAGCATCGCCCCGTCGCGATCGCTACGAGCTTTGAGGGACAGCTGGGTCCCGAGGATCTGTGCCGCCTGATGAGCGAGAACCCGGCGCGCGTCTTTGGCATGTATCCGCACAAGGGCTGTCTTGCCGAGGGCGCCGATGCCGACGTGTGCGTGTGGGATCCCAAGGCGCGCTGGACGATTAGCGCCGCGACGCAGCATCAGGCCGTGGACTACACGCCGCTCGAGGGCTTTGAGGCACATGGCCGCGCCAAGGCCGTGTTTGTGAACGGCGTGCTGGCGGCACGCGACGGCGAGCCCACCGGAGCCCAACCCGGTCGCTACGTGCCCCGCTAGCAGCAAAGATGCCGTGTCCCCTCCGCAGTTGCGGTGAAATAGTTCCTGTTTAGCCGCCAAATAGGCCGTTTCAGGAACTATTCCACCGCAACTTATAGGTCTGGTGGGGCAGCGCCGGCTACTTGAGGTTGGTGGCGACGATGGGGCGGTCGAGAGCTGTCTCGAAGCGGTCGGCCATCGTGGGGTCGCTGAGCGTGTCGACTTGGTTGAGCATGACGCGTGCGGTGCAGAGTCCCAACGCCTGCATCTCGGCATTGAGCACCTGGGCGACGCGCCCTGGGGTGGCGGTGTCGGTGGGCTCGCAGCCGCAACGCTCGCAGAAGAGCTCGGGGCGGTGGACAACCTCGGCGACGGGCTTGCCCAGCCCCGAGGCGCCGACGACCCAGACAACGTTTGCCGTGGCGGCTGGAATTACCGGCTCCCAGGCGGCATGCGCCTTGAGCGGGAGTCGCTTGCTGCCATCTGCCTCGGCCAATACATAGTCAAAGCGCTGTGCCAGCTGGTCGAGCGGCTCAGCGGGGGCGGAGAGCTTGCCTGTCTCCGGGTCCAAGACGCCTGCCTGGCAGATGCTTCCGCGCACAAGGCCCGCGCAGGCCTCGCAGGTGCAACCGGGGATATGCGAGGCGCCCGGCTTCCAAGGTGCGGCGTCCAGGCGACGGTTCGACCCGTCCCATGGCACGCCGGCGACGGGAAACATATGCGTGGTGGTGCAGAGGAGCACGCGGCCGCCAGCGCGCATAAGCTCAAGGCCGAGCGTCTTTAGCAAGGTCGACTTGCCGCCGCTGCCGATAATCGCGGTAATGCCCGGCTCGATCCTGAGCGCCGAGGCAAGATTGCCGCTAACCGTTTCCATCTGTTCACCGCCGTATAATACTGTGATAATAAATAATCATCAGAGTAGCGGTCGAACCGCTTTTGCTCTGCTCAAACCGTAGCACAGGGAGGTGCCCCGGGAATGCTCGTTTATGTTCGCGGCGCCGGCGATATCGCCACGGGCGTCGCCGCCCGTTTGGTACGCGCTGGCGTGTCGGTCGTTATGGCCGATATCGCGGTTCCCACGTGCATCCGCCGCACAATTAGTTTTTGCGAGGCCATTCGCCTGGGCGAGGTCGAGGTCGAAGGCATTCGCGCTCGCTTGGCGCAGACGCCGGCTGAGGCGCTTGAGATTACCGGGGCCGGAGACGTCGCCGTTGTGGTGGACCCTCAGGCCAAGATGCTCGGCGAGCTGAAACCCGCGGCTGTGGTCGACGCGATTTTGGCCAAGCGCAACTTGGGCACCACGCGCGACATGGCGCCTGCCGTCATTGCCGTGGGGCCGGGCTTTACCGCGCCGGTCGATTGCGACGCCGTGGTCGAGACCATGCGCGGGCATTTTCTCGGCCGTGTCATTACCCAAGGTTCGCCCCAGCCCAACACGGGCGTGCCGGGCATTATCGCCGGCTATGGCAAGGAACGTGTTATCCACAGCCCCGCTGCCGGTGTGTTTAGGTCCGACCATGCGATCGGCGATATCGTGAGCGCCGGAGACGTGATTGGCTACGCGGGCGATACGCCCATGTGCACGCAGATCGATGGCTGCTTGCGCGGCCTTTTGGCCGACGGCGTTCAGGTGACCGAGGGCTTTAAATGTGCCGACGTCGACCCGCGCGGCGATGCCAGCTATATCAACTATATTTCGGACAAGGCGACGTCGGTCG
>URFP01000114.1:0-5662 GCA_900547235.1 uncultured Collinsella sp. | reverse complement strand
CGCGGCATTATTTTTGAGTTTTCGCTCCGAGCGTTTAATCCGCAGTGCCGCCCACTTTGGAAGCGCCGGCGTCGCGCGAACGCGCAAGACAGCGCCATAGTGCCCTGGGCGGCCCCGAGTACCTGGGGCATCGCCGCGGCGATTGTGCTGCAGGCGGCGATCTTCGGTTTTATGCACATGAATTGGGTGCAGGGTTGCTACGCGGGCGCCGCCGGCCTCATCTTTGGCTGGGTGCTCGTTACGACCGGAAAGCTTCGCTATACGATCCTGTTGCACTTTGCCTTTAATGCCGGGTCGTACCTCATGGGCCTGCTGTGGTTTGTGAACACGCCTCTCGATGTAATAATTGTGGTCGCCATCGCCGCCTTTGTGTTGGTAGAGGCGATGCGCTCGCTCAAACAAGCGTGTCAGACAGATTGTCCCCGCCAGCAAGCGTGATTCCCTTAGGGAAAACACGGCTAGGTGTGCCTGGGCGTGTTTCCCTTAGGGAAATCACAACAAGAGGCGGCGTAAGCGTGTTTCCCCTAGGGAAATCACGCGTGGGCCGATGAAGCGACTCGCTGGCTCAGCGTCGTGCTAATTGCGGCGACCGCCGCCGTTGGCGCCTTGTCGTCCCTGCGCCGCGCGGTTGCGGCCTGCGGTGTTCTGCGCGCGCGACATGCCGCTGTGCCCCTTGCTGCCCTTGGGCCCCTTGCCGCCAGCACCACCGTGGGCCTTGCCGCCCTTCTTGCCGGTGCCGTGCCCACCGCCAGTAGACGTCTCGCCCGGGCGTGGCGGCACGGGGCGAATCAGGCAATGCTTGGTGTAGCCAATCAAGTCGCGGCGGCCGGCCTTTTCCAGCGCCTCGCGCACCAGCTTGTAGTTCTCGGGCTTGCGGTACTGGATGAGCGCGCGCTGCATGGCCTTCTCGTGCGGGTCGCGCGCCACATAGATCGGCTGCATGGTACGCGGATCTACGCCGGTGTAGTACATGCAGGTCGACATGGTGGACGGGGTGGGGTAGAAGTCCTGCACCTGCTCGGGCATGTAGCCCATGTCGCGTACGGCCTCGGCAAGGTCCACGGCTTCCTTCATCGTCGAGCCGGGATGGCTCGAGATCAGATACGGTACTACGTACTGCTTGAGTCCGTATTCGCGGTTCAAGCGTTCAAATTTACGACAGAACGCATCGTAGACGGCGCGGCTCGGTTTGCCCATTACGGAGAGCACCGCATCGCTCACGTGCTCGGGTGCCACGCGTAGCTGGCCCGAGACATGGTGCTCCAACAGCTCGCGCAAAAACTCGTCCGAGGCGTCGGCCATGGTGTAGTCAAAGCGGATGCCGCTGCGGACGAAGACCTTCTTAACGCCCGGCAGCTGGCGCAGGTCGCGCAGCAACTGCGTGTAGCCGCTCTCGTCGACCACCATGTTCTTGCACACGCTCGGCCACAGGCAGCGCTTGTTCTTGCACACGCCGTGCTTGAGCTGCTTGTCGCAGGCAGGGCGGCTAAAGTTAGCCGTCGGCCCGCCCACGTCGTTGATGTAGCCCTTAAACTCGGGATCGTGCGTGAGCAGCTCGGCCTCGCGCATGATCGAATCGTGGCTACGCATCTGCAACACGCGGCCCTGGTGGAAGGTGAGCGCGCAAAACGAGCACTCGCCAAAGCACCCGCGGTTGGAGCTAATGGAAAACTTGATCTCGGCAAAGGCCGGCACGCCGCCCGCCGCGTCGTAGTCGGGATGCCAATCGCGTGCGTAGGGGAGTTCGGCAACCTCGTCCATCTCGTCGGTGGTGAGTGTTGCCGACGGCGGGTTCTGCACCACATAGACGCTGTTGGGGTAGGGCTCTACCAGGCGATGACCGGTGATGGGGTCCATATTCTGCTGCTGCACGTTAAAGCTGCGCGCGTAGTTGAGCTTGTCGGCGGCAAGGTCGTCCCAGCTGGGCAGCAGGTCGTAGTCGTAGACCTCGTCGAGCGAACCCGTGCGGTAGACGGTACCGTTGATATAGGTGATCTGGTCGACGGGCAGTCCCGCGTCGAGCGCGTCGGCGATCTCGACAATCGCGTGCTCGCCCATGCCGTAGATGAGGATGTCGGCGCCCGAGTCGAGCAGTACCGAGCGCTTGAGCTTGTCCTGCCAGTAGTCGTAGTGGGCCAGACGGCGCAGGCTCGCCTCGATGCCGCCGATGATGATGGGGACGTCCTTAAACGTCTGGCGGATGAGGTTGCCGTAGACCGTGACGGCACGATTGGGACGGCGCCCCTCCTCGCCACCAGGGGTATAGGCGTCGGTGTGGCGGCGGTGCTTGGTCACCGAATAGTGGTTGACCATGGAGTCCATGTTGCCGGCACTCACGAGAAAGCCCAGGCGCGGCTCGCCGAGCACCGTGATGCTGGCGGGGTCGGTCCAGTCGGGCTGGCAGATGATGCCCACTTTGTAGCCGTGCGCGTCGAGCACGCGGCTGATGATGGCCATACCAAAGCTGGGGTGGTCCACGTAGGCGTCGCCGCAGATGTAGACAAAGTCGCACTGGTCCCAGCCGCGCGTATCCATGTCGGCGCGGCTGACGGGGAGGAACTTATCGCGGCCCGGGCGCCAGGGGCGGGTGGGCGTCGCTTGGGAATGCTTGGTGCGGGCGACCGTGGCCTGCGCTTGGCCGCCGAGCTTTTGCTGCTGGCCCTGTTTGCCCTGCTGTCCGCGTTGGCTGTTCTGAGCGTGCTGAGGCTTTTTTGCCACGATCCCTCCCGGTGTCTGTATGCTGCACGTAATTGTAACCAGTCTTTTTGGGACGGAGCTAAAAAGACTGGTGGAGTACATGAGCTGGCGGATCGGCGCGTCGATGCGGGCGTCGTTTGTTTCCAGACTGTGTACCTGCGCGTTGGAGAACCCGTCTCGCGCGCATGCCATGTTGTCAATGGGTTACAGTATGAACGGCGGCTATGTTTCCGCCAACGCACGAGAGGGTCGTCAACAAGGAGGATGCACGACGATGCAACGTGCCAAGCAGATATCGGAGTCCATCGAACTGGGCATTATCCTGGCGCTCGCCGGTGGCTTTATGGATGTGTATTCGTACATTGGGCGCGACCATGTTTTCGCAAACGCTCAGACGGGCAACATCCTGCTCGTGGGTGTAAGCATCTCGGAGGGCAACTGGGCGCTGGCGGGACGCTATTTCTTCCCCGTGGTGTCGTTTGCCGTGGGCATTATGCTTGCCGACCTGGTACACGAGCGGTTTGGCAGCGTGATTCACTGGCGCCAGGTGACGGTGTTTTTTGAAGCCGTCATCTTGCTGGGCGTGAGCTTTATTCCCGGCGGCGATTTCAACCTGCTCGCCAACTGCCTCACCTCGTTTGCCTGCGGCATGCAGGTCGAGAGCTTCCGCAAGATTCACGGTCACGGCATCGCTACGACCATGTGCATCGGCAACTTGCGCAACGCGCTACAAAACGTGGACGACTACATCATCACCCACAAGCGTGGCTTTTTGGAAAACGGCCTGCTGTACTTTGGCGTGATCTTTACCTTTGTGTTTGGCGCCGTGTTGGGCAACTGGTGTATTGAGCGCATAGGCCTGCACGCCATCGTCGTGGCGAGCGTGCTGCTGTTTGTCGCGTTTGCCATCATGTTTATCGACCGCGAGCGCGACTTGCGTTTTCGCTGGAAGGTTGCGGCCGAGGCTTGGAAAGAGGGCTGTCGAAAGTAACCGAATGCGGCAGAGGGGTTGTCCCTTTGCCGCAATATTTTTCCTCTCTATTTTATACAGTTTCAGGAGCCAGAAAAAAATATCTAGCTCCTGAACGTTGCAACGAACTGCTTTTTGCGATTTATTCGAGATGCTCTTCAATCCGAGCCCTCAGAAGGGCAATGGCTGTGGGTATTCCAATTGCGACGGCTAATTTGGCTTTATCCAAAACCTGTATGCTAAAGCACGATTGTTTATCACATTGAAGGACGTTAACTGAAGATAGCTTTACTTCCCGTTGACTGAATATATCGTAATCTCCAAATAGGAAGTTACCTTTTATTGTGTAATTCGGTATGTTCGTTACGCACTTCATCTCAAGTCTGTTTAGGCCATAATCGAACACCGCAACTTCCTTGTGTTCGATGATGAGCGCAACCCTGGGCATGTTACTAAAACCACCGTCGACGACAGTAAAGAGTTTTTCATTTGCATCGTCATAAACGGTATATTTAAGACTCAATAGCTGTCCTAGTGGACCCGTGAACCCATGTCTTTTGATGTTGAGGTTGTCTCCCGCTGGGTTGACGAGAACCAGAGCATGCGGATAAGGGTTACCTTCAATTGAGATTCGATATTCGTTTGTAGCCGTCTTGCTCGATTTAGGACCAGTAGCCATCACGCGTCATCGCCTCGATCGAATTGGAACCGTCTTCTGCTTCGTGCGGAGAATTACGCTGTACGTTGCAGTACATGCAGCTGCAATAACAGCATGGGCAATTTCTAACAAAATGAATGATGCTATTTGCTGCATGCATATTATTGACTATAAAGTATCCTTTTATAAACGTATTGTCAAACATATATTGCTAAAACAGAAACAATTTATAGACTGAGCGGGTCGTATTCTTTGGGCGAGGGCTCCTATAATCTAGCCTACGCTGCTGTCGGGAGGGAAGGATTAGGTCTCCGTTATTATGTTGAAACGCTTTAACACTTTTGATGTTCTCATGCATTTTTTGTTTCAAAAGCGTTAGGATGGAACTTGCAGCGCGGGGCGTAATGGGTGCCCCGTACACGATGGGAGGCTATCAATGGCTAATCGTTTCGTTCTCAACACCATTTCTTATCATGGTTCTGGCGCCATCAAGGAGATCCCCGGTGAGCTCCAGCGTCGTGGCTACAAGAAGATCTTCGTCTGCTCCGACCCCGATCTGGTCAAGTTTGGCGTTACCGCTAAGGTGACCGACGAGCTCGACGCCGCCGGTATTGCTTGGAGCCTCTACTCCGAGATTAAGCCCAACCCCACCATCCAGAACGTCAAGGACGGCGTCGAGGCCTTTAAGGCCGCCGAGGCTGACGCTATCGTGACCATCGGTGGTGGCTCCTCCATGGACACCGCCAAGGCTATCGGCATCATCATCAACAACCCCGAGTTCGCCGATGTCCGCAGCCTCGAGGGCGTTGCTCCGACTAAGAACCACGCTGTGTTCACCATCGCCGTGCCGACGACCGCCGGTACTGCCGCCGAGGTGACCATCAACTACGTTATCACCGACCCCGAGAAGGTCCGCAAGTTCGTGTGCGTCGATACCAACGACGCCCCCGAGGTCGCCGTCGTCGACCCCGACATGATGGCTTCCATGCCCGCCGGCCTGACCGCTTCCACCGGCATGGACGCTCTGACCCACGCCATCGAGGGCTACACCACCAAGGGTGCTTGGGAGCTCTCCGACATGTTCCACTTTGAGGCTATTAAGCTGATCAGCGAGAACCTGCGCGACTCCGTCGCCGAGGCCAAGTCCGGCCAGTCCGGCTCCGGCCGCGAGGGCATGGCTCTTGGCCAGTATGTCGCCGGCATGGGCTTCTCCAACGTTGGCCTGGGCATCGACCACGCCATGGCTCACACCCTGTCCGCTCACTACGACACCCCGCACGGCGTCGCTTGCGCCATGCTGCTGCCGATCGCCATGGAGTTCAACAAGCCGGTTTGCG
>URFP01000113.1:0-5724 GCA_900547235.1 uncultured Collinsella sp. | reverse complement strand
AACATAGCCACCCCCTTCATCAGGGCTGTTATATGTTTCTTTTTTTATACCATTAGTGCGTTTTTAACAAATCCGCAGGAAATGCGAGCGCGAACAACTACCGTTCACCGATTTGTTTGGTATATTTCCTTGCCTTTGTACGACGTTCACTCTAGCTGTTATGCCAGTTTTAGCAGGGTAAAGTGCCCCAGAGACCCCGCAGAAACTGCAGGGCGGCCACGGGATTTCCCCCGGGGCCGCCCTGTGGCATGGCTAGTTATTTAGCTTTGATTGCCGTTTGGCATTAGGCGGCTGCGGCGGCCTTGTCGGTCGTTGCTTTGCTGTGGCCCTGGCCCTCAAAATGCTTGTAGCACCAGCTGGTGACCAGCGGGGTCAAAATGGCCGTCACGATAGCACATGCTGCAACCTGCGCCGTAGCCGTCGCGAGCACCGCGCCGCCGTACATGGCCTCGTTGACGCTTGCCATGGCAGCAGGCGTGGCCACATTGGCTCCGGCGCAGCTCGAAATGGCCGCACCTGCGACACCCGTACCGCCCGTGAGCTTATCGACCGCGATGACGGGAATTGCAAAGACTACCGAGCAGATCACGCCGAGCAGGATGCCGGGAAGACCACCGTTGATAAGCTGGCCAAAGGTCATGGTCGAGCCCATGGCAAAGAAGACGAGCACGATGATGGCGGAAAGTGCCGGTGCCATCATCTTCTTAAAGCTCGGGAAGAGGTTACCCAGAATAATGCCGACGACGATCGGCAGGATGGCGCCCACGAGCGACCAACCGATCGGAGCCTGACCGGCAGCGCCGAGCACGATCATCGTGACCGGAGGGCCGACAACCAGCGTGGTGATTGCGACGGCACCACGCTCGGCCTCATTGCCCATGGTGCCCATCAGACCAGCGTACATAGCGTTGTTGGCGCCGGTGCAAGCGGCCAGCATCACCATGGCAGAGATGCCAAACAGGTTGTCGTTGAATACATAAAGGATGAGCAGCGACACGGCAACGACCACGATCTGCTTGACGGCGATGATGATGGCGCCGCGGGCAGCGGCGGCAGGAGCGCTCTTAAACGAAATCGTCGTACCGACGATGAGCAAAAAAGCGCCAACAAGCGGGCCTGCGCCCTGCTGGGTCATGCCGAGCGTAAAGCTGCCGAGCGTTTTGAACAGGTCGGGGAACAGCGTGTTGAGCAGGCAGCCCAACAAAAGCGGCACCAAAATATTGGCACCCGGGATGGAGGACATCTTAAAGAACGGCTCCTTTGCCGCCGGCGCCTCCACCGCAGTCGATTCACTCATATATATCTCCTTTGGATGCATGCGAATCGTAGCCGCACGCGCCTATGTCAGAAAGAAGGCGACGGTCCCGAGTCGCAGGAACCGTCGCCGAATAATCGTCGTGGGGTATTACCCGTCCAGGACGATGCCGCCGTCGCAGTCGCCGATCTCGCCGTTCACGAAGCTGGCGAGGTCGGAAGCGAAGAACAGCACCATCTGCGCAGGCTCGCTGGCCTGGGCGGCGCGGCCCAGAGGAATACCGTTGATGATGCGCTGAGAGTTCTCGTCAGAGAGAATCGAGGTCATATCGGTAAGGGTGAGCGACGGGCACACGGCGTTGCAGCGGACGCCAAACTTGCCGCCTTCCTTGGCGACTGCCTTGGTTAGACCGTTAACACCGGCCTTGGAGCTCGCGTAAGCCGCGGTGCCGAGCAGGCCGCCACCGATCTTGCCCGCAACGGAACTCACGTTGACGATAGTGCCGGCATGGGCCGCCTTAAAGTGCGGGTACACAGCATTCATCATAGTGAAGGTACCGTTGAGGTTGATGTCGATGGTACGACGCCACTCGGTGTCATCGATCTCGTCGAACTTCTTGGTGCTGATGACGCCAGCACAGTTGATCAGGATGTTGGTTTGCGGCAGGTCCGTAAAAATCTGCTCGACGGTCTCGCGTGCCTTGGGTGCATCGGCGACATCGAGCTGATAGAACTTGTTGCCCTCGCCAAGCTCGACCACAGCGGCCTCGCCCTTGGCAGCGTTCCTTGCGATGAGCGCGACGTGTCCGCCGCCCGCGACGATGCCCTTGGCGATCTCGAGGCCAATGCCCTGAGTGCCGCCGGTAACGATCGCGGTTTTGCCCGTGAAGTCAAATGCCATGACTCCAACCCCCTTGATTCAGGTGTCTCCTTGCGGGAAGTTGGAGCATCGCACGTGGCGATAAATGAGTCCCAGTCGTCATGGTGGTGACAACCCCTCGCCTAACCGCGGGCATAGTAGTTCTTTGAAACGCTTCAGCAATTGATTTTTTTAACTCTTTATGCGCTCTTTATATTGCCCACTGCATGAGGCCCGAATATGCGGGTATCATCTTTCACCGAAAATAGTTTCTAATGTTAGGGGTTTTCGGTGGAAGATACCGATTTCCATGAGCTTGGACGTCAGCTCTTAACTGAGTTTGGCAGCATGCATCATCGCATTTCACGCTCTGCGGACAAAGCTCTCGGCGGCGAGATGGCTGTCATGCGCGCCCTCATGCTCGCTGGCGGTTCGCTCACGCCGAGCGAACTCGCAAATCGCGCCTGGGTCTCGAGTGCCCGCATCGCCAATATCTTACGCACTCTCGAAGCCAAGGGCTGGGTCGAGCGCGAGCACTCAAAGACCGACCGTCGTCGTGTACACGTCACGATGACCGACAAGGGATTCCAGAATCTCGAAATCAAACGTCGGGAATTCGAGGAGCGCACCGCGGCCTTCCTCGAGCAGCTCGGCGAAACAGATACCCAAGAGATGGTGCGCCTTCTAAGGCGTCTCAACGAAATTATCGACTGCAATCAAGAAAGGAGAAATGCCAAGTGAGGATTCTCAAGCTCTTTAAAAAGCATGTCCCATCACTGTTCGCAGCTATCGTACTTATCGTAATCAGCTGTAACGCCGATCTGGCACTGCCTACCTATATGAGCGACATCGTCGACGTGGGCGTGCAGCAAGGCGGCATCGCCTCGCCCGTGCCCGACACCATTCGTGCCGAATCGCTCGACGACCTCGAACTCTTTATGAGCGCCAAAGACGCCAAGACAGTAGAAGCTGCGTTTGGCAGGGCAGACAAAAACGGCATTCGCACGTACAGGGGAACCGAGGATGAGCGCGCCGACGGCGGCAAGATTGCCGATATCATGAGCCTGCCCGAGACCGTCGTCCTTTCGCTCAACCAAGGCATCGACGCCAGCTCCATGGGCGACATGATGGGCGCGTCCAGCGAGAAAGGCAACAGCGACGCCCAAGCCATGCCCACGCCCGAGCAAATGGCAGCGATGACGCCCGACCAGCTCGCCAAGATGCAGCAAAAGGCCGCAGCGGCGCAGAATATGCAAAAGCAGATTGATGCCGACGGCGGCAAGATCACCATGAAGAGCCTGCGTCTAGGCGTTGAAGGCGGCCTAATCGACCAAGGCAAGCTCGTCGAGGGCGCCAACGGTATGGCGGACAAAATGGGCTCCATGTCGGGCTCCATCGTGACCCAACGCGCCGTGAGCTATGTGCAGGACGAGTACAAGGCACAGGGTATCGACCCCGCCGACGTGCAGAACGCCTACCTGGGCCGCATGGCGACCACGATGTTTGGTCTGTGTCTGGTGTCGCTGGTCGCCACCATCCTGACCGGTGCCGTGGCTTCGCGCACCGCCTGCTCCATCGCCCGCGACCTGCGCCGCGAGACCTTCAACAAGGTTATGCACTTCTCGCCGGCCGAGGTGGGCAAGTTTAGCCAGGCCTCGCTCATCACCCGCTGCACCAACGACATTCAGCAGATTCAGATGGCCGCAACCCTGTTTATCCGCATGTGCCTCATGGCGCCCGTCATGGGCATCGTCGCCGTCATGCGCGTCCTGGCCAACCACACCGGCCTGGAGTGGACCATCGCCGTGGCCATCATCGCGGTCTCGGCCGTCGTCGGCGTGCTTATGGGCCTCACCATGCCCAAGTTCAAAAAGATGCAGAGCTTTGTGGACCGCGTGAACCTTACCGCCCGCGAGCTGCTCGACGGCCTTATGCCCATCCGCTCGTTTAACCGCGAGGAGCATGAGCTCGAGCGCTTTGACCAGGCGTCCCTCGACCTGATGACCACGCAGCTCTACACCAACCGCGCCATGAGCTTTATGATGCCGCTCATGATGCTCGTCATGAACTGCATCACCGTGCTTATCGTCTGGTTTGGTGCGCAGGGCGTGTCCGACGGCGTGATGCAGGTCGGCAACATGATGGCGTTTATCTCCTACACCATGCAGATCGTCATGGCGTTTATGATCCTCACCATGGTTTCGGTCATCCTGCCCCGCGCCGAGGTCGCAGCCGAGCGCGTGGAAGAGGTCATCACCTGTCCCACGAGCATCAACGACCCCGTCTCGCCCAAACTGCCCGCGGCCAACGCGCCGCGCGGTGAGCTCGCCTTCCACGACGTGAGCTTCCAGTATCCCGATGCCCACGCCGATGTCATCAGCGGTGTGAACTTCACCACGCACGCCGGCCAGATGCTCGGCATCATCGGCTCCACGGGTTCGGGCAAGTCCACGCTTGTGCAGCTCATCCCGCGCCTGTACGACGTCACCGGCGGCAGCATTTCGCTCGACGGCATCGACGTGCGCGATATGACCCTTTCCGAGCTTCGCCGCCGCATTGGCTATATCCCGCAGCAGGGGCGTCTGTTCTCGGGCACTGTCGAGAGCAACCTCAAATTTGCCGGCGACATGGTGAGCGATGATGACATGCGCCAGGCGGCACGCATCGCACAGGCCGAGGACTTTATCGCCGAGCGCGAGGGCGGCTACGACTCCCCCATCAGCCAGGGCGGCTCCAATGTCTCGGGCGGTCAGCGCCAGCGCCTGGCCATCGCCCGCGCGTTGGCCAAAAAGCCCGAGGTCGTGGTGTTCGATGACTCGTTTAGCGCCCTCGACTACAAGACCGACGCGCGCCTGCGCGAGGAGCTTGCCAAAAACGTTACCGACGCCGCGCTCGTGGTCGTGGCCCAGCGCATCGCGACCATCATGCACGCCGATCAGATCATCGTGCTCGACGACGGCCACGTAGTGGGCACCGGCACGCACGAGGAACTGCTGCACAACTGCCCGGCATACCTGGAGATCGCACAGTCGCAGCTTTCCGCCGAGGAGTTGGGGCTTACCCAAGAAGAGATTGAAGCCGTCATGGAAGGAGGCGAGCGCTAATGGCAGACGAGACCAAGACTCAGATTCCCAAGCCCACCCGCCGGCGCGGTCCCATGGGCCGCATGGGTGGTATGGGCCGCGGCGAAAAGGCCAAGGACTTTAAGGGCACCATGAGGCAGCTGCTCGGCTATATCGGCCAGCACAAGATTGCCGTGTTTGCCGCCGTCGCCTTTGCCGTATGCTCGGTCATCTTTAACATTGTGGGGCCCAAGGTGCTCGGCCAGGTTACGACCAAGCTGTTCGAGGGCCTGGTTGCCAAGGTCAACGGTACCGGCGACGTTGACTTTGCCTGGATCGCCAAGACGCTCGGCTTTTTGCTCTGCCTGTATCTGGCAAGCTCTGTCTGCGGCCTCATCCAGGGCTGGCTCATGACCGGCGTCACGCAAAAGATTTGCTACCGCATGCGCAAGGAGATCGCCGCCAAGATCGCTGTCGTGCCGATGAGCTACTTCAACGGCCACAGCAAGGGCGACGTGCTCAGCCGCATCACCAACGATGTCGACACGC
>URFP01000112.1:0-5828 GCA_900547235.1 uncultured Collinsella sp. | reverse complement strand
TTTTGGTTATGGTGCGTCTCGACGATTTCGCAGTCAAAGCCGGGCAGCTCGCGTGTGGCCTGTGCTACCAGATGACGCAGAGCTGCGATACCGATGGAGTAATTTCCGGAGTGCATGACGCGGGCGTTTTGACCCAGCTCGCGCAGGCGATCCATCTGCTCGGGTGTGTAGCCCGTGGTGCCCGAGACCAATGCGGCGCCTGTACGCTCGACATAGGCGACGACGGCGTCGAAGGTCACGACGTTCGAGAAGTCGATGATTACATCGGCCGTCGGTGCGCTCTCGAGCTCGGACAAGTCGAAGCCGATCTGGGCGACGATGTCAAAAACGGGCTCTCCAGCGGCGTTGACAATGCCCTCGGCGGTAGTGCGGATCAGCGAGCCCATGCGGCCCGTTCCCATAATGACGGTCTTAATCAAGCAGACCAGCTCCCTTCAGAGCATCGGTAAGTGCGGCTCGCGTGTCGTTGGCCATGGGGCACAGCGGCATGCGGTAGTTTGCCTCGATCATACCCATCTGGGCGAGCGCTTCCTTAACGGGGATGGGGTTGACCTCGCTAAAGAGGGCATTGATGAGCGGCTGGCCGGCAATCTGGATATCGCGGGCGCGCGCTACGTCGCCGTCCAGATAGGCGCGGCACATGTCGTGCACGAGCTGCGGCTGAACATCGGCCCACACACTGATGGTGCCCGAGGCGCCCAGGCTCATGAGCGGCACGGTGAGGGCGTCCTCGCCCGAGTACATGCGGAAGTCATCGGACAGCAGGTGGGCGATCTTGGCCGCGTAGGCGACGTTGCCCGAGGCTTCCTTAATACCCATGATGTTGGGGTGCGCGGCCAAGCGCTCTACGTTGCGCTCGCTGATGCCGCAGCCGCAGCGGCCGGGGATGTTGTACAGGATGCAGGGGATATCTACGGCATCGGCAACGGTCTTAAAGTGCTGGTAGATGCCCTCCTCGTTGGACTTGTTGTAGTAGGGGGTAATGAGCAGCAGGCCGTCGGCGCCCAGGCCCTGATAGGTGAGCGACTTGGTGAGCATGGTCTGCGTGGAGTTGGAGCCCGAGCCGGCGATGACGGGGACACGGCCTGCAACCTGCTTGACCACCGCGGCGACAACGGAGTTGTCCTCATCGTCAGTCATCGTGGCGCTCTCGCCGGTGGTGCCCAGGGTGAGGATGGCGTCGGTACCGTTTTGCAGGTGGAAATCGATAAGGCGCTCGAGCGCGTCAAAGTCGACGCTTCCGTCCTTTTTAAACGGCGTGACGAGGGCGACGATCGAACCCTCGAGGTTGCGGATATCCATGTTCTTCTCCTTCGCTTCCGCGATCTGGATGCGTTTGTTCCACTGAGCGGCGACGGCCAGACGCTCGTCCTGGGCGCGACGGCGGGCACTTTCGGCGCGCGACTTGGCCAGCAGCTCTCGGCCGCTCGGCAGCACGTCGAGCGTGGCAAAGTAATCGCCCGGGCGCTCAGCACGGCGGATGAGGTCGGCCGAGCCATCGGGGCGCAGCAGCACCTCGGCGGAGCGCAGACGGCCGTTGTAGTTGTAGCCCATGGAGTAGCCATG
Organism: uncultured Collinsella sp.; assembly: GCA_900547235.1. Lineage (GTDB taxonomy): Bacteria > Actinomycetota > Coriobacteriia > Coriobacteriales > Coriobacteriaceae > Collinsella. The sequence continues at coordinate 4,262 of URFP01000112.1, read as the reverse complement.
CGCGCCGGTATCGTGGATCACGAGCAGGTCGCCCATGTCGATATGCGGCAACTCGCGATCAATGGCGAACTTGTCATTGTTCTCACACAGATTGCCCGTGATGTCGTAGGTGTCCGTAACGGGTGCTGCGGTCTTGTCGGCGCCACCCGGCTGTCCCATCACCGTAATGTGGTGGTAAGCGCCATACATGGCAGGACGGATCAGATCGACGGCGCTTGCGTCCACGCCGATATAGTCCTTGTAGATCTGCTTTTCGTGGATGGCCTTGGTCACCAGGCAGCCGTAGGGGCCCATCATAAAGCGACCCATCTCGGTGCAAATCGCCACATCGCCCATGCCGGCGGGAACCAAGATCTCGTCGTAGGCCGCGTGTACGCCCTCGCCGATGGCACGGATGTCGTTAGCCTGCTGCTCGGGCAGGTAGGGGATACCCACACCGCCGGACAGATTGATAAAGGCGACATGTGCGCCCGTTTCACGCTCCAGGCGCACGGCAAGCTCAAAGAGGATGCGCGCAAGCTTGGGGTAGTAGTCGTTGGTGACGGTGTTGCTGGCAAGGAATGCGTGGATGCCAAAGTCCTCGGCGCCCTTGGCCTTGAGCATGCGGAAGGCCTCGAAGAGCTGCTCGGTGGTCATGCCGTATTTGGAGTCGCCGGGGTTATCCATGATGCCGTTGGAGAGCTGGAATAGGCCGCCCGGATTAAAGCGGCAGCTGACCGTCTTGGGGATGGGTCCCGCAACGCGCTCAAAGAACTCGATGTGGCTGATGTCGTCAAAGTTGACGATGGCACCCAGCTTGTCGGCGAGCTCAAAGTCCGCCGCCGGTGTGTCGTTGGACGAGAACATGATGTCGTGTCCGGTGATGCCCAGCGAGCGGGCGATCATGAGCTCGGTATAGCTCGAGCAATCGCAGCCGCAGCCGTATTCGTTGAGAATGGAGATGAGTGCCGGGTTGGGGTTGGCCTTGACGGCAAAGTATTCCTTAAAGCCCGGGTTCCATGCAAAGGCGTCGCGCACTTCTTGCATGTTGCGGCGGATGCCCGCCTCGTCGTATAGATGAAACGGCGTGGGGAACTGCTCGACGATATGCTCGAGCGTCTCCTTGTCCACAAACGGCTGCTTGGCCGCATATGCCTCGTTGGGAGTCAATGACATGTCCCGTAAACCTCGCTATCCAGACGGCGCTACCTGCGCATCGAATCCGCATAGCGTGGACCCAATGTCCGGATAGCGCTCCCGCATTGCTGCAGACAGTCCTGCGGGTGTTTCCCGCAGGCCCACCAGGCTGTTCGTGCCCGAAAAACCCAGTTCGGCGGGTTTCGCCTCCCCGCGGGGTCAAAGCCTGCCGGCTCGCCCGCGGCTCTTCGTGCCCGCGCCTCTATCAAGTGGTAACGACCCTACCACGTTGCACTTTACCAAACAAGAGTATTCGTATATAACGTTTAAAAAATGCAGGGATATGCTGGAAATAAGGGTGTAGCAATCTTGCGGCACAATAGATAGCAGCCGACGCGCACCTACGAAAGGAACCAATATGGCCGAGCTCCAAGAACTCCGTCGCTACCGCCGCGACTTGCACAGGATCCCGGAGCTCGACTTCGATCTTCCGCAGACGATCGCCTATATCGAGGGCGTGTTGGCACCGCTCACCTGCGATGTGACCCATCCGTGCCCCGGCTGCGTCTGCGCTTTCTTCGACGCTGGCGTTGGCGCCGCGCATGCCACGGCGATTCGCGCCGATATGGATGCGCTGCCCATTGCCGAGGCAACGGGGGCAGCGTTCGCTTCGACCCATCCCGGCAAGATGCATGCTTGCGGGCACGATGGACACATGGCCATGGCGCTTTCGGCGGCAACCTTTGTCGACCGTACGATCCGTGAGCAGCCGGGCGCCATTAAGCGCAATGTGCTCTTTGTGTTTCAGCCGGCCGAGGAGACGACTGGTGGTGCCAAGACGGTGTGCGAGAGCGGCGTGTTCGAGCGCTACGGGGTGGATCGCATCTTCGGCTTCCACGTGTGGCCCGATCTGCCCGCCGGCACGTTGGCGAGCTGCTCCGGTCCGTTGCTGGCGCGTTCGAGTGAGACACACATTCATATCCATGGCACGAGCATCCATATCGCTAAGACCTATGGCGTTCTGGTCGAGGAGTCGCACGATGCGGCGCTGGCGGCTGCCAAGTTCTTGGTTTCCGAGCGCGAGCTCATGGACGAGTTGGGTGTCGACGAGCCCTGCATTGGTAAGTTCGGCCTGCTGCAGGCCGGCACCGTCTGCAATGCGGTGGCGGGGGAGGCCCATGTTGCCGGCAGCCTACGTGTGTTTACGGACGACATGTTCGACCGCGCGCGCGAGGGCGTGCGCCGCGTGCTGGACGATGCCTGCGTCGCAACGGGCTGCACATATGACCTCGATTTTGCCGAGGGCTATCCGCCGGTCGATAACGATCCCGAGCTGTTCGCCCACATTGCGCCTGTCTTGTCCGAGCTGCAACTCGTGGATGAGCCTTTGCTGATTGCCGAGGACTTCGCTTTCTATCAGCGCCATCTGCCAGGCGTGTTCTTCTTGCTGGGCACGGGCGTGCCAGAGGGCCAAGACAACCCGAGTGATTCGGATGGCTGCCCCGCCTATGCAACAAGCGCCCTGCATACCGATAGCATGCTCTTTGACGAGGAAATCCTACTCAAGGGCCTCGATGTCTACAAACGATTGCTTTTGCTTGACTAAGGCGTGAAGGACTATTTGTTCTAGATAATACGAACAAACGTACGATATAATAGAGATGTAAGTCTATAGAAACGTTTGACGTTACTAACGTAAGGCGATACTATGATTGCATCGTATAAAGATGAGGATACCGAACGCTTTGCCATGGGTGTGCGGGTCAGGAAGTTCGTGCCTTTTGAGCGTGTTGCGTTGAGGAAGATTCGCCAACTGCAGGTTTGTGCATCGCTTGATGATCTTCGCGTTCCACCAGGCAACCGCCTAGAAGCTTTGAAGGGCGATCGTGCCGGTCAATATAGCATCCGTGTTAACGAGCGCTATCGGGTCTGTTTTGAGTGGAGACAGGGGATGGCTTGGAATGTCGAAATCGTCGATTATCACAAGTGATGAGACTGCGTCCGATTTGCTGCCGCCGGTGACTCCTGGTGAGCTTCTCAAAGAGGATTTTCTTGTCCCCATGGGCATTTCGCAATATCGCCTTGCTAAGGAGACCGGGATTCCGGCCCAGCGCATTGGGCAGATTATCTTGGGAAGGCGTCGCGTGACGGCCGACACCGACCTTCGCCTTTGTCGCTACTTTGGTCTGACGGATGGTTATTGGCTGCGCGCCCAGATAGCGTTTGATCTCGAGGCGGAGAAGAGGCGCATCGAACCGGAACTGGATAAGATCGTTCCTGTTCAGCAGGCTATAGCATTGTAGTGTTCAAAGATGTTGAGGTTGGAGTGACGATGGGGCGACGCCGACAATCTGCCGTTTATAGTCCCGGTGGGTGTGGATGCGGCTTGTTATTGCTTCCGGTTATTGCCGTGAGCATTGGCGTGATGTTTGCGCTTGCCGGGTTGGCAGCAGCGGCACTCGTGCTGTTGATTGTGGCCATTGGCGTGACGATCTGGCTGTGTCGTTCTCGCGAACAGCGCCGTGCCGAAGGCAAGAGCAATGTTGGATGGACCATCTTTTTGGTTATTGCCTATCTGCTGAGCATCAGTTACCTGGCGTTCTTTATCCTGCTGCTCATTAGCACCTTTACCGGGGAATCCGTCACGGTGGGTTGATATACTGCCAGCGGACGGTCGCGCAAAGCGCGTTTGCTCGGCGTTTGGATAACTGCATGGGCCGTTTACCGCAACCTTAGCTCACAGCTAATGAATTCAAGTTCAATCCTTCCTACGATGTGCTGTGTGCCGGCGCGGTAGCCGGATCGTAGGAAGGATGCATGATGAAAAAGCTCGATAACGAAGTACTGCTGAGCCGTCGCGCTGCACTTGGCGCATTCGCCACCGTCGCCTTGGGGAGTGCCGGTCTTCTTTCCGGGTGTGGTAGCGATAAGGCGACCATCACCGAGGACGCTGGCGATGGCGACAAGAAGGAAGAGGCGAAGAAGGAAGAGCAGTCTACGACTGACTTGGCGGTTGGTACGACGGTGACCACGACTGCTGGCCTTTCCGTCGTCGTCGATTCCGTCCAGCCCGGTCTCACAAATTTTGACGGTTCGACCATGACGGGTATTCACGTCACGTACGTCAACAATGGCGATGAGGGCGC
>URFP01000111.1:0-5842 GCA_900547235.1 uncultured Collinsella sp. | reverse complement strand
ATCGATCGCGGTGCTCTCGTGGCGGCCGTGAAGGACGCGGGTTACTACGTCATGACGCTGTAGGCCTTGCCTTGGATGCGCGTCCTTGTCTAGGCTCGTCCGCGTAGCTCAATGTCCTGGATGTCATCGAAGTCGATGGCGATGTCTTTGAGCTTGAGGAGCTTGAAGGCGGGGAGTACCTCGTCAAGGATGCCCGTGCGAGCGCGATAGCCGTACGTATCGTAATAGGTGACGCGCACCAGGTCGCCACGTTTGAGGCCCTCGAGCTTTTTCGAAAGCTCGAGGGCTTTTTCTTCCGTGAGTTCACATTTTGGTTCGGCGGTGATCTCTTGCTTGCGCACGAGTTCGTAATATCCCGTGAGGGCGGCAAAGGGCATAAACTGCGCGGCACGGCCGGCACGGACGGCGCCGTTAGCGGTGAGCTTGGGGTCGGCGGAGCGACGTCTTCCCTCGGGGTCCGCTAGGCGTTCAAAAGGTGTCGGTGGCCGCATCGGCTGCTGTTGGGGCTTAGGCACGGTGCCCTCCTACCTGATCGTTGCGTTCGCGTGCGGTGGCACCGGCGGTAAAGCTCAGTCCCTTAACCAGCGCGTTCTTGCCGTATTTGCCTTTTACAGCCAGCACGGCACGGGCCAGCTCGCGCTCGCGCTCATCGGCCTCGACATCGCTAAATAGATCGATGGTGGCAAACTCCTCCGGCATGAGGTTGCCAAATCCCAGGTTGATGCGCTTGACTGGTCGTTTGGGATCGACAGTCTGCGCCCAGAGCTCATCGAAATAGCCCATGATCTTCTTAAACGAATTGGTGCGCTCGGGCAGCTTGCGCGAGGCGTTGGAGTGCGCTAAGAGTGCGGCATAGCCACCGCGCGGTTTGCCGCCATGCTCTCCCACAAAGATGCCATCGATAGCCTGCGCCTCCCGCACCAGGCGGCGCCGTTCGTCATCGCGCTGGACGGGCTTGGGCGCACGGGGCGCGAGCTCAGGGCCGGCGGTTGCGATGGGTTCGATGCTCGACGTGCTCGAGCGTAGGTGTCCGCATCCGTCCACATATTGCGCTGTACCGCTGGCGTCGAGGCGGCGTATGTCAGCTCGTTCGCTCGCATAACCCACAAAGAGCGAGATGCTGTCGCAGACCACGTGCTTATCGACTAGGTCCAACACGGCGTTGTCGACCATCTCGCGCAAGACGGTGTAGGCCTGCTCATAGGCATAGCCCTTCGAGAGCACCTGTCCTGTGGTGGTCGAGGTCGCTTGCGGGCGATAAGCTTGGATATCGGCGATGGTTGTCGGCTCACGCCCGAAGGCGTGGTCGATAAGATATTCGGCATTGACGCCGAGTTCGTCGTAGAGCAGGTTCTCGTCGAGTGCGGCGACGCCCATCAGGTCGTAGACGCCGTATTTCTCGAGACGGGCCGCCACGCCGGGGCCGATGCCCCAGATGTCGGTGATGGGGCGATGGGGCCAGATCTCCTTGCGAAAGGTCTCGTCGTCGAGTGTGCCGATGCGACTGGGCACATGCTTGGCGGTGATATCGAGTGCTACCTTGGCCTGGAATAGGTTGGGGCCGATGCCGACCGTCGCCGTGATGCCGGTGCGCGCGAGGACCTCATCGCGCAACATACGGGCGAAGCCTTCCGCATCGGTGTGATAGAGGTCCAGATAGGGTGTCACGTCGATAAAGCACTCGTCGATGGAGTAGACGTGAACGTCTTGCGGACTGACGTATTCCAGGTAGATACCGTAGATCTGCGCCGACACCTCCATGTAGTGCTGCATGCGCGGTACGGCCTTAATGTAGTCGATACCATCGGGTATTTCGAACAGGCGACAGCGGTTGTGAATCCCTAGATCCTTCATAGCCTGCGTGATAGCGAGACAGATAGTCGTGCGTCCGCGCGATTCGTCGGCAACGACCAGGTTGGTGGTGAGCGGATCGAGCCCACGATCGACGCACTCGACGCTGGCATAAAACGTCTTGAGGTCGATGCAGATGTAGGTGTGCTGCTCGTGCGCCATCCGTGCCTCCCATCAAACACATGTTCTTATCGAATACCTGTTCGATAATACCTGCTCGACCGGACACCGTCAAAACCTGTCCCTCTTTGGCGGGTATGGTCGTGCGGCTGCATCGGGTTTTTAACGCAGCCCTAAAGAGCGCGAAACAGCTCGGAAAAGCTCGCTTCGTAGCATGAGGCTAACGATTGATGCCACCATAAAGCACGGAAGGGTTGTGGGGATAATGGTTAACTATGGGTTTGGTATGCCGACGCGCTTGGTTGCGGATGGGGACGTGGCTCGCTGGTGCGGGCGATTGGTTGCCCACTATGGCGGCACCAAGACACTGGTGGTGCTGGGCGGTGACAAGCATACGCGCGATGAGCTTGTCTCGGCGGCGCTCGGCTCGCTTGATCGAGCTCTGCTCGAGCGCGCGCTATTTCGCTGCGGCTCGGTCGAGGGCGACGGGGGAGACGAGCTGATCGACGAAGCCGTGGCCCTGGCGACCGACGAAGGCGTGGACTTTGTCCTGGCGATCGGCGATGCCGATACGGCGGGCTTTGCGCGCGAACTCGCTCGTCGCATGGCCGTGCTCGATGCCGGCGAGGACGGCTTTGTTCCCTACGGATGCATCGTCTCCGAGGGAAAAGTGCCCGCCGTTGTGGGTGCCGGCGAGGTTCCCGTTTTCGCCATCATCGCTCCCGAACTGCTGGAGGGTATCGGCTCGCCCTTGCGCGAGCTGCTCGGCAGTGTGTGCGCCGCGGCCTAATATTTACCATAAAGGGATAGGTTATTTTTGGTAGGTAAAGCGTTTGACCTGCCAAAATAAACCTGTCCCTTTTTGGTCGGTTGCCGTTTGGGGGCCGATTGGCAACGCTCGCTGATTATAGTCTTGACCTGCGCTAGAATAGTGGCATCTGAATGTCCGGGCGCATGGAGGCGTGCGCTCGTATGCTGAGGAGGACTCTATGGCAACTGTTGCCGCACCTATCGATGCTACGTCGACTGCCGCTTGGAAGGCGCTCGAGGCTCATCAGGAGAAGCTCGAGGCCGAAGGTATCGACCTCAAGGCCTGGTTCGCCGCCGATGCCGAGCGCGTGAACAAGCTGAGCTTTGACGCCGGTGACCTGCACTTCGACCTGTCCAAGAACCTGGTGACCGATGAGACCGTCAAGCTGCTGTGCGATCTTGCCCGCGAGGTGAAGCTCGAGGAGCGCCGCGACGCCATGTTCTCCGGCGAGCACATCAACACCACCGAGGACCGCGCCGTCCTGCACACCGCGCTGCGCCGTCCGGCGAGCGAGAAAGGCCAGCTCATCGTTGACGGCCAGGACGTCGTCGCCGACGTGCACGAGGTCCTCGATCGCATGTATGCTTTCGCCGAGCGCGTGCGCTCCGGTGAGTGGAAGGGCGTTACCGGCAAGAAGATCGAGCACCTGGTGTCCATCGGCATCGGCGGCTCCGATCTGGGCCCGGTCATGGCTTACGAGGCCCTGCGTCCCTATGCCGACGCCGGTATCGACTGCCGCTATATCTCCAACATCGACCCCAACGACCAGGCCGAGAAGCTCAAGGGTTTGGATCCCGAGACCACGCTCGTGATCATCGTCTCTAAGACCTTCACCACGCTCGAGACCCTCACCAACGCCCGCGAGGTCAAGACCTGGATGCTCGAGCAGCTCAAGACTCAGGGCGCCATCGATGGCTCCGATGAGCAGAACGCCGAGGCTGTTGCAAAGCACTTCGTCGCCGTTTCCACCGCACTCGACAAGGTCGAGGCTTTCGGTATCGACCCGGCCAACGCCTTTGGTTTCTGGAACTGGGTCGGCGGCCGCTACTCCGTCGACTCCGCCGTGGGCCTGTCGCTGATCGTCGTGCTCGGCCCCGAGCGTTTCCAGCAGTTCCTTGAGGGCTTCCACGCCATCGACGAGTACTTCTGCAACACTCCGCTCGAGAACAACGCCGTCGCGCTGATGGGTCTGCTCAACGTCTGGTACGTCAACTTCTTCGGTTCCAAGAGCCACGCTGTGCTTCCGTACTGCCAGTATCTGCACCGCTTCCCGGCCTACCTGCAGCAGCTCACCATGGAGTCCAACGGCAAGCATGTCCGCTGGGACGGCAGCGCCGTGACCTCCGATACCGGTGAGATCTTCTGGGGCGAGCCCGGTACCAATGGTCAGCACGCCTTCTACCAGCTGCTGCACCAGGGCACCGTGGTGGTCCCGGCCGATTTCATCGCCTTTGCCAACACTGCCAACCCCGCAACCGACGGCGGCCAGGATGTCCACGAGCTGTTCCTAGGCAACTTCCTGGCTCAGACCAAGGCGCTCGCCTTTGGTAAGACGGCCGATGAGGTGCGCGCCGAGGGCACGCCCGAGCAGATCGTCCCGGCCCGCTGCTTTGAGGGCAACCGTCCGACGACTTCGATCTTCGGTGACACGCTGACCCCGTTCGCACTCGGCGAGCTCATCGCCCTGTACGAGCACATCACGTTTGTCGAGGGCACGGTCTGGGGCATCGACTCCTACGACCAGTGGGGCGTTGAGCTGGGCAAGCAGCTTGCCAAGCAGATCACCCCGGCCTTCCACGACGACGCCGCCAAGGCCGAGCAGGACGCTTCGACTCAGGCGCTCATCGAGTTCTACCGCGCTCACCGCAAGTAGTTTTTACGGCCGAGTTGGCTTATGGCTGAAAGGGGCCCGTATCCGTTGGGATACGGGCCCCTTGCTATTTGGATAGGATGGAATGTATCGGGAGGCGCCTCGACGGGCATCGCAATCGTCGAAGGCGCGCCGTTCATGTTTGGGACAATATGACATTTTTCCCGTTGCAAACAGCGTCGCCGTGGGTGTTCTGTATGATGACTCAGGCAAGGTTGTTCAATGACAGGGAGGCATATATGGCAATCAAAGCCATCGCAATGGATATCGACGGTACGCTCACCAACGACCAAAAGGTCATCGGCCCGCGTACGCGCGAGAAGCTGCTCGCGGCGCAGGAGTCGGGCATTAAGCTCATCTTGGCTTCGGGCCGTCCCGCATGGGGGTTGCACGCCTTGGCGCAGGAGCTCGACCTTCAAAACCATGACGGTCTGCTAGTTGCCTTTAATGGCGCGCATGTGGTCGACGCTCAGACCGATGAGGTCCTTTTTGACCAGGCCATGCCGGCTGACGAGCTGCACCGTCTGATTGATCATCTGCGCAATTTCGACGTGATCCCTATGATTTCGCTCGGTCGCGATTTGCACGTCGAGGACTCGTACCATTGTATGATCACGCTGCCTGACGGCTTGCAGAAGAATATCGTCAAATACGAGCGCGATGCGTGCGATCTTAAGATTCGCGAGGTCGAGAGCTTGCATGAGGTCGTGGACACTTATCCCGTGGACAAGCTGCTGACGGCGGGTGATCCGACCTACCTGCAGGCGCATTACGAGGAGATGTATGCGCCCTTTACCCAGACGCTTTCGGGCATGTTTACGGCCGACTGGTACTTTGAGTACACGGCGCCCGGTATCGACAAAGCCCGTGCGCTCGAGGGTGCCCTGCCCAAGCTCGGTATCGATGCCAGCGAGGTCGTCTCGTTTGGCGACGGCCAGAACGACAAGTCCATGATTGAGTGGGCCGGCACCGGTGTTGCCATGGGCAACGCCGTCGATGAGGTTAAGGCTGTAGCCCAGATGGTGACCGCCGATAACAACGAAGACGGTATTGCGGTGGCGCTGGATAAGCTGCTGGGTTAGAATCGCCGATTAATGCATGGCTCGGGCGCCTGTTCGCGGGCGTCCTTTTGTTAGGGAGGGTGCCGTGTCCGCATTTCCGTTCGACGCCGTTATCTTTGACATGGACGG
>URFP01000110.1:0-5986 GCA_900547235.1 uncultured Collinsella sp. | reverse complement strand
AACGACCACGCCGCCGTCGAGCTCAAGAACATCATTTCCGAGCACCTGAAGGAGCGCGGCTGCGAGGTCGTGAACTATGGCACCGACACCTCCGAGAGCTTCGACTACCCCATCGCCGGTTACAAGGTGGGCAAGGCCGTGGCCAACGGTGACGTCGACCTGGGTATCCTGATCTGCGGTACCGGCGTCGGCATCAGCCTGGCCGCCAATAAGGTCGAGGGCGTACGCGCCGTCGTGTGCTCCGAGCCCTTCAGCGCCAAGCTCTCCCGTATGCACAACAACACCAACGTGCTGGCCTTTGGCGCCCGCGTCGTTGGCTCCGAGCTCGCCAAGATGATCGTCGACGAGTGGCTCGACGCCGAGTTCGAGGGCGGCCGCCACGAGCGTCGCGTCAACCTCCTCAACGAGATCGACCAGACCCGCGGTCTCAAGGTCGTCGACGAGGCCTAAAAACTTACAACGCCATACGCTAGCGACAGCCCCCGCCTGGAATGCACGCACATTCCAGGCGGGGGCTCTTTAGTAGATTTCTAGACATGTCCCAAAAATCTACTGGAATATAAAAGGACGCCGCGGATGGAGTTCCGCGGCGCCCAAGCCACACGCTAACAGCTTTAAGGAGTCAAAGCTGGTTTAGCCAAAGAAGCGCTTGATCTCGATCTCGGCGTTCTCCAGGCAGTCGGAGCCGTGGATCACGTTGGCGTTGACATCGACGGCGAAGTCGCCGCGGATGGTGCCAGGAGCAGCATCAAGCGGGTTGGTGGCGCCCATAAGGGTGCGCATCTTGGAGACAGCGGAAAGACCGGAAACAACCATCTTGACGACCGGACCGCTCGTCATAAAGTCGCAGAGACCGCCAAAGAAGGGCTTGTCGGCCAGATGGGCGTAGTGCTCCTCGACGGTAGCGCGCTCGAGCGTGGTCATCTCCATGCGCTCGATGACAAGGCCGCTACGCTCAATACGAGCAACGATCTCGCCGATCTTGCGATCGCGCACCGCGTCGGGCTTAATCATGATGAAGGTCTTCTCGATAGCCATAAGGTAGCCTTTCAAGTAGGTTCGCGCGTGCCCAAGTCCCATTCCGGCACCCGCCCGGACTGCATCGTAACAGAGTTTTAGCTGCAGTTAAACAAAAAGCTGTTTATTGAAACGCTGCAATTTATTAAAGCGCTCCATATGTGTCACTTCTGTTTCGAAGCCCGATTAGAGTACCATCCGACCGCTCATCAACCACATGGAACAGAGCGGGCGGTCGGTTGCCACCCGCGAACGTACCCCCTTCACAACCTGCCCAAAGGTCCTACAGAAGTTCTCGACAAGCCCCTCCCCCATAGCAGCAAAATAGGGGCGCCCGCATCAGCAGACGCCCGTAAAGCTAAAACGATTTATCAATAAATGGACAATACGTCTTCAGCCAAACCTCTACTTTGCCCCGTGACCCATCTCGACAACCTTGGTTAGCGATCCAAACACGCCTTCGTCGGCCACGAGCTGCGCCTCGGCACGCTGCAGCTGCACGGCAACGGCGGCAGGGGCGGTACCGCCCTCGGTCGTGCGCGCGGCGACAATCGACGGGATATCGAGCGCCTCGGTAATATCGCGCTCAAAGAGCGGGCTTGCCTCCTGGAACACCTCAAACGGCAGGTCCTCAAGATTGCAGCCGCGCTTCTCACACATCAGGACCAGGTGCCCCACCACGGCATGTGCCTCGCGGAACGGTAGACCGCGCTTTGCCAGGTAATCGGCAACATCGGTGGCGGCAAGGTGCCCCACGCCGCACTCGCGCGCCATGGCATCCTCGTTGACGGTCCAGGTCGAAATCATTCCGGCCATAACGGACAGGCACTGCATGAGCGTGTGAGCGGTATCGAGCGCGCCCTCCTTGTCCTCCTGCAAGTCCTTGTTATAAGCGAGCGGCAGGCCCTTCATGGTTACCAGCAGCTGCACCAGGTTGCCGTACACGCGACCGCTCTTACCGCGGATAAGCTCGGCAAAGTCGGGATTCTTCTTCTGCGGCATGATAGACGAGCCGGTGGAGTAGGAGTCTGAAAGCGTGATAAAGCCAAATTCGGAGCTCGACCACAGCACGATCTCCTCGGAAAGACGCGACAGGTGCATCGCCATGACGGATCCGGCGTAATGCAGATCGAGCAGGAAATCACGGTCGGAAACCGCATCGAGCGAGTTGGGAATCACGCCCGCAAAGCCAAGTTCGGCAGCCGTCATCTGGCGATCGAGCGGATAGCTCGTACCGGCAAGCGCGGCAGCACCCAGCGGGCAGTTGTCGGCGGCATCAAAGGCGGCCTTCAGGCGCGTAAAGTCGCGCGCGAACATCCAGGAATACGCCAGCAGATGATGCGAGAGCAGCACGGGCTGAGCGTGCTGCATATGCGTGTAGCCCGGAAGAATCACCTTGTCGTACTTCTTGGCCGCATCAACCAGCACATGGCGCAGCTCAAGATTGGCCTCCATGAGCTCCTTGGCCAGCGCCTTGACGCCCAGGCGCGTATCGGTCGCCACCTGGTCGTTGCGCGAACGCCCAGTATGCAAGCGCTTACCGGCCTCGCCGATACGACGCGTCAGCTCGCTTTCGATGGACATATGAATGTCCTCGTCGTTGATATCAAAGGTGAAGTTGCCGGCATCGATATCCTGTTCGATTCCGGTCAGGCCCTCGGCAATCGCCTGCTCGTCCTCGGCGCTGATAATGCCCTGGGCCGCCAGCATCTTGGCATGTGCCTTAGATCCGGCGATATCCTGCTTATAGAGATGTTTGTCAACCGGCAACGACGCGCCAAACTCCTGCGTGACCTCGGCCACGCCTGCCTCAAAACGACCGCCCCAAAGAGCCATGGAACCGTCCCCTTTCATCAAATCCCAAAACAAGCGCCCAAAGCAATGCGCCCTGTCGCTAAAGCGATTTCTCAACCGCTAGTTTTGCATATTCCCCACCATGTGCGAGGCCATATAGCTAATTTGCAAAGAAGTGACGCGCCATGCACTTGGCGCCCAACGTCTCCCTCCGAATGTTGCCCTGCGAACCATCGATCCAGGCCTTTAGGCTCATAGGAACGTCCTCGACCTTTGCAGCATCGAACTCGGGCGCGAGGGCAAGTAAAGCATGCGCGATAGCATTGAACATAATGGATACTCCCCATATATATAGGCGCAGGGCCGCCAAATTGATAGAAGGAGCCCCGCCGGACAACCCCGGCGGGGCTCGGACTCAGCCGCAGACGCGGCATCATATATGCGGGCGGAACGTAGGGGCCACCGATGTTAAGAAGTGTCAGCAAGCATAACGAAAGGTAGGGACCCCATGCGCCCGTTATGTATCACGCGGATGGGCCGCGCGGATACCAAAGGAAGGAGGCGCTAGGCCTGGGCGGCAGCAGAGCTGGGGCCCTGGACCTTAGCCCACGTCTTGAGCGACAGCGTATCGATCTCGATAAAGCCGGCGCTGGCCTTCTCGTCAAACGTAGTGTCGCGGTCGTAGGTAGCCAGACCGTAGTCATACAGGCTAAACGGGCTCTTGCGGCCGACGACATGGCAGTTGCCCTTAAAGAACTTCAGACGGACGGTGCCGGTCACGAACTTCTGGGTGTCGGCCATAAAGGCATCGAGCGCGTTTTTGAGCGGGCTGTACCACTGGCCGTTGTACACGGCAGTGGCCCAATCCTGCTCGAGCTTAATCTTGGTCTTGAGCAGGTCGCCCTCGACGCAGATGTCCTCGAGCGCCTTGTGGGCGGTGATGAGCGTCAGGGCGCCAGGAACCTCGTAGCACTCGCGACTCTTGAGGCCCACCAGACGATCCTCGACCAGGTCGAGACGGCCAAAGCCGTTGTCACCCGAAATCTTGTTGAGGGCGATGACGATCTCGGAGAGTTTCATCTTCTTGCCATCGACGGCGACGGGCTTGCCCGCCTCAAACTCAATCTCGGTGTAGGTCGGGGTGTCCGGCGTGTCCTCGGGGTTCTTGGTCATAACCCAGGCGTCGTCGAGCGGCTCGTTCCAGGGATCCTCCAGGTGACCGCACTCGATGGCGCGACCCCACAGGTTGTCGTCGATGGAATAGGGGTTGTCGTTGGCGCCCTCGGGAACCGGCACGTTGTGGGCGTGAGCATAGGCAACCTCATCGGGACGGCACTTCAGATCCCACTCGCGAACCGGGGCGATAACCTTAAGCTCGGGGTCGAGGGCCTTGACGGCAGCCTCAAAACGAACCTGGTCGTTACCCTTGCCGGTGCAGCCGTGGGCGGCGTAGGTCGCGCCAAACTCGTGAGCGACCTCGACAAGCTTCTTGGCGAGCAGCGGGCGAGACAGCGCGGAGAGCAGCGGGTACTTGTTCTCGTACATGGAGTTTGCGGCGATGGCCTTAGTCAGGAACTCATCGGAGAACTCGTCGCGCAGGTCGAGCACCTGGCAATCGAGAACGCCCAGGTCAAGCGCCTTCTGCTTCTTGGCATCCAAGCCGGTCTCCTCCTGGCCCACGTTGCCGCAGACGCAAACGACATCGAGATTCTTCTCGTCCTGGAGCCACTTGACACATACGGATGTATCAAGACCACCGGAATATGCGAGAACGACTTTTTCCTTGCTCATGGCTGTTTCCTTTCGCCCTTGGTAGCTAGTTAGAACATCGGTCAGTTGCAAGTCATTTCGAGGTCAAAAAACCGTGCAATATCAGGTTAAATAGCAAAAAGCAGCACAGCATGCCCTAGAAACATGCGTTTATATCGTGCTAAAACCCAACGACCTCAAAATGACTCTGTTGGGGCATTTCACCCCATACGAACAGAGACGATTGTTATCGTCGTCGGGAAATTGCGCGCTGGCGTCGGATGGCATTATCTGCAGTGGTGATGATCTTTACGAACTGCATCTGCCTCTCCTTTCACCTATCGCCGGGCGCAATTCTAATATCGTAAACGGTACCTTTTCTTCGGTAAGCGGTTGTATTTCCGTCTCCGTTTTCGATGGTCGCTATATTACGCTAAAGTGCCCGCAGCACAAGCGACAAATTCAAATTTCTGAAAAGTTTTTTCATTACTTTGTGAAGCGTGGTGCAAATACGCTCCGTTCCTGCGACAATACGCTCAGTTACTGGTTGATGGTTATAACGTCTGAAACAATTTCGAAACGAAAGGCGCGCTTTTATGCAAACTTACGAATCGGACACCAATATCGGAAGCATTAAGATTCTCGCCGTCGACATGGACAAGACGCTGCTCACCGACAAGCGCGTGTTGCCGCAGGGTCTTGATGAGCGCCTGGACAAGCTCGCCGACGCAGGCATTGTATTCTGCCCCGCCAGCGGACGCCCCGCCCCCAAACTCGAGGAAATGTTCGAGAGCATTAAGAACCGCCTTGCTTTTTGTCCCGACAACGGAGCCTGCGTCATCTATCGCGGCAGCTATATCTATAAGAGCAACATCGATGTGGCGCTGTATCAGCAGGTGCTCGCCCGTGCCTCGGAGGACCCGCGTGCCGTTCCCGTCTTGTGCTGCTACGACGAGTTCTATGTGCTCGCCCGCGACCATCAGTACCACGACGAGATCAGCGTGTACTACAACACGATCAACTACGTCGATAGCTTTGAGTGCCTTGATATCGAGTCCAACAAGATTTCGATCTTCTTCCCCGCCTACGATGCCGAGCCAGCGTTTCGCGAGGACTACAGCCCCGAGTTCTCGGACAAGCTCTACGTCACCAACGCCGGGCGCGAGTGGATCGACTTCATGAACCTGGGCGTCGACAAGGGGTCGGGCGTCGCGCACCTGTGCGACCACCTGGGCATCGATATCGCCGACGCCGCCGCCGTGGGCGACACCTACAACGATATTCCCATGCTCGAGCGCGTCGGGCATAGCTTTATCGTGGACAATGCCGAGGAGCACATGAACGCGCATGCCAAGTGGCGCATTCCGAGCAACAACGACGGGGGCGTACTGACGCTCATCGACGCCATCTTGGCGGCTCGTTAACG
>URFP01000109.1:0-6093 GCA_900547235.1 uncultured Collinsella sp. | reverse complement strand
TTGATGCTTTTAAAGGGTCGGAAGCTTGCTTCCGACCCTTTTTCTATCCCTCGCCAACCTTCCATGGACAGTTAGTTCAGATACGTATTTTTTTAAAGCTCCAAAGGGCCGTTCGGAGCCTTCTGAGCTCCCCAGCGGATGCCATGCCGCCCAAAGCTCATCGTTTTCGAGCACGACCGCCGCATATTTACCCTCAAATCGCCCTCAAAGGCCCTTAGAAACGCCTCGAACGCCCGCCGCCTTATACGTATCTGAACTAACTGTCCAGTAGCTATCGTCAACCTTCGCAGCAGAGCTCAATTTCCTGCAATCCCCTCAACCGATTCCATCGATCTCATAACACCCAGCCGTTCGTGGCGCGCAGCGCCCCGCTGGGCGAAAAGAACGGTACGGCGGTCGCATTCTGCTGCCAACTTAGTACGTTATAGCTATGACGACCGTGATTTCACATTTCTCCGCCCTCCGCGCAATTCGTCGCGCACGACGGGCGTACTCTGTCCTACCCTGGGACTCCGTTGATAGTGAACAGCAAGCACCGGCCTTGGCTAGCTGCATTCCCAATAATGACGCGATAGACTTTGGCGCACTTTCGATACTCGACGCCTGGAATGAAGATGATTCCGAACTGCTCGATCTTCTCGTTTCAGACGAAGACAACAGACGCCCCGATAAGCGACTTCTTCAGCATATTCTCTCCGCTCCGCTTCCTGAAGGTGCAATTATGCACGTCGAGGCCGACATCTACGCAACGTCTCCTGCCGTGACAGCCATGCTTTGTTCCAAAAATGAATCAGTCGCCAAAACCTTGATGCTTCTCATGGAACTGCTCGGAACCTATTCCCTTCCTCCCGGGGCAACATACCCCATTGCCCATGACGACATCTGGCCCAAGGGCGATGGCTGCGCAGTGACGGGTGATCTTGATTGCCTGGGCGGCCAGTCGGCAGCCGAACAGCAGAACGAAACCCGCTATGAACAGGCGCACTACAAATGCGAGCCCGCCACGACCATCGAAGAGCTCGAGGCGGTCGCACGCTTCGCCAAAAGTAGCTCATACGCCTCGTTTCGCACGGCAGTCAAACTCGCCCGGGCTGGATCCGCATCCCCAGCCGAATCCCTAATGTTTGCTGTTCTCGGGGCACCCATGCGCTTTGGCGGTTTCGGGTGTTGCAGTCTACCCATGGGAGGCTTGCTACTCAACTATCGAATCGACTTCGACACTCTTGCGGTCAACATGTCCTCCGGCATCCCTTACGCCATCTGCGACCTGTATTGCCCGGCAGCCGGCGTCGACAACGAATACAACGGAATTGGGCATGAGCTTCAAAACGCTCGCATCCACGATGGCAATCGAAATAATGGCCTCAAGGCAATGGGCATCCACGTCCTAGTTATCAATCGCGACCAAATGAAAGACCTTGTTGCACTCGAAGCCTTCGCCCAAACGATGCATCGACTCGCGGGAGTCCGATTCCGATATCGCATCAAGGGCTATCGCAAGCGTCAGGCCGCTTGGCTCAACGCTCTGCGGGCCGGAATCGGCCTTGCACCGGTCTAAACGGCGAATCACCCGTGCGCCATCGAACAGGGCTGGACAGTTAGTTCAAATACGTATAAATGGACACATTGAATTAGGTTGTTTTGCAGCCATCTCTATACCATTCGCCCTATTTGAAGGCAGGATAGACTTCAAAACAGCGTCATATGGGCTAACTAAAGCTCCAAAACAACGCATCGGCATTGAATTGAGCAATTCGAGTCCTCAGAACTAATACGTATCTGAACTAACTGTCCACCTCGGATTTCGACGGCCGTCCAAACGCCCCCCAAACAACCTCAATCGCCCTCCATTTGACAGCGGCAACAGGGTCGCTCACCATAGCAGGCGACAAATCAACGAAAGGATGAACATGGCAGCTGCACAGCCGCTCAAGATTCGCATGGTTGCCGGACTTGGCAACCCTGGCGAGGAATATGCCGAGACCCGCCACAACGCCGGCTTTAAGGCAATCGACGAGCTGGCCCGTCAGGCCGGCGTCACGTACTGGAAAAACCAGGCCGGCGCCGAGGTCGCACTCATCAATATCAACGACCCCGAGGAAGAGAGCGGCAAGCGCCAGATTGTGCTGGTCAAGCCGCAGTCGTACATGAATACCTCGGGCGGTCCCATCTCCAAGCTCTGCCGCGAGTACAAGATCAAAGCCGAGGAGCTGCTCGTCATCCACGACGAGCTCGACATTCCCGCCGGTGACGTACGTGTTAAGGTGGGCGGCGGCCATGCTGGCCACAACGGCCTGCGTTCCATCATCGACAAGATGGGCAGTCGCGACTTCAGCCGCATCCGCACCGGCATCGGCAACCCTCCCGGCAAGATGGCTGTCGCCGACTACGTGCTCAAGCAGCTGCGCGCCCGCGAGGCCGAGGACTTCCAGGACACCTGCGCCCGCGCCGCCGACGCCGCCGGCCTGGCGATCGTACACGGCGTGGTCTACGCCCGCGACCACGTCAACGGCTCCGCCTCCGCCAACGGCAAGCACTAAAACCTACCATTTAGGGACAGGTTTATTTTGTCAGGTTTTATATGCGAAAACGCCGCCGCGGCCGCATCGCAATAAGCCCTGTGCCGCCATACATATGCAGCGCTCCAAAGGGGGTCGGCCTCACCGATGCGCGGGGCCGGCCCCTTTGCCGTTTTGCCTGATAAAACCTGCCAAAATAAACCTGTCCCTTTTTGGTAGGTCACTTTTCCCACCTGCCAAAGACACACGTAAGCGACATGTCCATGAGGGTATAATTTGCACCGTATGTCTGCACAACGCCTGTGCGCGTACGGTTTTATTCGGGCTGCCGTCCATTTCCGTGGAGGCACGGTTCGGCCGCCCTAACAAGAGAGGGGTTCTATGTATAAGATCCTGGAGAAGACGCAGTTCTCGGAGAAGGTGTTCAAGTTCCGCATCGAGGCGCCCGCAATCGCCAAGCATGCGCACGCTGGACAGTTCCTCATGGTTCGCGCCAACGAGACGGGCGAGCGCGTCCCGTTTACCCTAGCTGGCTGGAACGGTGACGAGGGCTGGGTCGAGTTCATCTTCATGGTGATCGGCAAGACCACCGAGATGCTGTCCACCTACGAGGCCGGCGAGTCGCTGCGCGACGTCGTGGGCCCGCTGGGCGTTCCCACCGAGATGGCCGAGGGCCCCTGTGCCGTCATTGGCGGCGGCGTCGGCCTGGCAATTGCCTTCCCGGTCGCCAAGCACCTGGTCGAGACCGGTCACGAGGTCCACGCCATCATGGGCGCCCGCACCAAGGACCTCCTGCTCATGGAGGACCAGTTCCGCGAGCTCCTCGACGAGGACCACATCCACATCACCACTGACGACGGCTCCTACGGCGAGCAGGGCGTTGTCACCGCTCCGCTGGAGCGCCTGCTGCAGGACAAGGCCGTGAGCCAGGTCTTCTGCGTCGGCCCCGTTCCGATGATGAAGTTCTCGACCCTCACCGCCCAGAAGTACGACACCCCCATCACCGCGTCCCTCAACCCCATCATGGTTGACGGCACCGGCATGTGCGGCTGCTGCCGCGTCGAGGTGGGCGGCGTGACCAAGTTCGCTTGCGTCGACGGCCCCGACTTCGATGCCACCCTGGTCGACTGGGATGACCTTCGTGCCCGCCAGGCCGCTTACCGTTCCGAAGAGGGCGAGTCCCTCAAGGCCTATGAGGAAAAGAGCTGCGCATGCCACTAGTTAACGGTCGTTTCGTTGCCGATATGAAGTCGCCCCGCACCCCCGATAACGAGGAGCCGGCTGCCGAGCGCGCCTGCGACTTCCGCCCCGTCGACAAGGGCTTCACCGAAGAGATGGCGCTGGCCGAGGCCGAGCGCTGCCTCAACTGCAAGAAGCCGTTCTGTGTTGAGGGCTGCCCCGTCAACATCAACATTCCCCGCTTTATCGAGCAGATCCGCGCGAAGGACTTCGGCGGCGCTCTCGATACCATTCGCGAGGACTCCATGCTTCCCGCCATCTGCGGCCGCGTCTGCCCGCAGGAGAACCAGTGCGAGGGCAAGTGCATCCGTGGCAAGAAGTCCGAGCCCGTGGCCATCGGCCAGCTCGAGCGCTTCCTGGGTGACCGCCCCGAGCTCGCCTCCACGCCCAAGATGGCTCCCAAGAACGGCAAGAAGGTCGCCGTCGTCGGCTCCGGCCCGTCCGGCATCACCTGCGCCGGCGAGCTCGCCCGCAACGGCTTTGACGTCACCGTCTTTGAGGCCTTCTTTACCGGCGGCGGCGTGCTGGTCTACGGCATCCCCGAGTTCCGTCTGCCCAAGGCAGTCGTCAAGCGCGAGATTGACGGCCTGGAGGACATGGGCGTCAAGTTTGAGTACAACTCCGTCGTGGGCAACATGGCCACGGCCGAGGAGCTGTTCGAGCAGGGCTTCGACGCCATCTACGTTGCGACCGGCGCTGGCCTGCCCAAGTTCCTCAACGTCCCCGGCGAGAACCTGCCCAACGTCTTCTTCGCCAACGAGTACCTCACCCGCGTGAACCTGATGAAGGCCAACAAGTTCCCCGAGTACGACACCCCCACCAAGCACGGCAAGAACGTCGTTGTCTTTGGTGGCGGCAACGTGGCTATGGACGCCGTCCGTACCGCCAAGCGCCTGGGCGCCGAGCACGCCATCATCGCCTACCGTCGTACCGAGGACGAGATGCCCTGCCGTCGCGCCGAGCTGCACCATGCTAAGGCCGAGGGCGTCGAGGTTCTGCCGCTCGTCTCCCCGCTCGAGTTTGTCGCTGGCGAGGACGGCTCCGTGTGCGCCGTCAAGGTCCAGAAGATGGAGCTCGGCGAGCCTGACGAGTCCGGCCGTCGTCGCCCGGTGCCCATCGAGGGCGCCATCGAGGAGATCCCCTGCGACGTCGCGATCTCGGCTATCGGCACCAACGCCAACCCCTTCGCTGCCAAGATCGGCAGCAAGATGGAGCTCAACAAGTGGGGCTACATCGTTGCCGACGAGGAGACCGGCCAGACCACCGATCCCCGCATCTGGGCCGGCGGCGACATCGTCACCGGTGCCGCTACGGTCATTCTGGCGATGGGCGCCGGCAAGAAGGCCGCCGCTTCGATCACCAAGAGCCTGCTGGGCGAGTAATCACCTACAGCGCTAGCCACCAAACGGCAAAGTCCCCGTCGAGCACACGCCCGGCGGGGACTTTTTCTATGCCGACCACCCCAACCACCACGATGGGGACAGGCACCTTTGCGGTGGTTGGGGACTTGCCCGGTCGTTTTATCTCAATCTGTAACAGTTAGGCCCTGTTGAGCCTTGTAGTTGTTACAGATCGAGATATTGTGCCGGCCGCCCACGCTGCATCTCAATCTGTAACAGTTAGAGACCAAATATGCCGCCTGGTGTTACAGATCAAGACGTTGGGCTGACGGCCGAACGGTTCATCTAAATCTGTAACAGTTAGAGCCATTTTCGCTGGCTTGGTGTTACAGATCGAGACTATGCAAAAGCCGAGGATAGGCACTGCCGCCAAGGCCTTCCCCTCGGCCTAAAACAAAAACCACCACAAAGGTGCCTGTGAACTGCGCCCCGAAACTTGGACTGAATAAATAGCGACTACGCCGCAAGGGCCCGGTTCCGGAACTCCTCCGGCGTCAGGCCCTTCAATCTTACCTGCCTGCGCCGCGTGTTCCAATGGGCTATGTACCCCTCCAGGTCGCGCTTGAAGTCCCCGAAGCTGCCCCACTCCCTGCCGCGGTAGAACTCGTCCTTCACGTGGCCGAAGAGCTGCTCGGTGGCGGCGTTGTCGATGCAGTTCCCCTTGCGCGACATGCTCTGGGTGATGCCCGCCCCCTCCAGCCTGGAGGTGTAGGACTCGTGCTGGTACTGCCAGCCCATGTCCGAATGCATGGTCGGCGCCGCCCCGTCGGGCAGGGCCTCGAGGAGCCGGTCGAGCATCCTGTGCTGCTGGGCGAGGTCCGGCGAGGTCGATATGTCGCTCGCCACGATCTCCTTCGTGCAGAAGTCGAGCACCGGGGCCTGTTAGCGTCAATATATTTTTCACCATTTTCACCAACGTATTTTCGCCAATCGCG
>URFP01000108.1:0-6171 GCA_900547235.1 uncultured Collinsella sp. | reverse complement strand
GGAACACGCCTCGTTCCGATTCACGGCCAACGATGAGCTATCCCTCGCGCATGGCACTTGCTTTTGCTCTGACATCGCTCATGACGGTATTGGTGCTGGTGGGCGTGGTCTCTGTTGTGTGGGGCACGGTCTTTTCGGATTACACGCGCTCCAATATCGTCGAGATCGCCAATTCTGCTGCCGAAAAGCTTGCGACGTCGTATGAGGAAAACGGCAACTGGACTGCGGGCGAGCTGCGCACGGTCGCGACATCGAGTTTGGTATCCGACGATTTGGGTATGCAGGTCGTCAATAAAAAGGGCGTTGTCGTTTATGACGACTCATGGCCTTCGGCAAGCGCGACCGCCGATGTGCGCGAGAGCGAATCGGCGTCGAGCAGCTCGAGCGGTAAAAAGGCCTCGCATAGCCCGGTTTCGTCGGCGCCCACCGACTCCGATAGCGTGGCCAACGTCGAAATCATAACGCCTTCCGGCCAGCATGTCGGACAGGTAAAGCTATGGGCCATCGGCTCCGATGCTCTGCTTACCAAGGCAGATTCTGCGTTTAGAGAGAAGACCTTTAACGCCATGGCCCTCGCCGCAGTTGTTGCAATCTGCATTTCGGTCGTTATCGGATCGCTCGTGTCGCGCATGCTCACCAAGCCGATTCATCGTATTACCAGTACCGCAAAGCAAATCCGTGACGGCGACCTGTCGGCTCGCACGGGACTGCGCGGTGATGACGAGATCGATCAGCTGGGTGAGACCTTCGATGAGATGGCCACTTCGCTCGAGAAGGATATGAAACACGAGAAGCGCCTGACCTCAGACGTTGCACACGAGCTTCGTACGCCGCTTATGGCCATGCTCGCAACGGTCGAGGCCATGCAGGATGGCGTGTATCCCACCGACGATGAGCATTTGGAGACCGTTGCTTCCGAGACGCGTCGCCTGGCTCGTCTGGTGCAGCAGATGCTCGATCTATCGCGCATGGAAAACAGCACGGCTCCGCTCAACCTTGAGCCGGTGGACATGGTTCCTTTCGTGCGTTCCATCGTCAATGCCCAGGAGCGCCTGTTTGTCGACCGCGATCTGCGCCTGCGTTTTGCGGACGAGACCCAGGGTCACGACGATGTCGTCGAGGCCGATCCCGACATGATCACGCAATGTGTTATCAACCTCATGAGCAACGCCATGCGCTACACCCCCGAGGGCGGTTGGGTCGTTGTGTCGGTGCTCAGTGACCGCAAGCACGTCAGCATTGCCGTTTCTGATACCGGCATCGGTATTGCCAAGGACGATCTGTCGCGCATCTTCGGCCGTTTTTGGCGCGCCGATGCCAGCCGCGCCCGCGAAGCTGGCGGCCTGGGCGTTGGCCTCGCCGTGACCAAGCAGATCGTCGAGCGTCACCATGGCTACATATCCGTGGAGTCGGAGCTTGGAAAGGGTACGACTTTTACAATTCATCTGCCCCGCGAGCACACGGCAGACGCGGCATCTACTACAATGGAGCACTAGCTTTTCGCTATTCGGTGAAGGAGGGGCCGCGTCCCTGCCGCTCCGAGTTTGCGAAAACATGCGGGAAAGAACCCGCATTTCTGTCGTATTTAGGTAAGGAGTGACTCACGTGACAACGATGGAGCGTCGTCCGGATTCCCGTGGCAAGGTTCGTGATATTTACGATGCCGGTGAAAACCTGCTGATGGTCGCCACCGACCGCATTTCTGCGTTCGACTTCATTCTTCCCGACGAGATTCCGTTTAAGGGAGAGGTGCTCAATCGCATCTCGGCATTCTGGTTCGATAAGTTTGCCGACATCGTCCCCAACCATCTCGTTTCCATCGACCCGGCGGATTTCCCCGAGGAGTTTGCTGAGTATCGTGACTACCTCGCAGGCCGCGCCATGCTGGTCAAGAAGGCCCAGACGATTCCTATCGAGTGCATCGTCCGCGGCTATCTGACCGGTTCGGGCAAGAAGACCTACGACGAGAACGGCACCGTCTGCGGCATCCAGCTGCCTGAGGGCCTGACCGAGGCTTCCAAGCTTCCCGAGCCGCTGTTCACGCCGTCCACGAAGGCCGAGATTGGTGACCACGACGAGAACATCTCGTTCGAGCGTTGCTGCGAGATCGTGGGCGAGGATATCGCCACGCAGATTCGTGACCTTTCCCTCAAGATCTACAAGGCCGCTGCCGAGTACGCCGCGACCCGTGGCATCATCATTGCCGACACCAAGTTCGAGTTTGGTGTCATCGATGGCAAGGTCACGCTGATCGACGAGTGCCTCACGCCCGATTCCAGCCGTTTCTGGCCTGCTGCCAGCTACGAGGAGGGCAAGATCCAGCCCAGCTACGACAAACAATTCGTCCGCAATTGGCTCAAGGCCAACTGGGATATGACGGGGGAGACCCCGCACCTGCCCGCCGAGGTCATCGATGGCACGTCCGAGCGCTATCGCGAGGCCTTCCAGATCATCACGGGCTCCCAGTTCACAAGCATGAAGGAGAACGCATAAGTGAGTACCCGTAGCGCCACGAACAAGCGCACGCAATCCCACGAGGTTACCGGGGTTGCGCGCAAGTCCGCTGCATCCGCCAAGCCCGCCCGTCAGGCAGCGAGCTCTGTCCGCGTCGTGCCGGCTTCGTCTAAGGCACGCCGCAAAGAGCTCGAGAAGGGCGAGAACCTCGAGGGCCTCTCTAAAGAGGAGAAGCGCGCCCGCAAGGCTAAGCAGCGCGCCAAGGAGGATCGCATCTACACGGTGTCGAATATCCTTCTCAAGCAGGATGAGGACTACACCAAGCGCCGCCGCATCTGGTGGGCCGTGCTCACTATCGGCATGGTGCTCGTCGTGGCCATTTGGGCTTCGCTGTACTTCGCTCCCGCTGGCATGGTGTCCAGCCCTGTCCAGATGGTCGGCATCGTTTTGTCCTACGTCGTCATTTTGGGTGACTTTATTTACGACTTCGTTCGTATTCGTCCCCTGCGCAACATGTATCGCACGCAGGCCGAGGGCATGTCCGAGAACAAGCTCAACGCCCTTATCGAGCGCTCGGCTGCCGAGGAGGACAAGAAGGACTCCAAGAAGAAGTAGCGTTTGCATGCATACTTATCGCTAAGATATAAGGCGCGTCGTTTTTGCGGCGCGCCTTTTTACTGTTCTATAGATAGATGGAGTGGCACATGATTCGAGCTGCCCTGACGGTCGAAGAGGCTCTGGAGGGCATGAAGGCCCTGGAGCCCAAGATTAAAAACTATGCGCGCTTGGTTGTCCGCAAGGGCGTAAACGTCAAGCCCGGCCAGGAGGTTGTCGTTCAGTCTCCGGTCGAGTGTGCATCCTTTGCCCGCGTGGTGGTCGCGGAGGCTTATGCCGCCGGGGCTGGCCACGTGACGGTCATTTGGGCCGATGATGCCGTGACGAGGCTCACGTACGAGCATGTCGAGAAAAGCTATTTTGAGCAGACGCCCGAGTGGAAGCGCCTGCAGTTGGATTCCCTGGCCCAGGACGGTGCCTGCTTTATCTTTATCGAGGGTGCGGACCCTGCGGCTCTCAAGGGTATCGATCCCGCCAAGCCCGCCGCGGCTTCCAAGGCAAGGAATACGCAGTGCAAGGTCTTCCGCCGTGGGCTGGACTACAACATCAATCCGTGGTGCATCGCCGGCGCTCCGGTCGTGGCTTGGGCGCACGAGGTGTTCCCGGGAGACGCCGATGAGGTTGCAATCTATAAGCTGTGGAATGCGATTCTGCACACCGCGCGCGCCGATGGCCAGGACCCAGAGAGCGACTGGGAACTCCATGACGCCGCATTCGAAAAGAACCTGCGTTTCCTGAACGACAATCGTTTCGACTACCTGCATTACACCTCGGCAAATGGAACCGATCTGACGATTGGCATGACGAAAGGTCACGAGTGGGCCGGCGGCAAGGGCAAGACACCCGATGGACACCCCTTCTTCCCCAACATTCCCACCGAGGAAGTCTTCACCTCGCCTGATCGTATGTGTGCCGACGGTATCGTGTATTCGGCTATGCCGCTCATTCACCACGGTAACAAGGTTGACGATTTTTGGATTAAGTTCGAGGCGGGCCGCGTAGTGGACTACGATGCCCGCGTGGGTAAGGCGACGCTTGCGAGCATCATCGATACTGACGAGGGCGCTGCTCACCTGGGAGAGGTCGCGCTCATCTCCAAGAACACGCCGATCCGCGAAAGTGGCGTACTGTTCTATGACACGCTCTATGACGAGAATGCCAGCTGCCATCTTGCACTGGGAGTCGGCTTCCCCGAGTGCATCGAGGGTGGATATGATATGTCCAAAGAGGAACTCTTGGAGCATGGCGTCAACGTGTCGAGCGCGCACGTCGATTTTATGATTGGCACGGACGACATCGATATTACGGGCATTACGCCTGATGGACGTGAAGTTGTGATTTTCCAGAACGGCCAATGGAGTTGGGAATAGTCCCAGACCGTGGTACAATGCCACCCGCGGGCCGTTAGCTCAGCTGGCAGAGCAGGGGACTTTTAATCCCAAGGTCCAGGGTTCGAACCCCTGACGGCCCACCATAGAATGGAAAAGCGACTGGCGGATGCCGGCCGCTTTTTTGTTGCCGCGACGCGGGTTCGAACCCGAAAGGGCGCGGAGCTGAGTAAACGCGTGAGCGTTTGCCAGCGCAGCGCGCATGGCGCGAAGCGCCGCAGCGGCCGCCTGCGGCGCAGGCTGAACCCCTGACGGCCCACCCAAAGTAAGGAATGCGAAATGAAAACAAATAGATATGGAATTAGCGGCAGCACATTAAAGATAATAGCAGCCATTTCGATGGTTCTCGATCATGTAAGCAGGATCGTCCTGACCAATGGAATCATGACTCACGCATCGTACAGCCAGATATCAGACGAACAGTGGGCGATTCTAAGCGAGGCTTCGGATGTGCTTCATGTTCTTGGCAGAATTGCATTTCCCTTTTTTTGCTTTTTGATAGTTGAGGGATTTTTGCATACTCATGACTTAAAGAAGTACCTGCGAAATATGCTTGTCTTCGCAATCATTGCGGAGCCCATATACGATTTCGTCCAAACCGGGCAACTATTTGACCTTCGGCAACAAAATGTTATGTGTGAGCTCCTGCTTTCCTTGGTCTTTTTGATTGTTCTGGAAAAGATACAAAGTCTTTCAAAACGGAAAAGATACATCGCAGAAACTGCTCTGATTGTTTTGACAGCACTGGCAGCTGAATACACTAAACTAGATGGCGGTGTGTATGGCATTATGCTTGTGGCTGCATTCTATTTATTCCACGACAGCAAGGCCAAGATGTTCTTTGCTGCAGTATGTGCAGTGCTCCTTTCGTCATGCCATATAGTTGGCGGCGGATTTGAGTTTGCTACAGCTAATGTATTTAATCCTGATGTTGCTGCCGCGGTCGTTTCGTTGCTGCTTATCAATCTTTATAATGGTAAGCGAGGGCTGAAGCTCAAATATTTCTTCTACATTTTCTATCCGGCACATCTTGCTCTGCTTTATGGTGTCTCACTTATTGTTTTGAACTGTCTTTAAAAACTCTCAAACAAGTCTCTGAAAGCAGAACTAAATTGACCCTAAGACTGCTTGTGAATTTCCGGAAGACCTGTGAGATACGAGGATAGACAACGAGGGCTGTAGAAAGATGCTTCTCAGTTCTCTGGCGGATCGCACGTATCTGTATGAGGATCACTTCCACACACTCATTAATAACAGTGATAAACACGGCAGATCCTCAAAACATGAGGCTGTGGAGGTCGAACGATGCTTCGAAAGCATGAATGGCAGCGAGAAAATGAGTTCGGAAGCGCCCTCTGGATGATCCAGCATAGAATAGAAAGCGATCGGCTCCGGCTGGTCGCTTTTTTGTTGCCGCGCCACGGGTTCGAACCCGAACTTCTCTATATATAAGAACGCTTGGCGAACAAAACCTGCCTTTTACCGACGGGAAACAAATAGCTGATGCTTTTGGAGTAAAGTGGCGCTCCAGAGATGACCGATGCCTTAACACCTATAAACCAGCTGGTCATCGCCAATATCAGAAGCCAATGCTTCAGTTTTAACCTCAGTGATGCGACTGAGGGACCTATTTATTTGTGAACAAAATATGGAGTGCGCGATTCCCGCCCCCGGCGCCCCTCCGGTCTGGCAATATATCTCCTTGCCGCGCGGC
>URFP01000107.1:0-6182 GCA_900547235.1 uncultured Collinsella sp. | reverse complement strand
GGCATCGACCTGCGCCGATGCCCCTAACGTGGACACACTTTTTGTCCTATAAGCCAGCAGTAAATGCAAAAAGGACCCGTCCATTGCGGACGGATCCCTTACAACAAGTGATCGTCAAACCGATTTACTCGGCGTCGGTCTCCTCGTCCTTCTTCTCGGAAGGCAGCGGGGTGACCTCGATCTCGACGCCCAGAGTCTCAGCAGCGGACTTCATGGACAGGGAGATACGACGACGGTCGAGGTCGATCTCCATGACCTTGACCTGAACCTTGTCGCCAACGTGGGTGACCTGAGAAGGCTGGTCGACGTGCTTGTTGGCCATCTCGGAGATGTGCACCAGCCCCTCGATGCCCTCGCCCAGGTCGACGAAAGCGCCAAACGGGACAAGCTTGGTCACCGTGCCCTCGACGATAGCGCCGACGGGGTACTTCTTGACCAGTGCGCGCCACGGATCCTCGGTGGTCTGCTTGAGACCCAGGGAGATGCGCTCGCGGTTGAGATCGACGTCGAGAACCTCGACCTCGACCTCCTGGCCGACCTTGACAACCTCGGAAGGATGGTTGACGTGGTTCCAGGAGAGCTCGGAGATGTGGATGAGGCCGTCGATACCGCCGAGGTCGACGAAGGCGCCGAAGTCGACGATGGAGGAAACGGTGCCCTGGAGACGCATGCCAGACTTGAGCTTGGACAGGATCTCGGAGCGCTCGGCCTTACGGGACTCCTCGAGCACGACACGACGGGAGAGGACGACGTTGTTGCGGTTGCGGTCCATCTCGATGACGCGGGCCTCGATGCGGGTGCCCATGTAGGAGGTGAGGTCCTTGACACGACGGAGGTCGACGAGGGAAGCGGGCAGGAAGCCACGCAGGCCGATGTCGAGAATCAGGCCGCCCTTGACAACCTCGATAACCTCGCCCTCGACGTTCTCGCCGGAGTTGAACTTCTCCTCGATGCGGTTCCAAGCACGCTCGTACTCAGCACGCTTCTTGGACAGGACCAGACGACCGTCCTTGTCCTCCTTCTGGAGAACCAGAGCCTCGATAGGATCACCGAGTGCAACGATGTCTGCAGGGTTAGCGTCCTTGCGGATGGACAGCTCGCGGACCGGAATAACGCCCTCGGACTTGAATCCGATGTCAACGAGCACCTCGTCATGCTCGATCTTAACGACAGTGCCGTTAACGAGATCGCCCTCATCAAAGTCGGTAATCGTACCGTCGATGAGGTTGTTCATCTCCTCCTCGTTGACATCGTCAAGAGAGAAAATGGACGAGTTCTGAATCTCACTCAAAGGTGGACCCCTTTCGAACTACGGGGCCCCGATTGCTAGGACCTACAGAAGGGTGCGACAAGCACACAACGTTTAGGAACACTCGGGAGCCGACAGATACTAATGTGACGCTTATGCAATCACGTTCGTATAGGTTACGGGGAAATGAGTTCGATTTCAAGCGTGAACTGCGATTTTTTACTCGTGTGGAGACTTTTTCGTAATCTTATGAACACACGTCTCCGCAACTTGACGATAACCAGCCAGGCATTCGGCTTTGGGGTAAAGTATCCGGAGCCAACGATTCTAGATCGATTTTACGAGAAAGGTGCCCGCGTGCTCAAAGCAGTCGTTTTCGATATGGACGAGACGCTTCTTAGCATCAACCTCAACGCGTTCATCCTTCGCTATTTTAAGGATGTCTCGTCGATGCTCGCGGATATCGGGCGCCGCAGCCGCGGTGGCACGATGGCACGCCTCGGCACCATCCTGGTCGACCTCAACGCCAATCGCCGCAGCGGCACGGACAATCGCACCAATCTTGAGTTTTACCAGACCGAGGTCGAGCGCAGATGTGGTATCTGCCTCTCCGACCCCATGATCTACGAGGCATTTACCTACTACGATCGCGAAGTTCTTCCCCACAAGAATGACGACGTCATCAACGCCCACGCCATGCCGGGCGCACACGCCGCACTCCAGGCCGTACAGAACGCAGGTCTGCGCTGCGCGCTCTTTACCAACCCCAGCTTTCCCCAGGGGGCCATCGAGTGCCGCATGGGTTGGGGCGACCTGGCCGACGCCCCCTTTGAGCTCGTCACGCACATGGGAAACAGCACCCGCTGCAAGCCCGATGCCACCTACTATCTAGAGCAGCTTCAGGTGATGGGGCTCGAGCCACACGAGGTCCTTATGGTGGGCAACGACCCCAAGCGCGACTTCCCCAGCCCCGCCTGCGGTATTCAGACTGCCTATGTTGGTCAGGGAAAACCCGGCCGAGCCACCTGGCACGGAACCATGGAAGACTTCGCCCGCGACTTCAACGCCGTAATCGAAGCCTTCTACGAGCACCAAGTAGCCGACGAACTAAGCTAGTCCCCAAATCAGGAATGGGGCGCACGTTTGCCCCACGCTTCGTTACGTGGGCAACGGCTTGAGGGCAAGATGCGATGCCCCAGTGTCCTAGGCTGTGATCATTTTGACGCGTTCGCCGATTTTGGCGTCGCGCTTGTCGGAAATAACAGTAAAGCCCTCCAGGTCGCACACCTTTACATTTGAAAACACGTGGAACTTGGAGCTATCGGCGAGTACGTAACTCGCCTGGGAATTCTGCATCACGATACGTTTTTTGATAGCCTCGGGATAACCTGGCGTCATGATGCCGCGGTCCTCGTCCACCGCGTTGACACCTATAAACGCCCGGTCAAAGTACAGCTCGCGCAGCGCGCTCTCAACCATAGGACCGGTGAGCGAGCAGGTAACGGGGTTGAAGTCGCCGCCAATTACCACCACCTTAGCAGCAAGCTCGCCCGTAAACCAACATGCATAGCCGTTGGTGGTGTAGATAGTCACCGGCTTGTCGACGAGCAGGCTCAGGAGCGCCGTCGCGGTGGTACCGGAGTCGACATAGACCGTCTCACCGTCCTCGACCTCCGCCGCCGCACAACGCGCGATCAGGTCCTTCTCGCTGCTCCGCTGCGCACCCTTCTCAAAAACGCTCGCCTCGTGAGCCGCGGAATGCAACTTAACCGCGCCGCCGGTCAGATACTCGATGCTCCCCCGCTTCTCAAGTTCTTTGAGATCACGGCGAAGCGTAGACATCGACACATCGGGCATAAAGGCCGCGAGCTCGTCGATCTTCAGCAGATCGACCTCCTTAAGCTTATTGAGAATCAGTTCATGGCGCTCATACGGAATCTTCGGCGTTCCTTCCTTTTCATCTGTTTTCAAAGTTTACTCCAATCATGTCAATCAAAAGCAAAAAAGGGCCGCTGCGATATAAACAGCGACCCTTTATTAGATGGAAGTCGGTCTTAACCTTGGACACATGGTGTGGGGCCTCAAAGCAAGACTAGGCGAGCTGATCGTCCTTACCGGTGAAGATGTAGCCGAGCACGCCGACGACAACAGCCGAGATAACCATACCGATCATGGCGAAGGCGAAGTTCATCGGATCGGAGGAGACGAAGGCCGGGAACGTGGTGACGGAGCCAAAGACAAAGGCAGTGGTGACAACCTTGAAAACGCCGAGGAACGCGCCACCGCAGGCACCGCCGATGATCTGAGCCAGGAAGAGCTTCTTATTCTTGACGAGCATGCCAAAGAGCGTGGGCTCGATGATGGCAGAGAGGCAGATAGTCACGGCGCCGGTCATAGCAAAGCTCTTGAGCTTCTGGTCGCGGGCCTTGAGAAAGACGCCGAGGGCGCAGCCGATAACGGCAAAGTTGCAGGCAAAGGTGGCCGGGCAAATGTAGTCGAAGCCGTTGGAGGCAATATTGTTAATCATGATGGGGTTAACGGCCCAGTGAATACCCATCGAGACGAGCACGGACCAGCCGCCGCCCACCAGGATGCCAGCAAGTACGTTGGAGCGGGCGATGAGCCAGTTGACCACGAAGGCAATGCCCTCGCCGGCATAGACGCCCAAGGGACCAATCACGAGCATAGTGGCGGGAACCATGATGATCAGCGAGACCGCGGGGAGCACGACGAGCCTGAGAGTCTCGGGCACATGCTCATCCAGGAACTTATAGAGGAACGAGTAAACCCAGATGGCGATGATGGCCGGGATAACGGTGGAGTTGTAGCTCATGAGCACCACGGGGATGCCGAAGAACTCGCTCATGGCGCCGTTGCCCGCATCGCCCATCAAGCCGATAAAATCGGGATAGAGCAAACAGGCGCAGATCAGAGCCGACAGGTACGGGCTCGCACCGAAGCGTTTGCCCGAGGAGAAGCCTAGAAGCACCGGCAGGAAGTAGAACACGCTCATCGAGAGGGTGTAGAGGATGGTGTAGGTACCCGTGCCCTCGGTGATAAGGCCAAGCTGAACCGCAAGGATTAGCAGGCCACGGAGGATACCGGAGCCGGCCATGGCGGGCAGCAGCGGAGCAAAGACGCCCGAGATAGCAGAGAAGATCCTGGAGACGATACCCTCATCGGAGGAGGTGCTCGTGGAGACCTCGGCGCCCGAGCCCTTGACGAGCGGCTCGAACTTCTCATAGAGCTTGGGCACCTCGGTGCCGATCAGCACTTGATACTGGCCGGCCGAGTTGACGGTGTTGACCACGCCGTCGACCTCCTTGACGGCCGCGTCGTCACACTTGGAATCGTCGCGTAGGTTCAGGCGAAGACGAGTGGCGCAGTGCGTCATGCCCGAGATGTTCTCGGGGCCGCCCACGGCGGCAAGAATGCCCTTGGCAGTAGCTTCCCAATCGCGTTTCATATAATGATTACCCCCCATCGTGCAGAAGAGCTCGCGCACGAGCGCGGCCGCTGCAAGCGCATCGTTTGCATCGATCACGGACTGAATCTTTTCCTGGCCCACGCTTTCCAGGGCGTCATTCATAAGCTTCATCATAACGAGGTTATGAGCGCACTCCCCTTCCGCATCCTCGATAATCGGGAACGTATCGAAGTAGACGGCGCGGTCAAAGGCGTACTTCTTGAGATAGAAGAGCATTTCGAGCATCTTGACAGGCGTAGCCATGCCAATCATGAGTCCGTCGTCCATCACGCCGTAACCATCGTTGAGGTGAATGCCGTAGAGCTTGCCGGCACGGCCGAAGATATCGGTAGCCATCGCGGGGTTCTCGTGCTTCATGAGCATGTGACAGTAATCGAGCGTGACACCCAGATTCTCGCGGTCCGCCGCGTTGAGGATCATGCCGGTGAGGCCCATCGTATCGATATAGGCGTAGCTGCGCTCCTCATAGGGCTTGTACTCGATGAAGATATGCAGGTCGGGCGCATAGTCGCAGACCGCCTGGAACGCCTTAACGAGGTTGTCAAACACGTGGGTGTAGTCGATCTGGAAGCTGTAGTCGAAGCCATCGTGGCCGAGCCAGATCGTCACGGTATCGCCGCCGCAGGTGCGACAGTAATCGCAGGCCTCATAGCAGAGCTTAAGCGCCTCTCCAGCGAGCGCGGGATCCTGGTTGCCCAGGTCCCCATTGATAAAATCGCTGCGAAAGCGAAGAGCCGTGCCGTTGAGCTTAAGGTCGTGTGCGTCGAGCTTGGCCTTCATCTCCTCGGCGGGGATGCCCACCACGTGCTCAGGGTAATTAAGGTCCACATGGGTGAGGCCGACAAGGGCCACATCCACCATCGCCTGATCCAGGAGGGCTACGACCAGCGCCAGGCGGTCCTGCTCATCTACGCATGGTGTCTACTGCTCTCCCTCGGCGCCATGGTGATCAACCAGGTCCCCGTGGGAGCCCGCGTGGTGATCTTCCTCTTGCTGTTCGCGTGCTCGGCGCTATTCGCCGCGCGCCTGCACCTGTTTGAGCCAGTACTGCGTCACCACTACAATCCCAAGACTCAGCGAGATGAGACCGTCACGCCCGAAGACCCCGCTTTCGCCGCCGAGGAGCGCGCGGCGCACGTGGCCCATGAGGAGCGGCTCGAGCATATCGAGGGGCTCCTTCCCAAGAAGGGAAACGACCCTGCGGGACGACAAGGCGAAAACCATCGTTGATTCCGGCAAGAGACGCCGTTTCTCTGGTAGCTTCATCTTCAACCAAGACCGACAATGCCGGCCGGGCACTCAACCCAAAAGGAGACAGCATGCCCAACGAGCTCAGCTATGAGGTCAGCCTCGAGCGCAGCAACCAGATCCGCGCCGACCTGCCGCAGCACCCCGAGAAGTTCACCATGCTCACCGGCGACCGCCCCACTGGCCGTCTGCACCTGG
>URFP01000106.1:0-6193 GCA_900547235.1 uncultured Collinsella sp. | reverse complement strand
ACAACGACGGGGGCGTACTGACGCTCATCGACGCCATCTTGGCGGCTCGTTAACGGGGCTCGTCGGACCCGGCCGGGCGGCGCGGATTAGTTTTTCGTTCGGTCAGGTCCTGGGCTCGCTCGGAAAGCACATTAAGTGCTTTCCGGCTCGTGCGGAATCTACGAAAAACTAATCCGCGCCGCCCGGCCAGGTCCTAGGTTTACTTTCCTGCCGCCAAGATGGCGTCTTGAGTGTCTAGATACTTAGCTGAAATGATTTGAGCAGAGGGGAGCCCCTTGTTGGAAGGGGCTCCCCTCTGTTTTGGTTACTGTGGGACAAATTAATCAGCAATGTTTGTCCCAAATCTTAAGTATGTGGGGGCTTGCGTCTTGGGCGAGCTTGCCTTACCGAGTGCTTTACTATTTGGCGTCGGCCCAGGTTACTCCGGTTGAGGCTTCGGCGATTAGGGGTACTCGGAGGTCTACGACGTGTTCCATGACGTCGCGGACCATGGTGGTTAGGCGCTCGACTTCGTTGACGGGGCACTCAAAATCCAGTTCGTCGTGTACCTGCAAGATCATGTGGGCGGCAAAACCCTCTTCTTCCAGGCGGCGGCTTACGCGGGCCATGGCGATCTTGATGATGTCGGCGGCGGTGCCCTGCATGGGGTGGTTCATGGCCGTGCGCTCACCAAAGCCGCGGAGCTGTGGGTTTTTGGCCTTGAGCTCGGGAATATGGCGTCTGCGGCCATACATGGTCTCGGCATAGCCCGTCTGCTTGGCTCGCGCCACCACATTGTCGAGGAACGTGCGCACGCCCGGGTAGGCCTCGTAGTAGCGATCAATCATGTCGCGCGCCTCGGCCATCGAGATGTGCAGCGACTGCGACAGACCATAGGCCTGCTGACCGTACACGATGCCAAAGTTCACGGCCTTGGCGCGGCTGCGCAGGTCGGGCGTTACCTCGGACACCGGCACGCCAAACACGCGCGCTGCCGTCTCGGCATGGAAGTCCTCGCCCTCGTTAAAGGCGCGCACCAGGTGCTCGTCACCCGAGAGATGCGCCAGCAGACGCAGCTCGATCTGCGAGTAGTCCACCGCCAAAAAGACGCTTCCCTCGCCTGCCGAAAACGCCGTCTTGACGGTACGACCCAGCTCCGAGCGCGTCGGGATGTTCTGCAGGTTCGGGTCGCTCGAGGACAGGCGACCCGTTGCCGTGATGGTCTGGTTGTACGTGGTGTGCACGCGGCCGTCGCCTCGACGCAGCGGACCCAGCGTGTCCAGATAGGTGGACTTGATCTTGGACTTCTCACGCCAGTCCAAGATCAGACGCACGATTTCGTGGTCACGGGCAAGGTCGCTCAGTACCTTGGCGTTGGTCGAATAATAGCCGCGTTTAGTCTTCTTGAGGCCCTTGGTCGGAAGCCCCATCACATCAAAGAGAACGTGCGACAGCTGCATGGGACTGCCAATATTAAAGGTCTCGTCACCCGCCAGGTCGCGAATACTGCGCTCGACCTCGGTAATCTGGGTCGCCAGACCCTCGGACAGACTGTGCAGACGGTCGGGGTCCACGAGCATGCCCGCGCGCTCCATCTTGGCAAGTACCGGAACGAGCGGCATCTCGATGCCATCGAACACGTTGGCGGCGTTCTCGCGGGCCATGCGGTCACGCAGCGGTGCAACCAGCGCCAGCGTCAAGGCCGCCGTGCGAGCGGCGGGCGCAGGAGCGTCCTCGCCAGCACCCTCTGCGCCGCGCGCCGCAGGCAGCGCCATCTGCAGATACGTATCGGCCAGATACACCTCGTCAAACTCGGAGCGGTCGGAATCCAACAGGTAGGCGGCAACAACGGTATCGAAGATGCGCGTGGAATCGACTGCCAGCGGATCCATGAGCTCGAGCTCAGAAGAATCGATGGGCGAAAGCTCATGCAGAAGCGCCTTCATATCCGGGCTCGCCACACGGCCTTCCATAAACAGACGCGCGAGCACGCCGGCAATCACGCCGTGGGCGAAGTTGAAGCCCTCAACCTCAGCCGCCGCACCGCTGTCGCCCTCCTCGAGCGCAAACAGGCCCTTGGACGTCGCCAACCACAGCGTGCGCGTCAGCCCAAAGAGCGCGCCCTCTTCCTTGTCATCGTCCACCACGGCGGCGACCCACTCGCCGGCATCAATCACGCGGGAGACCTCAGCCGCAACGGCACCAAGCGCGCCAGCATCGCCGCCGGCTGCGCGCAAAACGGCGGGAATCTCAAACGTGCTGGCAGCAGCGCCACCCTCGTCACCGATCAGTGCCAAGAAACGGTTCTGCATGGCGGTGATACCAAGCGTACCCAGCGCCGCGGAAACCTCATCGGCAGAAAACGCCGGGAAGGATGTTTCGTCAAAGTCGAGCTCGACAGGCGCATCGGTACGAATGGTTGCGACCTTGCGGCTCAGCAGCGCGTCGTCGATATGCGCGCGCAGGTTCTCGCCCATCTTGCCCTTGACCTCGTCGGCATGTGCGATGACCTCGTCCAAGCTGCCGTACTGCGCGATGAGCGCGCTCGCCTTTTTGGGGCCGATGCCCGGCACGCCGGGAATGTTGTCGGAAGTATCGCCCTTCAGGCCGTAAAAATCGGGCACGAGCGCCGGTGTAATGCCGTGATACAGGTCGTCCACGCTCTCGGGCGTCATAATCGCCACGTCGGACAGGCCTTTGCGGGTCGAGACCACGTTGACGTGCTCGGTCACGAGCTGATACATGTCGCGGTCGCCGGTCACCAGCAGCATGTCGCAGCCGGCTTCCTCGCCCAGGCGCGCCATGGTGCCCAGGATATCGTCACCTTCCCAGCCCTCGGACTGCAAAATCGGCACGTTGAGCGCAGCGAGCAGCTCCTTAATCATGGGGAACTGCGCGTGCAGGTCGGGGTCCATGGGCGGGCGCTGCGCCTTATACTGCGGCAGCATCTCCATGCGCACGCGCGGCTTGCCCTTATCAAACGCCACGACCACACCGTCGGGGTTAAAGGCGTCGATCATCTTGAGAAACATGTTTAAAAAGCCAAAGATCGCGTTGGTGGGGCGACCGTCCGGCGCGTTCATGGTGGGCGGCACGGCGTGGAAGGCGCGGTGCATGAGCGAGTTGCCGTCGATGACGGCAAAGGTACGGCGCTTGTCAGACATATTGAATACCTCGCTTTGGGCTGGGCACGGTTTGCTCTCTCCAGTTTACACGCTCCCCGCCCCACGGCCACCGCACATCAGGCTTCCCTGCCGTCGCGGGCCCGAGCGTGATACGATGGCTCACGGTACATCAACCAGCACGATCGATCCGAAAGGAGCCTGCGTCATGGAGCGTCCCTGCGCATGGAAAAAGTACACGCCACAGCAGATCGAGGAGCTCGAGGAGCTTTGCCGCGGCTATAAGCAGTTTTTGAGTGAGAACAAGACCGAGCGCCTGTGCGTCAAGACCGGTATCAAGATGGCCGAGGAGGCGGGCTACGTCAATCTGGAGACCGTGATCGCCGAGGGCCGCGCGCTCAAGGCCGGCGACAAGGTGTACGCCGCCAATCACGGCAAGGACCTCATGCTCGTCAACCTGGGCACCGCCCCGCTCGAGCAGGGCTTTAACATCCTGGGCGCCCACGTGGACTCGCCGCGCCTGGACCTCAAGCAGAACCCCGCCTTCGAGGCTGGCGACATGGCTTATCTCGACACGCACTACTATGGCGGCGTCAAGAGCTACCACTGGGTCGCTTCCCCGCTCGCACTCGTGGGCGTCATCTGCAAAAAGGACGGCACCACCGTCGACATCAACATCGGTGACAAGGCCGACGACCCGGTCTTTACCATCTCCGACCTGCTGATCCACCTCTCGAGCGAGCAGATGGCCAAGCCCGCCAAGGACGCCGTCGACGCCGAGATCCTCGACGTGATCGTGGGCGGCCGCCCCGTCAAGTTTGACGAGGACGACAAGGACGCTCCCAAGGAGCCCGTCAAGCAGATGTTCCTGGACATCCTCAAGGAGCAGTACGACGTCGAGGAGGAGGACTTCCTCTCCGCCGAAATCGAGGTCGTGCCCGCCGGTCCGGCCCGCGACATGGGCCTCGACCGCTCCATGATTCTGGGCTATGGCCACGACGACCGTGTCTGCGCCTATCCGTCCATGCTCGCCCAGATCAACGTCGCCAACGTGGAGCGCACGAGCATCACACTCATCGTCGACAAGGAGGAGATCGGTTCCGTGGGTGCCACCGGCATGACGAGCCGCTTCTTCGAGAACACCGTCGCCGAGATCATGACGCTCGCCGGCGAGGATAGCCCGCTGGCGCTGCGCCGCGCGCTCGCCCACAGCCGCATGCTCTCCTCCGACGTGTCCGCTGGCTTCGACCCGGGCTATGCCGGCAAGTTCGAGACCAAGAACGCAGCTTTCATGGGTCGTGGCCTGTGCTTTAACAAGTACACGGGCAGCCGCGGCAAGGGCGGCTCTAACGACGCCGACGCCGAGTATGTGGCCCTCATCCGCGACATCATGGACGAGGCGGGCGTTGACTTCCAGACCTGCGAGCTCGGCCGCGTCAACGCAGGTGGCGGCGGCACCATCGCCTACATCATGGCCAAGTACGGCATGAACGTCATCGACTCTGGCGTTGCCGTCCTGTCCATGCATGCCCTGTGGGAGGTCGCTAACAAGGCCGATATCTACGAGGCCTATCGCGGCTACAAGGCCTTCATCGAGCGCGCGTAACCAACCCTTCATCAGTTGCGGTGAAATACGGACTAAACTGGCCCCTAAACGGCCAAAACAGACCGTATTCCACCGCAACTTCTTTTTTGGCAGAGGAGAGTCCATGCTGCAGGTCATCATTTCGCCCGCCAAGCAGATGCGTGCGGCCCAAGATGCTTTTGAAGTCCTGGGCATTCCACCTTTTGCGCGCGAGACGACTCGCCTCCACCGCGCACTGCTAGATATCGAACGAAATGAAGGCAGCGGCGGCCTGCAGGCGCTATGGAACGTGAGTGACAAACTGCTGGGGCCTTGCCTCAACACCCTGCATGAATTTGGGCCCATCCTGAAAAACGGCGATCTCGACAATCCCGCACTCGCCCGTCACCTCTCCCCTGCCGTCATGTCCTACCACGGCATTCAATACCAGAGCATGGCGCCCGAGGTGATGGATTCCGCGCAGCTCGCATGGCTGCAAAGCCACCTGTGGATCCTCTCTGGCCTCTACGGGTGCGTTCGCCCCTTTCATGCCGTTGAACCGTATCGGCTGGAGATGGGCGCGAAGCTTGCCGTCGACGATGCCCCAGACCTCTATGCGTTTTGGGGCGACAAGCTCGCACGGGCCATCGCTCCGGCGGGCTCCAACGCTACGATCGTCAACCTCGCGAGCGCGGAATACGCCAAAGCCGTTCTGCCCCGCCTCACCACCGATGCCACGGTCGTCACGTGCCTCTTTGGCGAAGGCATCCGCAACGGCAAGCCCATCCAGCGCTCGACCGCCAGCAAAAAGGCACGCGGCTCCATGGTGCGCTGGATGGCAGAAAACAAGCTCGAGGATGTAAGCGGGCTCACCGCGTTCGACGTTGGTTATCGCCACTTTCCCGAGCTTTCAAATAAGAGCACTTTGGTCTTCCTGAACGAACAGACCTTGTAGGACCACCGCTACTTTTGAATGTGCTGCCTAGGCACGGCGTCTATTCCGCCAAGCCGTCGGCTTTGGCAACTTCGTTTGTCGAGCCGTCCTGATAGGTAATCTTGACATGCTCCACCTCGGACACCGCAACACCCGTCGGGGGCTCCAGACGCCATTCCGTCAGAGCGATATCCATGGTCGTGGGCACATCTCCTTGATCTTTGAGCTTCACCGTGAGCGTTTTGAGCGCCGCGTCAAACGTCACGCGTTCGATTTCTTCACCTGGAATGGACCCACCACTCAGCTGCAGCTGCACAAACTCATCGCGCGGGTACCAATAATCGCCCGGCGCGGCAACGGTATTGCCGCCCGTAACCTTCACCGTCATGATTGGCAGGGCATCATCAGCCTCAAACTCCCAGACAGCGCCGCCGCGACCGCCAAACGTCCAGATACAAAAGGCAATCACCAGCACGGCAAGCACCGCAAAGCCAATCGCGACAAGGCCATGGTGCGCACGGCTTTCCTCGGCCGATACATCCCATTGCGTCTCTCGATATAGATGCTTGTCTTCCATGTTCGCCTCCCCACAGG
>URFP01000105.1:0-6244 GCA_900547235.1 uncultured Collinsella sp. | reverse complement strand
GCCATGCGCGAGGGATAGCTCATCGTTGGCCGTGAATCGGAACGAGGCGTGTTCCAACTAGCCTTGGAACCCGCCTCGCTCTCCTGCTTGTGCTTTTGTCCGATTTCAAAGCGCGCAGGTGTCATATGTGATTTCCCTATTTCTCGTCCGACTTATCGGTCTTGGCCGGAGCCTCGAAGCGATAGCCGACACCGTGGACGGTGTAGAGCCACTTGGGCTTCTTGGGATCATCGCCCAGCTTGGCGCGAAGGTTCTTCACGTGGCTATCGATGGTGCGCTCATAGCCCTCAAAGTCGTAGCCGAGCACCTTCTCGACCAGCTCCATGCGGTTGTAGACGCGACCGGGGTGACGGGCAAGCGTGGTGAGCAGCTTAAACTCGGAAGCCGTCAGGTCGACTTCCTTGCCCTCGACCAAAATCTTGTGGCCCGAGATATCGATGACCAGATCGCCGAAGTCGAGTACCTCGACGGCTGGCTCGTCGGCCTGATGGGCACGGCGGAACAAGGCGCGTACGCGCGCGACAAGCTCGCGCGGCGAGAACGGCTTAATCAGATAGTCGTCGGCGCCGAGCTCAAGACCGATAATACGGTCCTCGATCTCGCCCTTGGCAGTCAGCATGATGATGGGGACATCCGAGGTATCGCGAATGGTGCGGCAAACGCGCTCGCCGGGGATCTTGGGGAGCATAAGGTCGAGCACGACCAGGTCAAACTGATGCTTCTCGAACTCCTCGATCGCGGACTGGCCGTCGCCGACACCCACAACCCAGTAGCCTTCGCGCTCGAGATAGGCAGCGACGGCGTCACGGATTGCCTTCTCATCCTCGACCAGCAGAATCTTTTTTGCATCTGAAGCCATAACACGGCCCCCCTGTCTCAATCAGCTAAGAACAAGCCCATTTTAACGCACCTGAGCCCGCCGGATGCCACTATGACGCGGCAGCTCGGCGGGCGGTACTCACAATTACAACGCGTTTATTCCCCTGTTGGCGCCTTTTTAACCCCTCTAAGCTTAAAGAGAGAATAGGCGTGCGGTGACCGTCTCGGGTATACCCTGGCTGTTGCGCACCGTGGCGTACGTAAGGAATGAGTCCGATTTTCCCGCCGTAGCTGGATAATCGCCATATTCCAAAGCGCGGTCGGGCGACAACAGCGAGCCATAGGTCTTGGCCGAAGTGTCAATCAAAAAATGCGACGCCTGAACTTTAACCAGGTATTTATTTTTCCTTCCCGCAGCGCACGCGAGCGGCTCACGCGAAAGGAAGAGGTACGGCCCACCCTCGTTACCGATATAGGTGCCCATATTGCCCAGGCTACCCACACCGCTATACGTCGCCTCAATGGAGAACACGAAGGTGTCGCCCATATACACGGCCTCGAAAGGCGAAACCGACGAAGGAAGCACCAGCTGAGCTCGCTTCGTGTTGTTGCCGTCAGTCAGGTCGATCGCCGTCATACCGTAATAGACGCCCTCATCATTGTGCACGCGGGGCGAGATGGTCAGGATGCCGTCGCTCACACGCGGGGCGGATGCGAAGCGCCCTGTCGACTTCCAAATAGTCTCAGGCTTGGACTCGCTGGGCGACTGACGGTAGCAGTACGAATCGTTACTCGTCTTGCTGCCGCCGGACGAGGGCATCTTATACCAGATGACCGACGACCCATACGCTGTGAAGAGCGGCGGATCGTAGTTTTCGCCACCGCGGTCGAGCTCGACAGCGTTGCCGGTAAGGGAGGAGCCTGCAAGGTTTTGCGCATAGAGTTTCCAAGACGCATTGGCAAAGTTCATCTCGACCCACGCGAACACGCCATCACCCGCGCGAACGTCGTAAAACGCATAACCGGTTCCCTCAACGGGATCCTCGATAAGTGTGGTAAGCGAGCCATCGCCCAGGTTGAGCACACCAAGCGTATTGGCATGCAGGGCAGAAGCAGGCGCCATCATCGCGGCAGCATAGTCGCCATCGCAGTAGTACAGCAGCGTGCCCAGCGGCAGCGTCCACGAGGCCGCGGGCTCAAGATCGATATCGACAGCTTCGTACTCATCAGTGATCGAGACAATCTTCGAATCGTCCTTGATAACCTGTGGCTCGCCAGCGGCGTCGTCGCTGGTACCCGTTTTCTTTGAGCATCCGGCAAGCACCGTGGCAGCGCCCGCGGCAGCCCCTCCGAGCACAAAGCCGCGGCGCGATATTCCGTTCTTGATCTGGTCGGCGATACTCATTAGGCGATCTCGGCGCGAGCGGCCTCGATAGCGCGCGTGAGCTGATCGGCGCAAGATGTCTTCTTCATACCGCAGGTGTTACCAGCGAGAACCTCGATGACGCGATCGGCAGGAGCACCCTCGACCAGCTTAGAGATAGCCTTGAGATTGCCGTTGCAGCCACCGGTAAACTCGACGCCCACCACCTTGTTGCCGTCATCGGACAGGTCAAGGTGGATATTGCGAGTGCATACGCCCTGAGGCTTGTAATCAAAACTAATCATTGCGTTCCCCTCTCGTAAAGCAATTTCAGACGTCTATTATCCCCGTCCGAACCGATAAAGTATCGCGGGCACCGATTCAACATTCCCCAATGCGCAAACCGGCGGTAGCAATACTAGCAATCTGCTTCCAGAGCGTGGACTTTTCGTTTCTCTTGATACATGTTGTGGTCAGCGATGTGGTAAATCTCGGTCAGTGTATAACCGGGTGCCTCTGCCGTCGCGACGCCAAACGACGCACTGACTGTCAGCATCTCATCGCTCGCAGCAGCAAGGCTGAGGCGAAGATCTTGCACTACTTCACATGCGGATTCGCGATCGGTGTGAGGGCAAATCAGCAAGAACTCGTCGCCACCAATGCGCATAGGCACAAATTTCTCGCCTGCCGCCCGCCTCAATACAGACGCCGTACGCCGTAGCAGCTCATCGCCCATTTCGTGACCGTAGAGATCGTTGGTACGCTTGAGGAAATTGCAGTCCATCATGATCACACTCACGGGCAGGGACTCGTTCACCAGGTCGTCGCCAAGGGACTCAAGGTAATTTCTATTGCGAAGTCCCGTCAGCTTGTCCTGGAAAGAAAGCTCCTCGGCGCGTTTTGTCATCGAGATGTTATGCGTTGCCACGACGACCGATTCCAGTCGACCCCGCTCATCGCGGCGCTGCGGAACAACCTGCAGCGAATACCACGTACCTCGGCAGTCTCGTACCTCGGCATCCAAGTACGGCACGCCCTCCATACGATTCCGAAGCGTCTTTATATCTAAGAGCTCCATGACCGCCTCGCGACTTTCGGGACTCACAATGTCTCGGCAAACCGTTGCAAAAAAGTCATATGCCTCGGAGTGCTCGGCAAATATCTTCGCCACCGATGGCGACATGTTAATCCCCTCGATCTCAAGCGTGTCGAGATGCAACAGGAGGGTCGACTCATACGTGGTACTGATGGCATTGATGATGCCGAGCTGCTTGTCCTTTTCGGCCAAATTGCGACGATCGGCGACGATACGCACCAACAGCACTACAACCAAAAACACCAGGAACGCCAGTACGCCGGCAGTGATAAATGAAATCCTGCCCGACATGACCTCAGATTTGGGATAGAGCGCAAACAGGCGATAGTCCTTATACGCCGCACGCACGGCATA
The DNA here is from genome assembly GCA_900547235.1 of uncultured Collinsella sp. Lineage (GTDB taxonomy): Bacteria > Actinomycetota > Coriobacteriia > Coriobacteriales > Coriobacteriaceae > Collinsella. Next base: position 2,612 of record URFP01000105.1, on the reverse strand, counting down.
CCAGGTACTTCCCCGATATTCGACACGTGATAAGCCTTCGTCTTTCCAATCAATTCCGCTATCGGCAAGAAGCCGGGCGAGAGCTATATCGACGGTCGAATCGTTTGAAGAAACGATTTGTGCATCGCGCATCACGAACACCGTTGGGCTCTGATGGAATGTGTTGTTCACGAGCACGTCGGCGATCGTATACGAATAATCATCGGCGGGCTCGGGCGCAAGCGATCGATACCCCAGCGCTACGCCATCACCGTACGGAACAACACTCACGGCAAAGTCAACATCTCGACGCTCTACAACCGTCGAGTAGGACACCTTGGAGCCTCGGTACATCGATGCGACCGACGAACAGGCAAGCTCCTCTCGCCACAGCATCAGCGGATCGCGACCGTCGATATCGTAATGAGCGGTCATATGGCTGTCGGCGTCCATGACCAACATTCCTGAAAGGTGCTCGGAATGGACGTACTCCTCGACACGATCATCGTTGACTTCTACGCGATCAGGCGGCAAGAACGTCGAAAACGACTCGAGCGCGGCATCCAAATTGTGCGTCGCCTCGGTTTTTCTTCCCTGTTCATATCGGTCATATTTTTCGCAGGCGTTTTTTAAAAACACCATGGTTTCCTGGCCAAACCCAAGCGTTTTATCGAGACAGCGATGCGTACCGACCACATACAGCAGACCCAACAAAACAGCGCTGGCCACAACGCAGATAGCCGCGGTGACTAATGCCTTTCGGCGCAAGCGGCGCTCATCATTTGTCATGATTCCGCTCCTTGCCCGTCCGTCGTCGCCCTTGCCTTGTACTTGCCCACAATGCGCTCAATCGTGCCATCTCGATCCATCTCTAACAGCACGGTATTGAGGTTTTTGACGTACTCCCCCTCATAGCCGTCCTTAAACGCGACGCCAAGGTCAACCGTCATAACATTGTCGGCGAACACACGATACAGGCCGGGATACTGAGGGCCAAGGCAATCAAGCGACCGAGCGTCCGCCATCCAACAGTCAACATACCCCTTGACGAGGGCGGCTTTGCAAAGTTCGGCAGAGCCATATGATTTGATGTTCACGTCCGGCGAGATTTCCAGATCGCCTGCAAGCAATCGGCGTTCACTCACCGAACCGGCAATCACCGCAACAGTCTTGCTGCCATCGAGATACGCCAAGGACTTGATACCACTCGTTTTCTTGGTGGCAACCGAAACCGTCAAGGTTAGATACGGCTCAGTCCAGTAATACTCGTCTTCGCGATAACAGGGCGAATAGTCGCACCACAGGCAATCGATCTCGCCGTTTTTGAGCAGGCGGTCACGATCATTCCAAGATATGTCGATGAATTGCGGCTTGATTCCCGCGCGCTTGCAAGCCTCGCGAGCGATATCGATATCGATACCAGCGTAGTCGCCCGTGGTATCGATATACACATAGGGATCGTTATCCGTAACGCCAATTTTGAGTACCGGGAGGTCCTTGTCAGCTTCATTCGGGGAGGGAGCGCTGTTTCGAACGGTATACGTCAGGACGACCGCACAGACGGCAGCAAGAAGTATGAGCACGGACGAGACGATGGCGGCTCGTTTGATACGTCTGGGCACACGGCTCTTTTCATCGAAACAGCAGATGAGGTTCATTTTATTACCAGGGGGCAAGTACGACAGCGAAAAAAGCGCCTTGCCCAAGACGGGCAAGGCGCCAATGGTTGAAATGCATCCGCAGGCGGTCGAATTAGGTCAACCCTACTCGAAGCTCAGCTGCTCCCGAATGCACCCCCGACCGCTGCCTCGTTCAGGCCGTTGGCGCCGACCGCGTATCTGGCGGTTTCCGACGCGCCGCACTGCACGCGACACACGGGCTGAAGTCTTTAACGTAAAAGCCCCGTAGGTAAAACGAGTTACCAACGGGGCTTGGACTGAAAGGTCGCGCTTAAACGAGAGGGGCGCCCTAGCGCTCGAGACGTTTGCGCATAAGCGCGAAGGCAATCAGCGAAGCGCCGGCAACGGCCATAATAAAGGCGACAGCAAGGGCCTGGTCGCCCGTGTTGGCGAGCGTACCCTTAGTAGTCTTAGCAGACTTTTTGGTTACCTTGGTCGTCGTCTGCTGACCGGGCTGGGACGGCGTCGCGGGCTGAGTCGGCTCCCCCTTGGCCTCCTCGCCCGTCACCACGTACGTCGAGAAGTGGCTCGTGCGGAAGCAGAGGTAGTCGCCCTCGGTCCACGTATCCATAGCCTGAGTGGAACCATCCTCGGCAACGTAAAGCACCTTGAGATTGGTGAGCGCCTTCATGGCAGCAGTCATCTTGACACGGACGATGAAGGACATGCCTTCGTAGTCCTCGATAACCTCGCCGTCCTTGAGAAGCTTGATATCGAGCTTATCGGCAACCTTGGTACTCCCCTGCTCAAGGCCGGAAATTGTAGCATTGGCGGCGTCAGTAAGATTTGTCGGTTCCTCGACCACAAGAGAGATGCTGTTGTTCTGGGCAATGCCGGCAGCGGCATTGTTCTCGGCGCTTACGCTAACGTCCGTTCCGTCGCTACCTGCAACGCCCGCAATAGTCCTCGCCGCCACAGTGACGGTACAGGTCATTGTTTTGTCACCACAGGTAG
>URFP01000104.1:0-6280 GCA_900547235.1 uncultured Collinsella sp. | reverse complement strand
GCGACGACGGCGGCAACATCATCCCCGTAGAAGCGAACGCGGCGCGTCAAAAGCACCGCCGGCGCTCCTGCCACGGGCAAGCTCCCGACCGAGCCCGCACCCCGAGCGCCCGAGCGCGCATCCGCTCCCAAGGCTCAGCCCGCCGCGCCGTCTGCGCCGTGGGAATCCGAGCAGGTTCCCTACGACGATGTCATGGTCGGCGGTTTTGCTGCCGATGCCGGCGGGGACGATCTGCCCCCGTTCGACGTGCCGGGTGCGGCGTCCGCGCCCAAGCCCGCTGCAACTGCCCCCAAAGAGGAGGACGCTCCTGCGGCTCCCTGGGAGTCCAACCCCGGCGCGGGCAGCCCCTTCGGCCATCAAGGCGCAGCCCCAAGCATCCCGCAGACCGAGGACGAGGCCAAAGCCCTCATCCGTAGCGTCTTCGGCCAGTCCACCATCTTCAAACCGGTGGAGTAGCTGTACGGGCGGGTATACTGCTCAGGAAGAGACTTCTTTGCTTTGAACGGCGCTCGTTGGACCTAGGGCCTCTAGCCCATCAGGGACTCTTCTTCCGGGCGCATCTGTATTTCGGACATGTGTAGTGTGGTGCCGCGTATATCGCATTCGAGCAGACAGGCGCGTGACGGTCGGCCTAGGATGCTGAGGTCGATACGATACGTCGCATGGCTGTCCGTGTGCTCGACTTGTTCGGAGCTGACGCTTGCTCCGATTGCCGAATAGTCGCCCAGTTCGGCATCGACAATCTTGGAGTCCTTTATCTTGACCTTGAACTCTTGGTAGAGGGACGGGCTGTTGTAGTAAATGGTTCGGGTTCCGTCGGCGCACTCATCGGTCGTCTCCCATTTGACGACGGGCTGGTCCGAGCCGGCTACCAGCAGTTCTGCTCCAAAGGCTATGGCATGGGTGATGATAGCCAGTAATACCCAGCCGGCAAAGAGATAGAGAGCCAAATATGCAACGGGGTGTTTTGAGCGGATGTTTTGGAGTACGGCTGGGACATTCACGAGAGCACCTCCAAATTGTCATCTATGACAATCAAATTATACCCCGCCGCCATGCGCACCGCCTCGAGCAGCGGCTTGGCATTTAGCCGTGCGGATAAATTGTCTGATTCCTGCTCAACTAGATTTAGCTTGAGATATTATGCAAGTATGAATTATTCGACATTGCATAATTCGGGAGTGCATAATGTTTGTCGGACGCGAAGCAGAGCTTGCAAAACTTGAATCCCTTTATGAGCAGCGTTCATTTCAGATGGCCGTCGTGTACGGTCGTCGACGCGTGGGAAAGACGACGCTGATCAACGAGTTCTGCCGCGGTAAACGGACGCTCTCGTTTACCGCTCTCGAGCAAAGCGATGCCGACAACCTTGCGGATTTTAATCGCGCTATCGCCAGCTTTTTCAATCTCCCCACATCGATTGGCGGGTTCTCATCCTGGACTGACGCGCTTTCCTTCATCGCCGACCGAGCGCGCACCGAGCGGTTTGTCTTTGTTTTCGACGAGTTTCCCTATGCGGCGATGCGCAACGAGGCGCTGCCCTCGATTTTCCAGGTCGCCATCGACCGGGCCTTCAGGGAAACGAACGCATTTCTCATTCTTTGCGGCAGCAATCAGGGTTTTATGGAAAGCAATGTGCTGGGACGCAAAAGCCCCCTGTTTGGCCGGCGCACGGCTCAAATCAAGGTGCGCGACCTTGGATTTAGGGATGCAGCCAAGATGCTTCCGGGTCTGAGCGCTCATGAGGCTTTTAAATTTTACGGCTGCTTTGGCGGTGTCCCGTACTATCTGCAGCAGCTGGATTCGAGCATAGGACTCAAGGAGAATCTGGCCCGGCTTTACTTCGATCCCATGGGGTTTCTCTATGGCGAGCCTGAGGGCCTGATTCGTCAGGAGTTTCAGGAGCCGGCAATGTATAACTCGATTTTGCGGGCTGTGGCTGCCGGTGCAAACCGCGCAAAGCAGATCGCGGATCGCGCGGGCGTCGCCCAGACAACGTTGCCTCGCTATCTCAGGGCGTTGGAATCGGTGGGAATTATCGAAAAAGCCGTTCCGTTTGGCGAGAGTATCGAAACCAGCAAGCGCGGAATCTACCGGCTTTCCGAACCGTGCTATGCGTTTTGGTTCCGGTTCGTCATGCCGTATTCGTCCGATATCGAGGCCGGTTTGGGCCGGGCAGTTGTCAACGCGATTCCAGAAGAGCAGCTGAACGAATACCTGGGTCATCGGTTCGAGGCGTTGTGTGCCGAGTGGCTGGTTGAGCAGGCGAAACAGGGCAAGTTGCCAATTCCGGCAACGGCGGTGTCGTCGTGGTGGGGAACGAATCCCGACAAACGGGCTCAGGATGACATCGATGTTTTAGCTGCCGATCGGGTGTCAAAGCGCCTGGTGATCGGGGAATGCAAATACAGGGGGTCGTTTGACGAGTCGGCAGAGATTAACGATCTCGAAAGCAAGCGAGGCTTGGTAAAAGGTTTCACCGCCTCTCATTTCATGTTGTTTTGCAAGCATGACGTGAGCGCCGCGACAAAAAAGAAGCTCGCCGCACGCGAAGATTGGCAAATCGTTACGCTCAAGGACATGTATATCGACTGAGGTAGCGTGGCCATCCCGCTCGCCTGCCCCGCGCCGTGGTACGATTTTTGAGTTTGAAAGTCCCGCCGCGCTCCGGCTGCCCTTGCAGCTCGGCGTGCGGCCGCACGTAAAGGAGCCATCATGGCCGGTATGAACATGCAGCAGATGATGAAGCAGGCCCGCAAGATGCAGGAGCAGCTTGCCGCCGCGCAGGAGAACCTCAAGTCCCAGACCGTCGACGCCTCTGCCGGCGGTGGCATGGTCAAGGTGACCGTCAACGGCGAGATGGAGCTCGTCAACCTCACCATCGATCCCGATGCGCTCGATCCCGAGGACGTCGATATGCTGCAGGACATGATTATGGCTGCTGTCAACGAGGCCGTTCGCGGCGTCAACGAGCTCGCCAACAAGCAGATGGGCGCCATCACCGGCGGCCTCAACATCCCGGGCATGCCGTTCTAAGACGCGCATATATATGAGTGCCAACCATAGTCTGCAAAAACTCCTCGATGAGCTGGGCCGCCTGCCGGGCATTGGTCCCAAGTCGGCCCAGCGCATCGCCTATTACCTGCTCGAGGCCGATGCCGAGGAGGCCCGCCGCCTGGCCGAGGCCATCCTGGAGGTCAAGCAGGAGGTTCACTTTTGTAGCCGTTGCTTTAACTACGCCACGGCCGACGAGTGCTCCATCTGCCAGGACCCGATGCGCGACACCACCCGTATCTGCGTGGTGGGCGAGCCGCGCGATGTCCAGGCGATTGAGCGCACGGGCAGCTACCATGGCCTGTACCATGTGCTGGGCGGCGTGATCAGCCCCATGGATAAGATCGGCCCCGAGCAGCTGCACGTCCGCGAGCTGTTGGCGCGCTTGGGCCATGAGGATATCCACGAGGTCATTATCGCCACCAACCCCAATATCGAGGGCGAGACCACGGCGAGCTATCTCGCTCGCACCATCAAGCCGCTGGGCGTTGAGGTATCGCGTCTTGCGAGCGGCCTTCCCGTGGGCGGCGACTTGGAGTATGCCGACGAGCTTACGCTTGGCCGCGCTATCGAGGCCCGCCGCGCGATCTAAGCGGCGTCAGCTTCGCGGCATGTCCCGTCGGCCTGCCGCACGGGGCACTCATAATTGGGCGCGCGTTCATTTATTTGTTGTGCAACAAACCTGCTTTTCATCCGCTTATCGCGTGGATGGGTCCGCTCGCACCTCGTATTTGCCCATTCGTTGCGCAACCTTTTGGGTTCGCTGATACACTCAAACGTGGATATGAAAGAATGCGCCGCTTTTAAGCGGCGTGTTTTTGTTGGAGGAGAACGCATGCGGCCCGGGGGCACTCAGACAAAGCATGGCGCCGCGGTGCGCATGCGACGCCGGCTGGGCCTGGCGCCTCGGGCGTATGTGCTGCTGTCTTGCTCGCTCGTGCTGGTCATAGCCAGTGTTTCGGCTTATGGCGTGACGGTACCATCCATGGTGCAGGCGCATGCTGCGCGCGATCTGCATATTGGGCGCAAGGCCAAAAGCGACTTGGGAACGACAACTGGATATGCGTGGGCGAGCGTGGTCTCGCACGTTGTGTTCGGTGGCGACGATGCGGACAGTCCCGAAACATCGGACAACGAGATCACGCTGGCAAACGGCAAGACCATCGTGCTCACCAACACCAAGGTCATCACGAAGCTTTCCAACAACAGCGTGGCATCTATCGTTAACAAGGCGGAACAGCAGAAGGAGCAGGATACGCAGCAGGTGGGTAAGCCCGGCGGCTCCGACGGGTCCGGTTCTGGCACCGGTTCGTCAGGCTCGGCCGGCGGTTCCGGTTTGGGTTCCGCCTCTGGCGGTGGATCTTCGAGTGGTGGCTCGACGGACGGCGGTGCCGGCGGCGACGCGGGCTCGGGTGGCCTCTCAGCTGCCGAGGAGGAGAGTATCCACAGTTGGCTCGTGACCAAATACAACATGCTCGATGGCTATGTCTCCCGCGCCAATAGTGTGGTGTCGACCTATAACGCCACGGGCGACACCGGACCGTGCGACAGCCTGGTCAATGACATGTTTGTTATCCGTGCCGAGTTTGGCCGGCAGACGTTTCCTCCCCAGTCAAAGTGGTATCGACAATTCGCCAACCTTTGGGGCTGCTACACAAACCTGTGTCAATGGGTCGGACATTACGGCGACGATAACGTCGCGCTCAACAACTTCAATAACAATGTGGCGGCGATCGCTCTATGATGACCAATCTTGTTTCCGCCACAAGCCAATCGCTTGCCCACGATCCCATGGTGGGCCTGCGCCTGGCGCGCGTCGATGGGTTTGAGCCGGCCGTCGCCCTGGGCACGGACGAGCTTCCCGCCTACCTGCGCCGTTTTACGATGCTGTTTGCCGATGACGCCACCATGCGCCGCGGCGGTATCGGCCGCGTGACGCGTGCTGTCAACGCGCAGGGCGAGGCCGTGGCGCTCAAACAGCTCATCTTGCCGGCGCGCGATGAGTTCGACGACGATGCTGCTCACGAGGCGCTGGTCACCAAGTTTAAGGCGGCGTTTCGCGAGGAATATGAATGCCATCGTGCCCTTTCGGGCCTTAAGGGCTTTCCCCGCTTGTACGGGTGGGGCGAGGTCGACGGCGTGCCCGCGATTGTCATGGAGTGGGTCGAGGGCGAGACGCTCGCTCGCCTGCGCTCGCGCCTTGCCGTGGACGATGCCGGGCGTCTGTCGCCGCTCGTGGCGGCGCGCCTGGGTCGCGACCTGTTCGATCTGCTCTGCCGCATGAGCTTGGTAGGCGAGGGGTTCGTCCATCGCGATATCTCGCCCGCTAATATTATGGTGCGCACGGCGCGCCTGCCGCTCGACCGACAGCTTGCCGAAGGCACCTTCGACCTGTGCTTGATCGACTTTGGCTCGTCGCTGGCGCTCGAGCCTGCGTCGGCCGTGGCCGGTACCGGCGGCAAGGCGTCGTTTACGGAGCGCTATGCCACGCTGCGTCGCGCGACGGTTGCCTATGCCCCGCCCGAGATGCTCACCGACGATATTCCCGACCTGCGTGCCTTGCGCATGTCGCCGGCGATTGACGTGTACGCCGCGGCGAGTGCAGTCTACGAGCTCATCGCCGGCGTCGCGCCGTACGAAGTGGCGCCGGGTGCGTCGGGTACTTCGGGCTCGCGCAAAAAGACTCGCGATATCGCCAGCCCTTATCGCCTCAAGATGGACACGCGGCCCGATTATCCCGTCGGCGCCCACGCGCCCGGCTGCGACTTGACGCAACTGCTGCGACGCGAGCCCGATGTGGCACTTGCCGCGGCCGAACAGGCTCAGCAGCTGGGGCTCGATCCAAATTCCGAGGATCTGCGCGATGCGCTGGCGTTTGTCGACGCTCAGCTGTTCGATGTGGTGATGGCCTGCCTGTCCTGCCATCAGGAAGATCGTCCCGAGCCGGCTGCGGTGGAGGCGGCGCTCTCGGCATTTTGTGACCACTATGCGCAAAATGTCGCCCGCTCGCTTCGCGCCGAGCCGCTCATGCCGTGCCCGATGGAGGTATCGGGGCACACGGCCCGGCGCGCGGCGATGGTTGGTGCGACGGCGGTCTGCGGTGCGCTTTGGGCCGCGGTCGTGGTATCAGCGGCGCTGTTGGCGTCGGGCGTCCATGTGACGCTCGTCGTGGCTCCGGCAAGGTAAGCAAGCTGGGCGCAGCGGATCCTTTGAAAGATATACAGGT
>URFP01000103.1:0-6343 GCA_900547235.1 uncultured Collinsella sp. | reverse complement strand
CGCGTACCTTCCACAACAAGTTCTAAAGGGGTTTAACTCCCGCAGGATCGCCGGGCCGCTTTGGGTTACTTTCCAAAACGTCCTCGGACATGCAAAGGGCTCCGCTGCGCGCTTCGCGCGGCGGAGCCCTTTGCGTCCTGCGGAATGTTTTGGAAAGTAACCCAAAGCGGCCCGGCTGGGGTCCTGTGTAGTCGCCCTTTAGGCGGAACTCTCCTAATTATTTGGATGAGTCGTTTACTTACTTGTACTGTTACCGTCTTCCCACTGTTGTTGGGGTATGCTTTGTTTGTATGTAAACGTATGACATGTTGATGAGGGGAGGGTGCTATGGCTCGCGAGGGTGCTCGTTCTAAGGATTCTGCTAAGCCTGGCATCAAGGAAGTTGCAGCGGTGGCGGGGGTTTCGCCTACTACGGTATCTCGCGTGCTTAATAATCGCGGCTATATTAGCCAAGAGACCCGCGATAAGGTCCATGCCGCGATGGAGCGTATCAACTATACGCCCAACGATATCGCCCGTGCCATGCTCAACGGTCGCCTGAATCTAATCGGTATGATCGTTCCCTATGTCAGCAGCCCGTTTCATGCACAAGCGGTCCAAGCCGTTGAGCGTACCCTGGCCGAAAACGGTTTTAAGATGTTGCTGTGCAATAGCGCCAATCGACCTGATCTTGAGCGTTCTTATATCGATATGCTTCGGCGCAATATGGTTGATGGCGTCATCGTCAACTCGCTTAATATCGGTGCCGAGGCGTATGCCGAGATGGGCTTGAGTCTGGTTGGTATCGACTGCGACCTTGGCGAGGCCTCTGTTCAGATTGCGAGCGACAGCTATAGCATCGGCGAACTTGCCACGCGTCGCCTGATCGATGACGGGTGTTCGCGCATCTTGTGCCTGCGCAACAATAGCCGCATGCGTATGCCTGCCAATAAGCGTACCGATGCCTACCACGATGTTGTGGAGCAGGCCGGTTTGCCCGCGCTTGTCCGTGAGGTCGAGTTCGTTAAGCCCGACGACGAAAAGAGCGCGGTCGTTGCGAAGATCCTCGATGAGAACCCCGATATTGACGGCATCTTTGCGGGAGACGACACGATGGCGGCCATCTGTCTCAACGTGATGAAGCAACGCGGCTTGAGCGCTCCGGACGATATTAAGGTCGTGGGCGCGGATGGTGCCCGCCGCACCATGACGTTTATGCCTGACTTAACAACCGTGCGTCAAGATATCGATCGCATAGGAAAGCTCGCGGCCCAATCCATCATCGCTCTTGTTAACGGTGAAAAGCCCGAATCGAATACCAAGCTTCCCGTCGAACTTATCGAGGGCAAAACCGCGTAATTCGCCCCGTGCCAAAAGAATCCCTCAAACGCCACCGATAACCGTTCGCCGGCATATGTCAACCGTTTGCCGACGACTGGAACTGCGAAAAGACGTATGGATATGAAAACGTTTGACATATGAAAACGATTGACATATCTTGCAGATGTACCGAGTTAGTATCTCGACGGAAAGGAAGTCTCGGATGCATAAGGTGTATTACCAGCCTGAGGGAATTTGGGTAGGCGACATCATGCCGTACGGCGAGGACGGCACGTTCTATCTCTATCATCAGCGTGACACGCGTAACCCCGAACCTTTCGGAGAGCCGTTTGGCTGGGCACTCGCGACGACCAAGGATTTCGTCAACTACAAGGACTTTGGCGAGAGCCTTGAGCGTGGCGGCGACGAGGAGGTCGACCAGTACGTTTATGCCGGCACGGTGTTTAAGGTGGGCGACAAGTACCATGCGCTCTACACTGGTTGCAATCGTGATAAGGTCCGCGCACGTTTGATGAAGCAGGTTCTTCTTCACGCAACGAGTGACGACGCCGTCAAGTGGGAGAAGAACATCGCCGAGACGCTGCTTCCGCCCCAGGAGGGTTACGATGACCGCAACTGGCGCGATCCCTTTGTGCTTTGGGATGAGGAGAACGAAGAGTACATGCTCATCCTCGGCACGCGTGTGGGCGAGGACAAGCGTCTGATGACCGGTCGTCTGGTCAAGTTCACCTCCAAGGACCTGGATACCTGGGAGTTCCAGGGCGACTGGTGGAATCCGGGCCTGTACACCATGTTTGAGATGCCTGATCTCTTTAAGATGGGCGACTGGTGGTATCTGGTGTTCTCTGAGTACAGTGATGGCAACAAGACCCGTTACCGCATGTCTCGCTCTATCAACGGTCCCTGGATTACTCCTGCGGACGATTCCTTCGATGGCCGCGCGTACTATGCCGCACGTACCGCATTTGATGGCGAGCGCCGCGTTCTCTTTGGTTGGGTTCCTACGCGTGACGAGGGCGGCGACCCCAGCTCTTACCTGTGGGGTGGCACCTTTATGCCCCTCGAGATCGTTCAGCGTGCCGACGGAACGCTTGGCACCAAACTCCCCGACAGCATGCTTGGCGCCTTTGGCGAGGCTAAGGCAGTCGAGGCCTTTGAGCTTTCCTGCGAGTCGGGCAAGGTCGAGCAGGTGCTCGCTGCGGATGCCGGTTCCACCTATATGCTCGACGCCGACATCGAGCTCGCCGGTGACGCTGCCGGCTTCTCGGTGAAGCTCGCCGAGGACGCCGAGTCTGGTCTTGCCTATGAGTTCCGCGCCAACCTGCGTGAGGGCAAGCTCGAGTTTACGGCGGCCCCCCAGTATCCGTGGTTCCAGGTCAACAACATGGGCCTCGAGCGTCCGTTGTTCTTTAAGGGCGAGGGCACTCATCATGTGCGCCTGGTCGTTGACGACGATATCGCGACCATCTTTGTCGATGATGTTGCGCTTAACGCTCGCTTCTGCAATAAGCAGGGCCAGGGTGTGGCGCTGACGGTCACCGACGGTACGGTCAAGTGCGCAAATGCAACGATCGCATCTCTGTAATGGCCACAAAACGTCTTATGATTTCGTAAGGGAATGGAGAGGAACATGGACTACAAAGTAGTGTCTCAGCAAGTCGTCGATAACGTCGGCGGTCTGGATAACATCGAGGGTGCCACGCATTGCGTTACGCGTCTGCGTCTGGTGCTCAAGGATACGAGCAAGTACAACAAGGCCGAGCTCGAGAACATCGATGGCGTCAAGGGCGTGCTGTACAACAGCGGCCAGCTCATGATCATCTTCGGTACCGGTACCGTAAACAAGGTCTATGATGAGTTTATGGCTCTGACGGGCGTTAAGGAGATCAGTGCTTCCGAGGTCAAGGGCGCCGAGGCGGACAAGAAGGGCAAGTTCTTCTCGGTCCTCAAGGTATTCTCGGACATCTTTATCCCCATCATTCCCGCTTTCGTCGGCGCTGCTATCATCATCGGCCTTAAGTCGCTGATCGTTGCCAACGGCCTCTTTGGCATGGAGGGCAGCCTTGCCGACCACAGCGAGTTCCTCAAGAACCTCGCAAGCTTCTTTGCCATTATCGCTACCACCTTCGATTACCTGCCTGTCCTGGTGATGTACAGCGCGGTCAAGCGTTTTGGCGGCAACCCGATCCTAGGTATCCTCGTCGGCATCGTCATGGTTCATCCGAGCCTTATGAACCGCAACGCGTTCGTTATGGACCCGACGGGTGCTGAGTATTGGAACTTTGGTCCGCTCTCCATTCCCATGGTTGCTTTCCAGGGCGGCGTGTTCCCCGCAATCCTGACCGCCTGGTTCATGGCCAAGGTCGAGAAGATTGCCCAGAAGTACATCCCCGAGGTCGTCTCGTTCGTCTTTGTCCCGACCGTTACCCTGATTCTTGCCAACGTCGCCCTGTTCACCGTGTTCGGCCCGCTCGGCAACCTGATTGGCGACGTCCTTGCCGGCGTAATCGATGTCCTGTACAACAGGATGGGCGTCTTTGGTGCCTTCGTCTTTGCCGCGTTCCTGCAGCCGCTCGTCGTTACCGGTACGCACCAGTTCATTCAGGGTATCGAGGCTAATCTCGTTGCCACGACCGGCTTCAACTACATCCAGGCCATCTGGTCCGTTTCCATCATCGCCCAGGGCGGCGGCGCCATCGGCATGTATCTCATTCACAAGAAGCATTCCAAAGAGCGCAACATCTGCATGTCGTCCTTTATCCCGACGCTGGTCGGAATCTCCGAGCCCGCTATCTTTGCTGCAAACATGCGCTACTCGATCATTCCGTTCATCTGCGCTTGCATCGGTGCCGGCTGCGGCGGTGCCTTCGTGAAGCTCTTTGAGGTGCGCGCTATCGGCCAGGGTCTGACCGGCGTACTTGGCCTGCTCATCGTCACGCCCGAGACCCTCGTGTGGTATGTGGCTGGCAATCTGATCGCTTTCTTCGTCCCGATCATCCTGATCTTTGCCTACAACAAGGCAAAGGGCGTTCCGACCACCGATGAAGAGGGTGCAGGCGCCGGCTTTGATGTCAGCTTCTAATCCAGATCCGTCAAGGTAATGTACGGGTCGACCTGTTGGAGAAGGGCGTTTGGCTCGCATGGGCCGGGCGTCCTTCTCCTCTACAAGAAGGACGATTGAATGTTCGATCAAAAACATAAGGTGACGCGCTCGGACTACGAGCTGTGGCGTGCCGGGCAGGATGAGACTGCGGCTCGCATCGCGGCTGACTCCGATAGACTTCTGTTCCATGCGGAGCCCGAGCTTGGCTGGCTCAATGATCCCAACGGTTTGGTGCAGGTTGGTGATACATACCACATCTATCACCAATACGATCCGTTTGATGCCGCGCACGGCGGACCGGTGCTGTGGAATCATCTGACGACGAAGGACTTTGTGACGTACGAGAACCGCGGTCCCGCGCTATTCCCCGATTCAGATCTAGACTCGAGCGGTGCGTATTCGGGGTCTGCATTTATGCACGACGGCAAGATTCACTACTTCTATACCGGTAACGTCAAGCATTTTGACCGCGATGATTATGACTATGTGCTGACAGGGCGCGACCAAAATCAGATTCACATGGTTACCGAGAACCCCGATAAATTGGGGGAGAAGCACATAGCTGTTGGTCCGGTCGATTACCCCGACGATATTAGTACGCACGTGCGCGACCCCAAGATCCTGGAGCACGACGGTATCTACTATATGGTTCTTGGTGCTCGTACGAAAGACGACCGCGGTTGCGTGCTCGTCTATACCTCGCACGATCTTGAGTGCTGGAAATATGCGACGCGTATTGAGCTCGGCGAGAAGTTCGGTTTTATGTGGGAGTGCCCCGATCTGTTTGAGCTTGATGGCGAGCTTATTCTCGTTTGCTGTCCGCAGGGCGTGCCCGCCGATGGTTGGCGTTACCAAAACCCGCATCAGTGCGTGTGGTTTCGTATTGAGGCCGATTGGGAGGCGCCTAGCTTTAAAATCGCCGGGCAGGGTATGCCCCCGATGGTCGATGCGGGTCTTGACTTCTATGCCCCTCAATCATTTGCAGATGCCGACGGTCGACGGATTATGATCGGTTGGGCCGGCTGCCCCGATGCAACGGCTCAAAACCCGACGGTGGAACGCGGATGGCAGTGCGCGCTTACCGTGCCGAGGGTGCTGAATATGCGCGACGGTAAGCTCTGTCAGTGGCCCGCGCGCGAGGTTGAGCAACTGCGCAAGGAGCGTGTTTCGGTGACCGCCGGAGAGACCGTCGGCTCTCCTGGTCGACTGTTTGATGCCGTCGTGTCGTGCCGGGGGACGAAGTCCATTGAGCTGGAAGTTCGTGAGGGCGTTGTCGTGTGCTTTGCCAACGGAATGCTCACACTTGATATGGGCGATGAGGGCTATGGACGCGACAAGAGGTCGGTTGAGCTCGACGAGCTTTACTGCCTGCGAGTCCTTTCGGATGCCACGATGCTCGAGGTATTTGTCAACGACGGCGAGGTTGCGCTTACGAGCCGCACCTATTCGTCTGCGGCGCCGGCGATGCAGTTGCGCGCCGAGGGCGACGCCTCGATGGAGTTTTACCGTCTGGCTCGCTAGCCGCATTGTGAGTGACCATGGCGTTTTGGATACACAGGCTTTCTTGGTGGCTACCGTTTATCGCATATAGCTACCGTTTGCGGAGTAAGTAACACTCATTACCAAACCGTGTAGAATCTCATGCAAGCACGGAGTATTTCAGGGAGACGCTGTCCTTTGTTGTGGCGAAGGGCGGCGTCTCTCTGGTGCTTGGGAGTCGTTGTTCAATTGGGCGACGGGCGTGCGCGCGTAATAAATAACCAACGTCGAGATGGGTCGTGATGATAATGGGCAAGTACGTAATCGTGGTTGAGTCTGGTTCGGATGTGACACCGGAGCTCTGCGAACGCTATGGCATCGTGCGTGTGCCCATGCATGTCACGATTGGTGACGAGACCGTCGAGGACGGCTCGATCGATC
>URFP01000102.1:0-6446 GCA_900547235.1 uncultured Collinsella sp. | reverse complement strand
ATCACGGCACCGCGGCCGTCTTTGGCGGTGCGGCAACGGCTCCGTTCGGCTCGGCGCACGAGGGCAACCTGCCGCTCGTTGATGGCGCCGGCGAGGACCCGGCTGCCACGGTGGCCATGCCGGCTGCGCCTCAGGAGTAGGCTCACTCGCTTATCACCATCATGTACCTGCGCTTTTACCGTACGCAGATGAGCGCGACGGCAAGTGTTGCGCTGCGGGTATAATGGACAGCATTCAAACGGTGGGCATCGAGGTGCCCGCAGGAGAGGAATGATCATGGGAAAGACTTTCAGCTTTGTCTCCGGTGCGCTCTTTGGTGCTGCCGCCGGCGCTATCATCGGCGTTGCTCTGGCCCCGCGCTCGGGTGCCGAGACCCGCGCCATGGCCGCCGATATCGCCAACGATGCCTGGGACAACATGCGTGACACCTACGAGCACGGTGCCGAGGAGGCTCGTGCCGCGGTCAACGACTTTGGTCCGATGGTTGACGCCAAGACCGATGACCTGCGCGCCAAAGTCGACCTGGCCCGCGAGCGCATGGACCAGCTTCGCGAGCAGCTCAACGACGCTATCTCGGGCGGCAACGTGACGCCCGCTGCCGACGTCGTGGTCGAGAACGTCGCCGAGGCCGACACCGAGGCCACGGAGCCCCCGACCGAGGCATAATGCGCGCAGGGGATTTTGTCGGCGTCAAGGTTTATCGTAAGCCTGCCGAAGACAAGCGCACCAAAAAGGACGGCACGCCGCGCAGCCCTAAAAAGCTCGGCAAGATTCACTTTCCCGTCTTTACCCCGGGCGGCACGCGCGTGGTGGGCTTTATGGTCCGCCAGTCCGATATCGCGGGCATGATCGAGCGCCCCGACCGATTCGTAGCGCTCGACGCCATTGGTGTCTACGAGGGCGCCATTGCGGTCGATGACGTCAAGGACACGTACGATGCCGCCGCGGCCAAGCGCCTCGATATCAACCTGGACGATTGCATCATCTGGGTTGGCATGGACGTGCGCACGGAATCGGGCGATGTTGTGGGCTACTGCTCGGACGTTGAGTTCAAGCCACGCTCGGGCATCGTACAGACGTTCTACGTGACCGCCGGAACCGCCTCGAGCGTGCTGGTGGGCGACACGCAGATGCCGCCGACGATGCTGCGCGGTTATGCGGACGGCGCGATGATCGTTTCGGATGAGGTCAAGTCGCTCGGATATTCGGGCGGCGCCGCCGCAAAGGCTGCCGAGGCAAGCGTCGTGGTGGGCGATAAGGTCAAAAAGGGCGCCAAGGTGCTCGATGACAAGGGTTCGGTCGCCGTGGACAAGGGCAGTCGCGCGCTGGGTAAGCAGCTCGGCAAGACGCGCGGTATGTTCAAGGCCTTTAAGGACGAATACCAAAAGGCGAGCGGAGGCTCGTCAAAAGCTAGCAAATAGCGACGTACCAGATGATGGGAGGCAAGCCGGAGACCTGTTGCTCCGGCTTGCTGTGTTTATGGGGGAGGGCACATGCGCCAAAACGGATCCTATTCACACGGGCACTCGGGTGCGCGTCCGACGGCGCGGCGCGACCTGGGGCAGCTTCCCAGCGGTCAGCGCAAGCGCCGCCGTAAGCCCGGCGCGATGTATCTCAACCATAGCCGCGGTTTTAGCGACCGTAGCGCTCGCATCGGCAACAGCCGCACGCCCCGTCGCCCGTCTCGCCTGCCCTATGCGCTCATCGCCGTGGGCTGCGCGCTCGTACTGTTTATCGCTGCCGTCGTGGGCTACGTCAACCGCAGCGTGGATGTTGTCCTCAATGGCCAGCAGACTGCGGTGCGCGTTGGCTCTACGCTGCAAAATCTTATCGATGACCAGGAGCTGGCCAGCACCTATGACGCCGGCGACCTGCTGGCCGTCGACGACAGCGTGCTCAAGCGCCATAGGGGCGAAAAGCTGTCGGTAAAGGTGGACGGCAAGCGCGTGAAGCAGAGCAAGTGGAAAAGCCGCGAGCTTACGGGTGGCGAGAAAGTGACGGTCAAGGACGGCCGCGATACCTACGAGAAGCACGAGGTCCAGGCAACGGTTATCGAGCCCAAGCTCAAGGTCGAGGGAACGGGTGCCATCGAGTACGTCAAGACCTGGGGTGTCCAGGGGCGCTCCGAGGTGTGGATCGGCGAGCAGTCGGGCAAGACGCAGGACCGTGGCGAGGTCGTGCCCGCCACCGATTGCGTGGTCGAGTGTGCGAGCGTGGCACCCAAGGGCAACGAGAAGTACGTTGCGCTGACGTTTGACGAGGGCCCGAGCGGCGCGACCAAGCAGATTTTGCAGGTACTCAAGGAAAAGGGCGTCACCGCGACGTTCTTCCTGTCGGGCGATGCGGCCGAGGCCTCGCCTGCCACGGCCAAGGCGATTGTCGATGCCGGGTGCGAAATCGGATCCAACAGCTACAGCGACGATTCGCTCAAGGGTCAGGACCGTGAGGCGGTACGCGAGCAGATCACGAAAGGCACCGATGCGATTAAGTCGGCGACCGGCGTGAAGACGATGCTGCTGCGTGCTCCCTACGCTGCCTTTGACGAGCAAAACTGGATTGATGCGATGGACCTGGTCTCCGCCGTGGTCTCGTGGAATATTGACTCGGGCGACTGGCTGCTCAACGGTGCCGACGAGCAGGTCTCGACGGTGCTCGATTCGGTGACGCCGGGCAATATCGTGCTGCTCACCGATAGAGACGAATGCGCCGAGCAGACGCTCGAGGCGCTGCCGCAGATTATCGACGGTCTTGTCGCCGACGGCTACAAGATCGTGACGCTCAGCGACCTGGTTAAGACGGACACGTCGCTGAGCAAAAAGCTCACCTCGCTGACGAAGGTCACCATGCCCAAGGACGCCGTGTTCCCCCAACTTGCCGAGGACGATGACACCACAGAGTAGTCATTGGGTAGTCGTTTAAGAACGTCCCCAATGGCTATGTCACGGATACGTCAGCGTTTGGTATGCCTGCAATGTGCAGCGCATAAATTCGATGCCGCAGGGCGATGCTGATGCTATAGTTACTGCGGTTAATGAGGGTCAAGAGAAAGGTTACAGGTGAAATCCAAACCTCGACCATACAGTCGATGACCCCATGCAGGTGCTTTTTGCGCATGCACGGGGTGTAAGCGTCGAGCGGCGTGCCGCCCGCGCATGCGTATACATATCCAGAAGCCTCCGTACGCCGCACGCGCGGCCGCGTCCGGAGGAATAATGATGGGGAGCACCATTGAATTATCTGAGTGAGATGCTCAAATTGCCGGTCTTGGACGTCGACGGCGAAAAGCTCGGCGTGGTCAACGATTTTGGCATTGCTACCGGCGAAGTTTTTCCGCACGTGACGTCGCTCGCGTTCCGTGGTCCCGGCAAGACGCCGTTTATGATCAGCTGGCGCAAATGGGTCGACCGTATCGACGAGACGGGCGTTCATCTTAAGTCGCCGGCCACCGAAATCCGTTTTTCGTACTTGCAGCCGACCGAGCTGTTGCTGGCTCGCGACGTGCTCAACAAACAGATTGTCGACACGCAGGGCATGAAGGTCGTGCGCGTCAACGACATCAAGTTCTCCATGTCGGGCGAAAATCAGTTGCGCCTGCTGGGTGCTGAGGTCGGCGCCCGCGGTCTGCTGCGTGCAATCAGCCCCGCGCTCGAGCACGTCGTCGAGGGCTTTATGAAGCACTTGGGCAAGCCGCTCAGCGAGGACATTATCGCCTGGTCTTACATGGACCTGCTCGATCGCTCGACTAAGAACATCCAGCTCTCGGTGTCGCACAAGACGCTTGGCGAGCTGCATCCTGCCGACATCGCTGACATCATCGAGCAGCTCGACCCGCGCCTGCGCGCGCAGGTGTTCGCGCAGCTCGATACGGCGCAGGCCGCCGAGGCCATCTCGGAGTTCGATGACGACGAGCTCATGACCGAGATGCTCGAGGGCCTGTCCGACACCGACGCATCGTCGATGCTGGCCATGATGGACCCGGACGACGCTGCCGACCTGATCGACGAGCTCGATTATGAGAAGGCCGAGAAGCTCCTGCGCCTGATGGGCGTCAAGGAGGAGAAGGCGATTCGTAATCTGCTGGGGTATGAGGACAACACCGCCGGCCGCATCATGACCTCGGAGTTTGTCTCCCTGCCCGCAACGGCAACGGTCGGTGATGCCATCGAGGCGATTCGCAAACTCGACGAGGACTTCGAGAGCGTCTATTACGTCTATACCGAGGATCCGAGTGGCATGCTGACCGGCGTGCTTTCGCTGCGCACGCTGATCGTAGCCGACCGCGACGCCACGCTGGGTCAGTTGGCCTATCGCGACCTGGTCTATGTGTCGCCCGACGAGGACCAGGAAGACGTGACGGACGAGATGACCAAGTACGACCTGGTCGCTATCCCCGTCTGCGACGAGAACCGCCACATCCTGGGCATCGTGACCTTCGACGACGCCATGGACGTTATCGCCGAGGAGCATCAGGAGGACCTGCAGATCGCCGGTGTCGGCTCGGGTGACAGCGCGTCCGACGACTCGACGAACGTGCTCAGCTGGTTCGTGCATCGCCAGTACTGGGTTGTTGTATGGGGCATCGCATCGTGCATCATGGCGACCGTGCTGGGAACGGCGCTCGGCTCCGCGCATCTGGTGGTGTTCCCCATGTGCGCCATGCCGCTCGTGCTGCTGGCGGCCTCGCGCATGGTGTCGTTCGTCAAGAACTACTTCCTGGAGTATGACGGTCACGACGACGAGCCCAAGCCGTATCTGGGGTTCTTCTTCCAGAGCACGGGCATGGGCCTGATTCTGTCGCTCGTGACCTACCTGTGCGCCCAGCTGGTGCGCACCGCTGCGTTCCCCGATGCGCCCATGTTTGAGGAGCAACTCTTTACCGGGTGCTTTAATATCGCTGCCATCATTTGCCTGGTTGGCAACATGAGTGCCGTGATTTACCTGATGGTGCTGTTCTGGCGTGACGAGCATGACCTCAACACGTCGGGCACCGCCATGAACGTCATTGCCGTCATGATCTCGTGTGTGGCGTATTGCATCGCCGCGGTGCTGCTCGCCATGTCGGTCATGGGTTAGGTGGTCGCGTGCAAAATACCAAGCAAAAGTCGGGCACCAAGCAAAAGCTGACCATCGCGGCCATCTTTGGCGCTATGGGTCCCGGTCTGCTGGCGGCGCTTTCGGGCAATGACGCCGGCGGCATTGCAACGTATTCCAGTGCGGGCGCCAGCTATGGCTACAAGATGCTCTGGATGCTTCCCGTCATGACTGTGCTGCTCATCGTGACGCAGGAGACCGCGGCGCGTTGCGGCTGCGTCACGGGTAAGGGCTTGGCGTCGCTCATTCGCGAGCGCTTTGGCGTGCGCAAGAGCGTGCTGGCCATGGCAGCGCTATTGATCGCCAACACGGCGGTGACCATCTCGGAGTTCGCGGGTATCGCGAGTGGTCTTGCCCTGTTTGGCGTTCCGGCGAGCATCTCGGTGCCGCTCGTGGCGCTGCTGGTGTGGATGCTTACCATGTCGGGCAGTTTCCAGCGCATCGAGAAGATTTTGCTGCTGGTAAGCTGCGTGTTCGTGACCTACATCGTCGCCGCGTTTATGGCTGGCCCCAACTGGGGCGAGGTCGCGGTCGACTTGGTCGTCCCCAATATTCAAAACGACCCCAGCTACGTGTCGCTCGTGGTCGCAACAATCGGTACCACCATCGCACCGTGGATGATCTTCTTGGCGCAGAACAACGTGGTCGATAAGAATGCGGGCGAGGACGACATCGTGCTGCAGCGTATTGATACCGTGAGCGGCTCGATTGCTGCTGATATCATTGCGGGCTTCATTATCATCACGACCGGTACGGTGCTGTTCCCGGCGGGTATTCAGATTAGCGATGCCGCCGATGCCGCCCGCGCGCTGGAGCCCATCGCGGGCCAGTGGTCCACGGTGCTGTTTGCCTCGGGCCTGGTCGCAGCGAGCTTTTTGGCTGCCTGCGTGCTGCCGGGTGTTACGTCGAGCGCCATTTGCGAGGCTTTTGGTTGGGAGCGCGGCGCCGACCGCAGCTGGGACGAGGCCCCGGTCTATCGCGGCATCATTACGGCCATCATTGGCATCTCTGCCGTGCTGGTGCTCATGCCCGGTGTCGATCTGTTCCAGATTATGATGACCTCGCAGGTCATCAATGGCGTGCTACTGCCCGTGGTTCTGGTGTTCCAGGTGGTTATCGCCGCCGACCGTCACATTATGGGTACCAACCGCAACGGCCGCGTGTGGAACGTGCTCACGTGGGCGACTATCGGCGTGATTACGGTGCTGACGGTCGTCATGTTTGTGCTGCAAGCGATGGGCTACAGCGCGTAGCGCCTCTTTTGGGTTTCGAGCGGGCCGCGGCCATGGGCTGCGGCCTCTTTTTCAAGACTTTAGTCTGCTGGCCGCGCAGCGGCCAGCTTTAAACCACCCGCT
>URFP01000101.1:0-6524 GCA_900547235.1 uncultured Collinsella sp. | reverse complement strand
CAAACCAAGAAGAACCTCGAGACCGCTTTTGCCGGTGAGTCCCAGGCGCACACCAAGTATCGCTATTACGCATCTAAGGCCAAGAAGGATGGCTACGTGCAGATCTCGAATATCTTTGCCGAGACCGCAGGCAACGAGTCCGAGCACGCCAAGCTGTGGTTTAAGTATCTGCACGACGGCGCCGTTCCCGACACCCTGGATAACTTGCGTGATGCCGCTGCGGGCGAGAACTACGAGTGGACCACGATGTACGACGAGTTTGCCAAGACCGCCGAGGAAGAGGGCTTTGCCGAGATCGCCGCGAAGTTCCGCGGTGTTGCTGCCGTCGAGAAGGCTCACGAGGAGCGCTACAACAAGCTCGTCGAGCGCATTGAGTCGGGCGAGGTGTTCGAGCGCGAGGGCGTAAAGGTGTGGAAGTGCCTGAACTGCGGGCACCTGCATGTGGGTGCCGAGGCGCCCGAGGTGTGCCCGGTTTGTAACCACCCGAAGGCGTACTTTGAGGAGCAGGTGGTGAACTACTAGCGCTTGGCGCTGGCTGCTGCGGAGCGCAGGGCGGGGAAATACCTTTCCCTCTCGCTCACGGCTCCGCAGGGTCGCGCGAGGCAAAGGTATTTCCCCGCCCTGCGCCCCGGCGTTGGGTCGTCGCTTGCTCGTTACTGAAAAGCTGATATTAAAGTTTGTGTGCCGCCCCTTATGGGGCGGCACGTTTTTGTATGGGGACTGGTTGGGACGGCACCGTTCATGGGTGGGGTACACTGGGTAGTGGCGTTTTAGTTTATTTCCTGTTGTGGGGTGTTTTTGTATGGGTAAGAAGTCTCGGGCTCGGGTTGCTGCGGCGGGGACTCGTCTTGATCCTGAGCGTCGGGTTGTTGAGGGCGATAAGGCCGAGCGTGCCGATAGGGGCAAGAAGGTCGGCGCGCATGCTCATCCTGAGTGGGCACCTCATTTGAATACGGCGAGCGAAGACCTGACTGCCAAGCTGTTTACGATGGTCGAGGTCATCTTGGGCGTGGTGCCTGTGGTGGTCATCGGTCTGTTCTTGGCCTCTAAGGATGCCGCGAGCGTGGATAAGCTCACCGACGTCTTTTCTCAGGACCCCTCGATGGTGGTCACGTTTATCTCTGCGTGCCTGCAGCCGTTTGTGGCGTACATGCTGTACATGATTTATCGCAAGTACTGCGAGGGCGATGCGGGCTTTGCCGCCGGCAACCTGATCGGCCTCTTGTGCTCCGAGATTTTGCTGCTCAATATTCCCGGTGTCATCGGCATGGGCATCTTGTTGTGGCGTGTTTGGCGCAACGTTGCCCCGCACTTCGAGAGCTGGCTGTTTGAGCGCCGCGCAATGGGCGTGCTGGTCGATATCGCGGGCTCGCTCGTGATCCTGGCACTGGCGTTTATGTGTGCCACCGCCGCCCGAGGCCTTGCGGGCATGTAGCCTGCTTTCACCGACTGCGAAGCGCGGGCCGGGAGGGCCGGATTACCTTCCCTCCCCGCTCACGGCTCCGCAGGGTCGCGTTGAGGGAAGGTAATCCGGCCCTCCCGGCCCGCCTCGGGTCGTCGCTTGCCCGCTGTAGAAAAGCTGATAATTAAGTTTGCGTGCCGCCCCAAAAGGGGCGGCACGTTTGTTTATGTGGGGTCCCTGTCTCCACACTTTTCGTCAAGCTTTTGGTCAGCTTTTGGTTAGTTGGCGGGCTAGCGGAAGGGCAAAAGATCATCCGATAAAAAAGCTCAAAGAAAGTGCTGGTAGGGGAGTTGTTGAGGTTTTCGACAGCTTTTGTCAGCAAGAAACTTTGCGGCTATTGCTACGGATTGCGTTGCCGTGGCCTTGGCGGTGCGGGATGCTGGGCGCAAGCGTCGAATGCTCCGATTGAGGAGGCCAGCATGGACCTGTTTCTTGAGACCCCGCAGCAGCAAGCCGAGCGCATGTTGCGCCAACAGCAGCGGCTCATGGAGATGCAAATGCAAGGGGTAGTCGCCCAGCCCCCTGCGCAAAATGCCACGCCCGCGGTTTCGCTTGCGGGCGGATCGGCGCCAGAGAACTATTCCGTACAACAAGATTCGTATGCACAGGAGCTTGCGTTTGACAAGCGCCGCACGCGTCACCGTCGCGTGGGCCAGCGCCTGCGCACGTTAGCGATGATTGTGCTCATTCCGTTAGGACTTGCGGCGATTTTCTTGGTCTCGTATGCGCTCACCTGCATCCTCAACGGTGCTTCGCCCAGCGAAGTGCTCCAACATCTGTCAGCCCTCGGCCAGCGCCTAGGCGATGTCATAACAACCATCCGCGCCGGCTGGGAGAGTTAGCATTCGCCACCATTGGGCTTCTTGGATGCTAGGATTATCGCCTCGAGTGGAATCCTTGCATCTTGCGGGTCAAATCGTGTGACTGAATAGTATTATTGAAGATGAATAATAATAGGAGATACAGGCAATACAAAAAGGAGGTGCTCGGTTGAATCTGACTTTTGAGGGATTTTTGAAAGGCTATTGCCGAGAGCTGTCCGGACAGCAGTCGCTGAGTTTTAGGAAGCTTGTAAAGCAGGCAACAACGGTTGGGCCGCGCGTGGCGGAGCCTCTGTTTTTGCTCGCTTTAGCGCAAGGAAAAGCCGAATACGTTCTGGGTTTATCTGAGGGCTCGTGGATGGAAGAGGATTACCGAGGCGTTTTGTCCTTGTACGATCAAGCGGGTAGCATGGCGTCTCTATGCGCCAAAAGTGAGCTCCCTAACCGTTATGCCAACGTCTGGCGCGCGTATAGAGCGGTGAAGGAAAAGCCAGTGGCGGACAGAAGGATCAACGCCCTGATGCGAAAAAGAACATTGGGAGCGCTAGGGAAATCGGGCGTAACGCGCTACGGTCTCTGCCGCGATTTGAATCTGAATAAGGGAAACGTGTACGCATACTTAGCCGGTGATGACTCGAAGGTGAGCAGGAAGACAGCGCGCCGCATTATGGAATATGCGGAGGAGAGAAGCGCCCAAGAAGGGGCCGGACGTCCGGTGCGTGTGGCGGGGTAAGATTGATCGCGGTTTTGATTGATAATCGATTGGGTTTGTTGGGCGGAGTCTATGTCTGCTATTGATATTGCGCTTGTTGTGATCGCCTTAGTGGCGGTGGGAGTTGCTGTGGTTTGCGCCCTGCAGCTTAAAGGCCTTCGTGCCGAGTTGCGAGAGCGTGGCGGCAACGAAGCGGAGACGCTCGCGGCGCTCGAGCAGGCCAACAGCGCGCTCGATGCCCTCAACGTCGCGCTGACAGAAACCCGCCGCACGGCAAACGCCATCGCGCAGCAGCAGACGACCGATGCGGCCGTGGAGCAGCAACGCTACCTGACCATCGCGCGAGAGTTCTCGCAGGCCGGCGACCGTATGGACGACCTGCGCCGCGAGACGGCCCAACAGCTTGGCGCCAACCGCGAGGGCATCGAGCAGCGCCTGGACAAGGTGCGCGAGACGGTCGATGCCCAGCTGGGCGCCATCCGCAAGGACAACAACGTGCAGCTCGATCAGATGCGCGCGACGGTGGACGAGAAGCTCTCCCGCACGCTCAACGATCGCCTGTCGGCATCGTTTAAGCAGGTGAGCGACCAGCTCGAGGCCGTGTACAAGGGCCTGGGCGATATGCAATCTATCGCCACCGGCGTGGGCGACCTTAAGCGCGTGCTGGGCAACGTCAAGGCGCGTGGCATTTTGGGCGAGGTGCAGCTGGGTGCAATCCTGGCGGACATCCTCACACCCGACCAGTATCTGGAAAACGTCGCCACCAAGCCCGGCGCCTCGGAGCGTGTTGAGTTTGCCGTCAAGCTGCCGGTAGACGAGGGCGACCCCGTGCTGCTGCCGATCGACTCCAAATTCCCGGGCGACGCGTACGAGCATCTGCTCGACGCGCAAGAGTCGGGTGACGCTGAGGCCGTCGCCGCAGCACGCAAGACGCTCGATGCGATGGTCAAACGCGAGGCCAAGGACATCTGCGAAAAGTACCTGAGCGTGCCGGCGACCACCAACTTTGGCATTATGTTCGTGCCGTTTGAGGGCCTGTACGCCGAGGTCGTCAGTCGCCCCGGGCTTATCGAGACCCTGGGCCGCGACTATCACGTCAACGTTGCCGGCCCCAGCACCATGGCGGCCATCCTCAATAGTCTGCAGATGAGCTACCAGACATTTAAGTTGCAAAAACGCACTGATGACGTGCTGCGCGTACTTTCCGCCGTCAAGGCCGAGCTGCCGCGCTATCAGGCGGCGCTGCGTCGCGCCCAGCAGCAGATCGAGACCGCGGGTAAAACGGTCGAGGGCATCATCACCACGCGCACTAACGTTATGGAACGCAAGCTCAAGGACATCGACGCGCTGGAGGATACCGACCAGGCCGACGCGATCTTGGGGCTCACGTCCGCAGGCCTGCCCGCAGACCAAGAGGACGAGGACTAGCCGCAACGGACGGCGGCGCGCCGGCGTAAACGCGGGGCGCGGGCGCTTTTCGCGTCGCGCTTGACTGAAGTGCGCTTCAATGTGCAACAATGGCCTCTCGCCCTATCAGATGCGAAAGGAAGCCCATGTCTCAGAGAAGCACCAGCCCGCTCAAGCGCTCCACCGTGCGCCGCACGTTGCAGCGTTTTTGGGACGTCACGCGCACGCAGCCGCTGATCGTCTTTCTCTCGGTGTTCTCGTCGGCGGGCTACATCTTTTTGCTCACGTTTGCCAACACCTACGTGATGGCGCTTATCGTCGACCGCGTCCAGGCCGGCTCCGTGGCAGGCGACCAGGTGTTTGAGGTCTTTGGTCCTTACATTCTGGCGCTCGTGCTCGTTAATCTGGTAGGCCAGATCCTCTCCAAGCTGCAGGACTACACCGTCTACAAGCTTGAGATCGCG
Source organism: uncultured Collinsella sp. (assembly GCA_900547235.1). Classification (GTDB taxonomy): domain Bacteria; phylum Actinomycetota; class Coriobacteriia; order Coriobacteriales; family Coriobacteriaceae; genus Collinsella. The sequence continues at coordinate 1,658 of URFP01000101.1, read as the reverse complement.
GGTAACTACCACCTGGCGCGCCTGTGCTTTGACACGCTCTCCAATCAATCCATGACATTCCACACCAGCCGATTTGGCGGATCGCTTGTGAGCCAGACGAGCCGTTTTATGAGCGGCTACACGGGTCTGGTGGACGTGACGGTGTATTCGCTTATCCCCACTATCACCTCGGTTGTCTGCACGGTGGCGGCGCTCGCCCCGGTGGTGCCCACATTTACCGTGATCCTGGTGGGCATCATGGCCGTCTACATCGCGTTTGTCTGGCTTATGTACAAGCGCATCATGCCGCTTTCGGCCGCGACGTCCGCCGCGCAAAACAAGCTTTCGGGCGTGCTGTCCGACGCGGTCACGAACATCCTGGCCGTCAAGACCTGCGGCCACGAGGACTTTGAGCGCGACCTGTTCGATGCCGCCGACCGCGCCGCGCGCGATGCCGAGACGGTTTCGATGCACGCCATGATGCAGCGCAACTTTACGACCTCGGGCCTTATCGTCATTACCATGGCCGTGGTGAGTGTGTTCGTCGCGGGCGGCAACGCGTGGTTTGGCATCTCTGCCGGCGCGCTCGTCATGATCTTTACCTATACGTACAACCTCACCATGCGTCTGAACTACGTGAGCTCCATGATGCAGCGCATCAATCGCGCGCTGGGCGATGCGGCCGAGATGACGCGCGTGCTGGACGAGCCGCGTCTGGTGGCAGACGACGAGAACGCCCCCGAGCTCAAGGTGCGCGAGGGCGCGATTGATTTTGAGCACCTGAGCTTTGCATACCGTGATGCCGCGGCGGGCGAGAGCGTGTTCGACGACCTGACGCTCCATGTGGCGGCGGGCCAGCGCGTGGGTCTGGTGGGCAAATCGGGCTCGGGCAAGACGACGCTCACCAAGCTGCTGTTGCGCTTGGACGACGTACAGGGCGGCCGCGTGCTCGTGGACGGCCAGGACGTCTCGCGCTGCACGCAGCAGAGCCTGCGCCGCCAGGTTGCCTACGTGCCGCAGGAGACGCTGCTGTTCCACCGCTCCATTCGCGAGAATATCGCCTACGGCCGCCCCGATGCCACCGACGAGCAGATCCGCGAGGCCGCGCGCCTGGCCAACGCGACTGAGTTTATCGATCGCCTGCCCCATGGCTTTGACACCATGGTTGGCGAGCGCGGCGTTAAGCTTTCGGGCGGCCAACGCCAGCGCGTTGCCATCGCTCGCGCTATTCTGACCGACGCGCCGATTCTGGTGCTCGACAAGGCGACCTCTGCCCTGGACAGTGAGTCCGAGGCGCTGGTGCAGGAGGCGCTCGAGAACCTGATGCGCGGGCGCACCTCCATTGTGGTGGCGCATCGCCTGTCCACCGTGGCGGCACTCGACCGCATCGTAGTGCTGGCAGACGGCGAGATTGTCGAGGACGGCACGCATGCGCAGCTCGTCGAGGCGGGCGGCGAGTACGCAAGCCTGTGGGGCCGCCAGACCGGCGCATTTTTGGAGGCTTAAGGCCCCCGTACGTGGGACAATCGTTTCCGAGAAGTTTTGTTTCTGCCGAGCCGAGGAGTCGTTATGCCACGCGAGACCAATGCCGCCAAACGCGAACGCGCCATCGAGGTGTGCGAGCGCCTTAACCGTCGCTATGGCCCGGTCGAGTGCTTCTTGGACCACGAGAATCCCTT
>URFP01000100.1:0-6611 GCA_900547235.1 uncultured Collinsella sp. | reverse complement strand
GCCAGGCTCAGCTGTTCTACACCAACTGGCTCAACTACTACGTCTACCAGACCACGCCCTACGACCTGGCCCGCGCCGGCGAGGAGCACTAGGCCGCTGTCGTGGCTGTGGCTGCGGCGGTTATCGTGGCCGCTACGCGACGAGCGTGGATAATCGGACGCATGTTGAATGAGCGTGGATAATCTCCCACTTTTGGTCGAGGAACAGGCCCAAAGTGGGAGATTTTCCACGCTCGATTTTTCTGCGGCTGTCGTAGGCGGCAGCACCACGCGTCGAGTGTTTACGGACAGCATCGCAAACTAGGTAGTTTCGAGCCACAGCATATTTTCTTTTAAGGAAATCGACGGCTTTTGAGGCATAAAGATGTGGAGACAGGGACCTCTCGACAACCGTTCTACCTGCAGATATAAGCCATTAACCTAAAACGTCCAAAACCGTCAAGCATTTGGTCAGCTGCTGGACAGCATTTGGTCAGACTTCGCATGAAACCGTCTGGTACGTTGGCGCCGTTCCAAGAGTTGGGAGGCGACATGGCAAACGCGACGGCGAATCAAAGACTCACAGGCCACATTAAAGCGTGCGAGCAGCAGATGAGCTGCGTGTACGCGCGTACGACGGCGGAGGCAAAGCAGATTGAGCGGCGGGTGGCGGCGGGAAGTCTCAAGGTGGTCATGCCGGGGTTGTATGCGCGTCCGGAATACTGGTCCGAGCTCAAGTTTCGGCAGCGTTATCTGCATCGGGTGCGGGCGCTTGCGCAAAAGCACCCCGACTGGACGTTTTGCTCCTATACGGCGGCCGTTGTCTATGGCCTTTCGGTTTCGCATGCCAATTTGACGCACATCCATATCGCCGTGGCACCGGCACAATCAACGACGCCGGGCTCTCAGGTCGTTCGCCATCGTTATGTTCGTCAAACACGGGCCACCCAGATGGACATTGCCGTGACCGATATCGATCAAACGATTACGGATTGCCTGGTCGATGCATCGTTTGTCGAGGGACTGATCATTGCGGACTCGGCGCTTCATGAGCAGCTGTTGTCGAAGGAGCATCTCGTTGAGGCAGTCAACAAGCTTGGCTTAAATCGTCGCGGTGTTGTGACGGCGCGCAGGGTTGCACGGTATGCCGATGGCCTGTCGGAAAGCGGTGGCGAGTCCAAGGCGCGCGCCCTGATGATCGAGCGCGGCTGGCAGACGCCGGAGCTGCAAATTGAGCTGTTCGACCCGGTTGAGCCGGGACGGCCGTATCGCGTTGACTATTTGTGGCGCGTGGGTGACCGGTTGATTATTGGGGAGTTCGACGGATTCGTTAAAAGCGAGAAGGCGGCGGAGGAGGGCAAGCTTGCAAAGGCGCAATTTGATGAGCGCCAGCGCGAGTCGAGGCTTTCGCTGCTCGATAACTGTAAGATTGTGCGCTTGTGCTGGGATGATCTAAGGGACCCGACAAAGCTCGATCGCAAGCTCAAGGTTGCCGGCGTGCCGCGTGCATGCTGAGGCGGTGGCAGGGCGTTAGGCTGCACGAGCGTGGAAATCCGGACGGATGAGCGTGGGAATTTAGACGCGATTTGGTTGAGCGTGGATTTTCGGACACACGAGCGTGGATTATCGGACGTTTGAATAATGAGCGTGGATAATCTCCCGTTTTTTGCCCCCGAACAGGCCCAAAGTGGGAAATTTTCCACGCTCATTTTTGTGGGGTGCAGCGTGCCAGCCGTTAGGCGCTGATGATGTTGGGCAGCGGCAGGTCGTGGGCATCGGTGGGAACGTGGTCGACGCGCTGCTCGTCAAAGGCGATGCCGATGATTTGGCATGCGGGCGAGAGCATGGGCAGGTAGCGGTCATAGCAGCCGCCGCCGTAGCCTAGGCGCGTGCCGGTGCGGTCGAATGCTACGAGCGGCACGACGATCATGTCGAGAGCTTCGGCAGGCACGATAGGGAAGCGGCTGCTGTCGATGTCCGTGGCCGCAAAGGCCCGCGTGGGGTGGGCGATAAACGTAGCCGCGTCCGCGTCGCCGGCAGCAACTGCCCGCATACACATGCGCTGGCCACAAGCTGCGGCGTCTGTTGCCGAGAGCATGCACGGATAGGCCACGCGCCAGCCACGTTTGGAGGCAGCTGCGGCAAACGCGGCTGAGTCGACTTCGGAACCCATCGCGGCATAGACGGCAACGGTGTGCGGCGCCGCGGCATCCAAGCGGCCCAGCAGCTCAACCAGCCGCGCACAGATATCAGCAGACTTCGCCGCCCGCAAGTCCAAATCAAGAGCATCGCGCCGAGCAATCACCGCCCGCCGCAACTCAGCCTTGTCCATCCCGGCTTCCTCTCCCAAACCTACCAAAAAGGGACAGGTTTATTTTGGCAGGTTTTATCTGGGCAAATGTCGAAACCACCACAAAGGTGCCTGTCCCCTTTGTGGTGGTTTTGGCCCATGCGTTAACGCTATAACGCCGCGGCGATTGCTTCGGTCACAAACTTATTGAGTGACTCGCCCTTCTTTGCCGCCGCCAGTGCTGCCTGCTTGTGAAGCTCGGAGCCTGTTCTCACATTGAACGAGCCCTTAAAAGCCCGCTCTGGTTCCTTGCCCTTTTCGGCACAAAACTCAAGGTAATCGTCGACGGCGTCGTGGAAGCATTGCTCCACTTCTTCAGCCTTGGAGCCTTCAAATACAATTGCGTCCCTAATGCCGGCGACCATACCTGTTAGTACATGCTGCTCGGCATCGAACTCGACTGGGGCGAAATAACCCTTGTATGCCAAAACGTTACTCATGACTACCTCCGACATCTTGCAGAAATCGAACGATGTTTCGAATGGTCCCCGCTGTCAATTCGTCAGATGGATGTGGTGCGTGCATTACGAACATCCTGCCATCTGATGGCCTGTAGAAGCGAACGCGCGATCCGGATGTCTTGCCTTTGTTGTCCATTTCAAAGCCATATGAAGCCATGACTTTTAAGAAATCGGTATACCGATACGTCGAAGGGCAGCTAAGCAGTTGGGCGATGAGTTTATCGGTCCGAGTCATCCCGCCTCACATTCTGCAACTATATCCTAGTTGCAATTTAAGTCTGATGCAAGCACCCTTACTATAGAACATGTGTACGTATAGAACAAGTGTTCGAATCAACACAAAGGCACCTGTGAACTGCGCCCCTTTGCGGTGGTTTGGGCTGAATGTTGCGCAACAAGGGCTGCATTTTTGGGTTTACCTTCATGGCGGAAGGAATGAACCGAAAGGAGCCCGCCATGTTTTGTCGCTCGTGTGGCATGCCGCTTGTCGACGACGCCCTCTTTTGCCCCGTATGCGGCGCACCCGTAGCACCCGACCAGGTCGCGGCCACGCAGCAACCCCAGCCTGCCACGCAGCAATACGTGCCCGCGCGACGCAAGCGTTCCAAGAAGCCCCTCATCGCTCTCGCCGCGGCACTTGTCGTGGCGGCGGGCATCGGCGGTGGCGCGCTGTTCTACTTCACCCAGATTGCGACCACCCCAATCGACGAGAAAACCTTTCCGGACAGCGGCATGCGTGCGCTTGTTTCGACCAAGTACGACACTAACGGTGACGGCCGCATCTCACGCGACGAGGCCAAGGCGGTGACGTCGGTCGAGCTGGACGGCATCACGTCGACCCAGGGCCTGGGCAAGGTGTTCCCCAACGTTACCAGTGTGGAATATGGCGGGGACAAACTCGTCAACCTGGACCTCTCGGGTTGCGGTGACCTCAAGACCGTCGAGCTTAACTCGGCGAGTAGCGTCACCGTCGTTAACCTGGACGGTTGCGACAACATCGAGAAGCTCGACCTCAAAAATGCCGAAAACCTTAAAAGCGTCGATCTTTCGGGCAAAAAGAAGCTTGCCACGTTGGCATTGCCGCAGGATACGAAGGTTAGCGGCATTAAGGACACACAGCTTGACGAGCTGTGGTTGCCGATGTCCTACGAGGGTACCGATAAATCGGACCAGTACGGCGATATCTACGAGATCGAGCGTGACGAGAACGGTTACGTCACGGGCTTCACGTCTGCCGTCAAGCAAGGTGGCGGCGTAAGCTACAGCGTTGAACATGACGAGACGCATCGCATTTCGGAGATTGAGGAAGACCTGGCGGGCGGTTACGAGAACGTCAACACGTTTACGTACGACGCCGACGGTAACGTCACGTGCATCGACTGCGATGCCGACATTAGCGATTCGTCGAGCACCACGACGTTTACCTACGACGCGGACGGAAACCTGATCAACAAGACGACCCATGCGGGTTACGGCGAGAGCGCGAGCACGTATGTCTACCAGGACGGCAACATGGTGACCAACACCGATACCAGCCCGGCCAATCCTCGGACGGTCGTGTATTCGTACGGATACGACAAGGATCGCGTGACGTCCTTTACGCTGGACTGCCAGGGCGACACCGTGGGCACCAGGTGGACGATCACCGCTGGCTACGAGTATGACAAGGACGGCAACATTTCGCGTATCTCGCCTGTGGCCTACGACTCGCACGGCAACGATTACGGCTCGCTGAACTCGTATGCCGCGGTGGATTATTCGTACAGCGACGGAAAGCTCGACAGGATCGATTCCGAGCGCGGCGGCTATGCGGAGTTCTATTACGACGAGCACGGCAACCTGACGTCGGTCGACGAGTATGCCGGCCGCGGTTCGGATGCCGAGTTTGAGTTTGAGCACGAGGTCGAGTACCAGCGCTACTTCTGCAGCAAGCACGAGAAGAACAAGCCGGAGGAGTGGATTCGTCTGGATGCAGAGTACGACGTCGACCAAGGCAGCTGGAGCAATGACTCCGATTATGGTCGTGAGTGCTTTGCAACCATGTACAAGCTCGATCCGCTGGCGGCCAGGCTGAACCCGTTTCTTAAGTAGCAGCTCGCCCGCAAACCACCCAAAGGGGACAGACACCTTTGGGTGGTTTTTGTTGAAGGGCGGGTGTTTACTGCGGTTTGTCTCGATCTGTAACTGTAACTCGGCAAAAATGGGCCTAGTTGTTACAGATTGAGACAAAGAGCCGGCGACATTCAGAATTGTCTCGATCTGTAACATCTGGAGCCGATATTGCCGTCTAGATGTTACAGATTGAGACAAACCGTCGCAGTGGGCTGCGCCGCCCCGTCCAAGCCCCAGAAAAAAGGTAGATTTTTAGGCATGTCCTAAAAATCTACCTTTGTGCGTTAGCCCAGCAGGTCGACTACGTTGAAGCCGGCGTTGCTCTTGGCGATGACGTCGCGGCCGCCAAAGACGCAGGTGGGCGACGCGGCTGCGATGCGCGTCACGTCGGCGCCGAGCGAGCGCAGCTCACCGGGCGTGGCAGCGAGCATCTGGGCGCGGCGCTTCTCGCGCGCATGCGGATCGAGTCCGGCCAGGTAGGTCGTGTTGCGGCGCTTGGTGAGCGCGTAGGGCTTCACCGGCGCGTCCATGCCACTCACGCAGCTCACGATAAATCCCTCAAAGGCGGCCTCGTCGGGCTCAAAGCTGCCGAGCCATTCGCCTGCGCGCGCCACGCGCTCAATCGAGGGATCGATCGCCGGGTCGCGGTAGGTGTAGAACGCCGTTTGACGCTCGCCAGCCGCGCGGAATCCGCAACCGTATGCGCCGCCCTTCACACGGATCTCGTTCCACAGGTAGTCGTAGGAGAGCGCGTTGGCGGCAACCGCCCAGGCGCCCGTCACGCCGAGCCCCAAGCGACGCGGGTCGCACGCGCTTGCCGCAAAGCAAATGTCGCTGGGGATGACGAAAGCCTCGTGACGGTCGCGCGGCGTCGGCACCACGAGCACGTTGCGGCCGGCATCGGCGCCGTCGCCTGCGCCAAGCCCCAGGTCGCCCGCGGCATCCCAGTACGCGTCAAAGTCCTCATCGCTGCCGGTAAAGCTCGCCAGGCAGCCGTCGGCCACAAAGATGCGGTCTGCCAGCTCGGCAAGCTTGGCGCGCAGATTGTCCAGTCGCTCGTCAAAGTGCTCGAGCAGATCGCGCAGGAACAGGTAGAAGTCCACGCCCGAAAGCTGCTCGCGCACCACGGCCGAAGGCGAGCTGTAGCTCATCGCGCGACCGAGCGCCGCCGAGTGTCCGTTGTTGATAAAGCCCTGCTCAAGCCCAATGCGAATCTGCGTGAGCACGTCGCGCACGCGGTCGGCGTCGGCCTCGAGCAACAGGCTCTGCGACCACACCTCGCGCGGCAGGCTCGCCAGCGCGTCGATCTTCTCGGACAGGGCGCCGGCGCTCACCAGCAGGTAGGGGCGCGCGCCGTCCACGTCGGGCTGCGTCATGACCTCGGTCGTAAAGCTCAAAAAGCCCAGCTTGCCGGCGATAAGGTTGTCGAGTTCCTCGGCCGAATGCTCGCGCGTGGGCAGCTGCTTGAGCAGGCGGCAGAGCAGCGTTACATAGGGCAGGTCCTCAAACGCGACGCAGCTCAGGTCGAAGTACTGCATGGCGTAGGCCAGGCGGTTAGTGGGGATGCCGTGGCGCAGGCAGGGGGTGGGCGCAGTAGTGTCCACGACCAGCGGCGGCTCGGGGCGCGCCTCGCCAATGTCGGACACGCGCAGGCGCGGCAGCGTTGCCTTGTCCTCGGCGCGCATATCCACGACATGATGCTCGATCTCG
>URFP01000099.1:0-6617 GCA_900547235.1 uncultured Collinsella sp. | reverse complement strand
CCTCCGGCTTAGCGAACTTGACCATCTCGACCTTGTCGAACTCGTGCTGACGGATGATGCCACGGGTATCGCGACCGGCGGAACCGGCCTCCTCGCGGAAGCAGGGGGTGAAGGCGGTGTAGCGGCGCGGCAGGGTGTCGGCGTCGAGGACCTCACCGGCGTGCAGGTTGGTGAGCACGACCTCGGCGGTGGGGATCAGGAAGTTGTCGCCCGAGACGTGATAGGCGTCGTCCTCGAACTTGGGCAGCTGGCCCGTGCCGAACATGGTCTGACGCTTGACGACGATGGGCGGCCACCACTCCTTAAAACCACGGCTGGTGTGCGTATCGAGGAAGAAGTTGATGAGGGCACGCTCAAGACGGGCGCCGGCGCCACCGAGAACGGTGAAGCGGCTGCCGGAGAGCTTGTTGCCGCGCTCGAAGTCAAGGATGTCGAGGTCGGTGCCCAGATCCCAGTGCGGCTTAAAGTCGAAGTCGAACTCGCGCGGGGTGCCCCAACGACGGCGCTCGATGTTCTCGTCCTCGTCCTTGCCGTACGGCGTGGCCTCGCAGGGAATGTTGGGCAGGTGAGCCATGAAGTCGTACTGCTCCTGCTCGAGGGCGGTGCGGCGCTCGGCCAGACCGTCAATCTTCTCGTTGACGGCGCGCACGGCCTCCTTGGCGGCCTCGGCCTCGTCCTTCTTGCCCTCCTTCATCAGGGCGCCGATCTTCTTGGACTCGGCATTGCGCGTGGCTTGAAGTTCCTCAACCTCGGTGATGACGGCACGACGCTCGTCGTCGAGCTCAAAGAACTTCTCGCGATCCCAAGACGTCTGGCGGTTAGCCATGGCGACATCGATGGCATCGGGGTTCTCGCGAACAAACTTGATATCAAGCATTAGATCCTCCGGCGATATACATTCCATTTAGGTTGCAACCTTGTACATGTATGGGCAAGTATATACTTATGAGCGTTTACGACCCAACTCAACTACGCAAGAAGGCACCCAATGGACGCAGTTTTTTCCTTTTTGTTTGGCACCCGCACCGGTTTTGCCATCCTTTTCGCCGGCGGCATCCTGCTGTTTGCGATTATTGCCTTTGTAATGGAGAAGCGCACCCATAAGATGTATGTCGACCGCGGCCCCAAGTCCGAGGACGAAGAAGACAGCTTCTGGGACTAACCTGCCAAAAAGGGACAGGTTTATTTTGGTCGGTTTTATCTGGGCAAACGCAAGTGCCCCGCAACTGGAATTGAGCCAGTTGCGGGGCACTTTTCGCTAAAAGGACAAAACCGCAGGAAAAACCTGCCAAAATAAACTGTCCCTTTTTTGGTCGGTTTTACTGGAGGGTTGCGTCGATTGCCTTGACCAGGGCGCTGCGCATGCCGGCGTCCTCGAGTGCAACGACGCCCTTGATGGTGGCACCGCCGGGCGAGCATACGGCATCCTTCATCGCCGCAGGATGCTGGCCAGTTGCAAGCTGCAGCTTTGCCGTACCCAGCACCATCTGGCTCACAATGCGATAAGCATCCGCACGCGGGATACCGTGCTTGACCGCCGCATCGCCCAGGGCCTCGATTGCCATGGCGACAAACGCCGGAGCGCAACCACCCACCGTGCCGCCCACAAACAGCAGGCTTGTGTCGAGCTCGACGACAGCGCCAAGCTTACCGAGCAGGTCGAGCACCACAGCACGCTGCTCGTCGTTAAGCGTCGAAGCCTTCTCGCAGGCGATGACGCCCTCGCCCACCGAAACCGGCGTGTTGGGCACCGTCGAGATATGCGCGACGCCCGGCAGGACCTGCTCCCACTTGGCACTGTCCCAGGTCCAGGCAACCGACAGAACGACCTTTTTGGCAAGAGCATCCTTGAGCGGGGCGAATACCTTCTCGATCATGTACGGTTTGACCGCAGCGACCACGATATCGGATGCGGCGACAACCTCGGCGGCATCGTGGCAGGCGACCATGCCGCGCACCTCGCAACGCTCGACCAAAGCATCGTAGCGGCCTGCGCAGGCGCACATGTCGCCCGCGGCCACGCCGGCGGCAATCCAGCCATCGGCCATAGCACTCGCCATATTGCCAAAACCGACAAATCCGATCTTCATATCACACAGTCCTCTCAGATGCGTTCCTCAAAAACGAAAGTCATTGTCCCACGCTATTGTTTCGTATTGCCGACCTACTTGTGATACGGCTCGCCACGGCTAATCTTGCAGGCGCGGTAGATCTGCTCCAGCAGCACCACGCGCGCCAGGTTGTGCGGCAAGGTAATGCGCCCAAAGCTGAGCATCTCGTCGGCGCGGGCGCGCACCTCATCACTCACGCCGTCCGAACCGCCGATTACAAAGGCAATGTCGCTACTACCTCGCAGCATAAGATCGTCGAGCCTCGCCGAGAGCTCCTCACTCGAACGCTCCTTGCCCTCAATGGCCAGCAAGATCACATGCGCTCGAGACGGCAAGGCAGCAAGAATCGCCGCCCCCTCCTTGTCACGCGCAGCATCCACACCGCCCGCCTTAGCCGGGTCGATATCGGCCACCTCGCGGATATCCACCTTGGCATAGGCACCCAGACGCTTGGTGTACTCAGCGCACGCGTCCTTCCAAAAGCGCTCCTTGAGCTTACCAACACAAACGACGGTGTATTTCACGCGCGTCTACTCCTTCGAATCGTTTTGAACTTTGCCGGCAGCCAGCATCTGCTCGAACATAGAGGCCGACTGCGAGAAGTCGCTCGGCAACACGACCGTCGAGTTTTTGCCCGTACGTGCGAACTCCGTCATCATCTCGGTCCACTGCGTAAACATGAACAGCTGGTTGGCCTCATCGTTGCCAACGCCTGTCTCCTGGATAATCTCGAGCGAATCCTTGATGCCCAACGCGATAGCTTTGCGCTGGTTGGCGATGCCTTCGCCTGCCTTTTCCATCGCCTCAGCCTCGGCGGTCGCCTCGGTGACGCGCTTGATGCGGTCTGCCTCGGCGAGCTCCTGTGCCGCAGCGCGCTTGCGCTGGGCGGCGTTGATGTCGTTCATGGAGTTCTCAACCTCGGTCGGCAGTGCGATTTTGGTGATGAGCGTCGACACGAGGGTGAAGCCGTAGGCGGCCATCTGCTCGGAAACGGTAGCGTTGACATCCTTGGCGATGTCATCCTTCTTGGCAAAGACCTCATCGAGTGTGTAGACAGGAATCGAAGAGCGCAGGGCGTCGGTGATGAAGTCACGCATCTGGTCGACGGGCTCCTGCAGCATGTAGTAGCTCTTGTAGATGCCCGAATCTGCCGGGCCGGCGCCCATGTCGTAGCTCACGTGGTACTGAGCGGAGACCTCAAGACCGATGGTCACGTTGTCCTGGGTCTTAACGTCGATGCCAAAACCGTTTTTCATGGTGCGCAGGCTCACCGTGGCGGCCTTGCGGTCGATCACGGGCACCTTCACGTGGAAGCCCGCGTTGACGATACGATTGAACTTACCCAAGCGCTCGATGATCACAGCGTGCTGCTGCTCAACGACGTAGCAGGCGTTGGGAAGCAACAGCAGCAGGATGATGATGGGAATCAAAAGGCTCGTAAGGGCAGCGATGATACCGGAAAACAGCATGGTCTCTCCTCTGATAGGCACACGTTGCCATTAGGATACCCGTCCAAGGAGATCGTGCATAACAAAAAAGCCCCCATTGCTGGGAGCTCTTTCATTTAATGGTGCGGGCGAAAGGACGTCCGCGTATCCGCTTCGCGGATCCGCACCGGCATCGGCCGCCTGCCGGCGTCCTTGCCAGCTCGCTAAAAACGCTCCGCGTTTTCTTGACGCTCGCTCCTTCGCAGGTTCAAGTCCTCGCGATGGGCACATAACAAAAAAGCTCCCATTGCTGGGAGCTCTTTCATTTAATGGTGCGGGCGAAAGGACTTGAACCTTCATGGGGTTGCCCCCATACGGACCTGAACCGTACGCGTCTGCCAATTCCGCCACGCCCGCGTGCAGGAATTAGAATAACGGAGCGCCACCGCGAACGCAAGAACTATTTTTGAAAAAGTTTGCAGGCATTTTCCCAAGCGGCATGCGCGATTGTTTCGGCGTCCTCACCAGTGCGATCGATACGGTCGTTAACCAGCGCGTTTGCCGTAATGGAGATCATTGCGGGCTCGCATTCAAGACCGCGGATGGGCTCCGGAGCCATATACGGGCAATCCGTCTCGAACAAAATTCGATCGAGTGGGGTTGCCGCAAATGCCTCGCGCACGTCGTCGTTGCGCTTAAAGGTGGCCGCACCACCATAGGCGATATAGCAGCCCAGCTCCACAAAGCGCTCCATCGTGGCGCGGTCCTCGCCAAAACAGTGCAGCACACAACCGGTCTGGGGCACGCCCACCCCACGAAGCACGTTGTAGGCGTCCACGTGCGAGGTACGCTCCTGGTCCATGTCCTCGTGACGCAGATGCAGCTCCACCGGCACGTTACGACGCACGGCAAGCTCGAGCTGGCGCGCCATGCAGTCAATCTGCACGTTATGGGGTGCCGGCGCGATATCGTCGTCATAGTCCATGTGGTAGTCCAGACCGATTTCGCCAATACCGGCGCACAAAGGGTCATCAAGCGCAGCAACAACCTGCGCGTGAATGTCGTCGGTATAGTCCGGCGCGCCATACGGATGCACGCCGGCAAGATACTTGATCTGCGGGATATCCTGCATCGGCAGAATTTCGCGCACGAGCCAGTCGCTATAGTCCGTCACGCTGCGCTTGTCGGCGATGGGGTCGAAGACCGTCACCAACAGGTCGATGCCTGCCGCCTTGGCACGCACGAGTGTCTCGGGCACATCCTTGCCCCAGAACGAAAGCAGATGCGCATGTGTGTCGGCAAGCGGTGCCAAGGGCACGGGACAAGCAACCGTCTTCTTTTTCTTGGTAAACGTCACGCGTTCGGCATTAAGCGTCATGGGAAAGCTCCCGAGCCAGACACACAAAGTCGGCGACGCCGAGCGTCTCGGCGCGCGTGGTGGGTGCGATACCGCAAGCCTCAAAGGCGGCATCGAGCACGTCCTTGGCAAAGCCGTTGGCGCTCATGGAATTGCGGATGGTCTTGCGACGCTGAGCAAATGCAGCGTCAATCACGCGGGCCACAAATTCGCGATCGAGTCCTTCGGGCACCACACCGTCAACACGGTCGATACGCACGACGGCCGAGTCCACGTGTGGCGCCGGCATAAAGCAACGCGGCGGCACCTCAAAGCGACCCGTTACCTGCGCATACAGGCCAAGCTTTGCCGTATAGCCGCCATAGGTCTTGTTGCCCGGCACTGCGGCAATGCGATCGGCAACCTCCTTTTGCACCATGACGACGGCGCGCTTTAGCGCCGGCATCGTCTGGAAAAATTGCAAAATGATCGTCGCCGCCACGTTATAGGGCAAGTTCGCGACAAATACCGTCGGCTCACCGCCCGCAGCCTGCTCAATCTGCTCCGGCGTCACCTTGAGCGCGTCGCCCATGATAAAGCGGAAGTTGGCATAGTCGGCGGCGTGGGCATCGAGCACCGGCTCAAGCTCGGGATCGGCCTCAATGGACGTAACGCACGCCGCTTCCTGCAGCAACGCAAGTGTCAACGTACCGCAACCTGGACCCACCTCGAGTACGCGCTCGTCACCTGCAAGCTCGGTAAGCTCGCAGATACGTTCGATCACATGATTGTCGATTAGAAAGTTCTGGCCCAGGCGATGCTTGGTCGCAAGGCCAAACTCCTCCAGCAGCTCCCTGGTGGCCGTGGGGTTTGCCAAAGGCGAAGTTGTCATAGTTGCCTCCTTAGCATGATGGCGGCGTCTTGAAACAAAAGGGCATGGACCGTGGCGGCCATGCCCTTACAGCTAAACAGCAAATTGCCGATATGGCGCTCGCGCGGTCTCTACGCCAGACGCGGGAACAGCGGATCGCCCTTCTCGACGGGCTGACCGCCGGCAAGCAGGCCCCAAGTGCAAATGCCCTTGAGGTCGTCGCTCGCGGCCTCGCCCTCACAGGACAGGCGGCGCAGGGCCTCAGCAGAGGTCTGAGGCATGAGCGGCATCAGCAGGTGAGCGGCAATGCGGATGGCCTCGAGCAGGTTGTAGATCACAAACGCCAGCTCGTCAGCCTTGGCCTCGTCCTTGGCAAGTGCCCAAGGCTCGGAGTCCTCAATGTAGTGGTTGGCGGCGTGGATGAGCTCCATGACCTCGTCCTTGGCTCCGCCGTAATCGAGCACGTCCATCTTGGCCATGTAGCGCTCGACCAGACCATCGGCGATCTTTGCCAGCGGGTTATCGAACGCGTCGGCAGACGCCGGTTTAGCCGGGGCGCAGCCGTCAAAGTACTTTGCGCTCATGTTGAGCGAGCGCGAAATGAGGTTGCCCCAGCTGTTGGCCAGATCGGCGTTGTAGACCTGCTCCATACGATCGAAGCTGATGGCGCCGTCGGTGCCGGGGACCACGTCGGTCATAAAGTAATAGCGGTAGCCCTCGACGCCCAGCATGTCGATAACATCCTGCGGAGCGATGGCGTTGCCGCGGCTCTTGGACATCTTCTCGGCCTTACCGGTCTCGGCATTGCGCACGGTCAGGAAGCCGTGGGCAAAGACGTGCTCGGGCAGGGCCTCGCCGATGGCCATGAGCAT
>URFP01000098.1:0-6642 GCA_900547235.1 uncultured Collinsella sp. | reverse complement strand
GGATTCTTATCACATTGGCTTTTAACTGGTTGGTAACAGGTCAAAGTTACGCGGCGCGTGCGCTTGGGCTTTGCCGGAGCAGCCTCCTCACCAGTTGCAGACACGGCCTTCTCAGCCGCTGCAGGCGTAGGCGTCGAAGCAGCCTTGGGCGTCTCAGGAGCCGAGGCTTGCGCGGGCGCCGCGACCTGGTCCGACGCAACCGGTGCAGCGGGAGCGGCCTGCGTCGTCGTTATTTCGTTTTCTTGCTGTTGATCAGACACAGTGTTTGCTCAACTTTCTTTTCAAGCCCTGTGATCACATGCTCCCTGCATAAACCTTCAGGGCGGCTAAACAGTCTAGTTCCGTTCAAAACGACGGACATCATTGATCTGTATCGAGATGATTGCGTCAACTACGCAGCGTTAGTGTAACACAACCGCCGCCACCTGCAACTTAGTCATTGGGGACGTTCTTAAACGACTAGTCAAAAGGGACACTCTTTGTTTGCCACCCACAAATCTGACTGCCTCCGCCAAAACTATGGCGGTTTACTACGATGAATCGCTCAACCGCGACCACTCCGAAACTTGTTGAACTAAAACCGCAGGTAGATGCCTTGCACTTTTTAGCAAAAAGCCGGCGTGGTTAGAATTCCTCAATTCATCGTAGTAAACCGGCATAGTTTCGTATTTCTAGCAGCTCCAAATTCATCAATACGTCGGCGTTTGCGAAAAAAGCCCGACCTCCGTAGGAGATCGGGCTTATAGGGCTCAGTTAAACCAAACCTACACGGTCAAATGACCCGCAGATTACATCTGCTCGGGCGCGGAAACGCCAACGAGGGTAAGCACCAGGGCGAGCGTCACGCGGACAGCGTCGCAAGCTGCCAGACGGGCGCGCGAAAGCTCGGGGTCGACGGGACGGCCCTCGCTCGGCAGAACCTGGCAGGCAGCGTAGAAGCTGTGGAAGTCGCCGGCGAGCTCCTCGGCAAAGTGGGTCAGACGGAACGGAGCGCGATCGCGAGCACAGCTGGCGATCAGGTCGGTGAGCTCGTTGAGCTTGCGCGAAAGGGCGAGCTCGGTCGGGTCGGTCAGCAGCGAGTAATCGACGTTCTCACCGATGGCCTTGGCGGCAACGGCCTTCATGCCCATCTCGTCGGCCTGCTCAGGCGTTACGTCGGCGGCACGGCGCAGGATGGAGCACACGCGGGCGTGAGCATACTGCACGTAATAGACCGGGTTGGAGTTGTCGCGCTTCTTAACGGCCTCGATGTCGAAGTCGACCATCTGGTTGGAGCTCTTGGAGATGAGCGTGTAGCGAGCGGCATCGGAGCCGACCTCGTCGACGAGCTCCTGCAGGGTCACCATGGTGCCCTTGCGCTTGGACATACGGACGGGCTTGCCGTTACGCAGCAGGTTGACGAGCTGGCCCAGCAGAACCTCAAACTTGCCGGGGTAACCCAGAGCGTCGCAGACGCAGCGTACGCGCTCGATGTAACCGTGGTGGTCGGCGCCCCAGATGTCGATGACGTGATCGACGCGCTGGAACTTATCCCAGTGATAGGCGACGTCGGAGGCGAAGTAGGTGTACTCGCCGTCGGACTTGATCAGGACGCGGTCCTTGTCGTCGCCCAGATCGGTGGAGCGGAACCACAGGGCGCCGTCCTTGGTGTAGAGGTAGCCCATCTTGTCGAGCTTCTCAAAAGCGCGGTCGACGGCGGAGGTGCCGGCGGTCTCGCCCTCGGTGTCCTTCACATACAGCGAGCGCTCGGAGTACCAACGATCGAAGTCGCAGTTGACGGCGTGGCAGAGGTCGCGCATGTTATCGACCATCTTTACATAGCCGCGCTCGCGGAAGCTCTCCATGCGCTCCTGAGGATCGGCGTTGACCCACTTATCGCCGTCGGTGCGCCAGAACTCGGCGGCCTCGTCGATGATGTAGTCGCCGCCGTAAGAGTCCTTGCCCAAGGTCTCGGCAAAGTTGTCCTGATACGGATGGGTCTCGGGGTGCTCGTCGTTCTCGTCGGCAACAAAGGCGTCACGGTCGGCGATCAGCAGCTTGTGAGCCTCGTCGATATCAACGCCCTGCTTGGCGATGATGTCGGCAAGCTGCATATAGCGCGTGCTGATGGAGTTGCCGAAGGTGTTCATCTGAGAGCCGTGGTCATTGATGTAGAACTCACGCTGGATCTCATAGCCGGCGTGGTCCATAACGCGGCAGAGCGAATCGCCCAGCGCGGCCCAGCGGCCGTGGCCGATGTGCATGGGGCCGACGGGGTTGGCGGAAACGAACTCGACCTGGGTCTTCAGGCCACCACCGACGTTGGACTTAGCGAAGTCCATGCCCTTCTCGCGAGCCTCGCCAAAGATGGCATTCTTGACGGCAACGGAGAGGTAGAAGTTGATGAAACCGGGGCCTGCGATCTCAACCTTCTCGATCGCGGGATCCTCGGGCATATGGGCAACGATGGCCTCGGCGATCTTGCGCGGGGCGCAGTGGGCCAGCTTGGCGGACTTCAGGGCCATGGTAGAGGTCCACTCGCCATGAGAAGTGTCAGCCGGTCGCTCGATAGCGCAATCGTCAAGTTCAAATGCGGAAAGGTCGCCGGCCTCCTGGGCCGCAGCAAGCGCAGCGCGTACCAGCTCTTCAATCTTCTCGGGCATAGATCCTCCTTGTGTTAAAGCCCCCGAGCTCTTGGTCACTCGTAGGGCAAAAGCCAGAGTTTGTAGCACTCTATCACAAGCGAGGGGCACTGTCGCAGGGTAAAGCCAATCGAAATTGCATATGCACAAAATTGACTACAGCTTGTATGGAGTCACTCAAAGATGCCGGTCTGCCTGCAGATTATGCACGCGTTGAAAATGCATAAAGGTGTGAATGAGCTGTGTCTTTTATCGAATACTCTTACCTATCAGAGTTGTGTGCTTTTCCTGCATAAAGCGAGGATTTGCGCACGTCAGCGTGTTATTCTAGACATACGCAAATTCGTATAAGTTGGAGGTAGCATGTTCTCAATCGGTCAACACGTCATTCATCCGGGTCAGGGAGTCTGCACCGTCGTCGGTTTTAGGGACGACACACCGCAGCCCATGCTGCTGCTCGAGACCAAGCAGGGACATGCGCAGACGATCCTTATGTACCCCGTGGCGCAGGCCGACCGTTTGCACGCTGCCATCTCGCAGCAAGATGCCGAGCACCTGCTGAGCCACTACGACGAGCTGGAGTGCGACACCTTTACCGAGCGCAACAGCTCGCTGGAGGAGACGCACTTTAAGCAGCAGCTCAAGCTGGGTGCGCCCGAGACGGTCCGCGTGGCAAAAACCATGATGCACCGTATTCGCCAGGCCGAGGAAGCAGATAAAAAGCCCAGCTCTTACTACATGCGCGTACTCAAGGAAGCCAAGCGCCGCTCCATCGAGGAGTTCGCTGTGGCCCTGGGCGTCACCGAGGAGGACGCCGAAGCCCGCCTAGCCCAAGCCGCCCTCAACTAACCTGCCAAAAAGGGACAGGTTTATTTTGGCAGGTTCTATCTGGCCAAACATCAACAAACAATCAGTAAATGGTCGGGTGCTCCGTTTTGTTTAAGAGCGCCCGACCATTTTTCTATCGCCGCAAAAATGCGTGAAGCCCATTTGCGATGACATCACGCGAGGGCCGTCCAGATCGACGTAACCAACGCCCGCATCCACAACAAGCGCGCCCGTCTTACTCAATTACCATTAAAAAGCATCAATTTGAAAACGCAATTATATTTCGGCAGGTAGCAGCTATAGTCGGTGAACTGAATCTCGACAACCGAAGCCCCCGAATGAGGTATCTTCAGCCCATCCAAGCTAAAGGAGGGGCCATGCCGAGAAAACCTCGTTCAAAGTCACCAACCGGTTATTTCCACATCACGTTGCGTGGAAACGGAGGGCAATTGCTGTTTGACGATGCCGAGGACCGAATCGCCATGCTTCAGATCCTCGATGCGATCCTCCCCAAACACAATATCGAGCTTATCGCTTGGTGCCTTATGGGAAACCACATTCATCTGCTCATCGACGATCCGGACGACCGCAAGAGCGACGCGATGCATGCGATAGCCGTATCGTATGCGGGCAGGTACAATGCGCGGACGGGGCATATCGGCCACGTGTTTCAGGAGCGGTTTTGGGATTCGCCCATTAAGTCAGAAGTATATTTACTCGAGGCAATTCGATACATTCATTTGAATCCACAAAAAGCGGGACTGGCAGCATACGACGAATATCCCTGGAGCAGCCATCGCGAGTATCTCATGAGTGCCAGGTCACGGCCGCATGTTACCGGCAGCGTTGTCGGTGTTATATTCCCAACACCTCGCTCATACCTTCGGCTCATGGAAAGTACGCCGTCGCTTCCCTATCGCCCCAGCGCAACAGCCAAGGTTCGCGAGGAAGATCTATGCGAATTTGGCACGGCAATCGTGCAGAGTGTCGCAGGATGTGCTCCGACGGAACTCAAATCCGCCTCCAAGCCACTTCGCAATGAGGCGATTCTCGCGCTTCGAAAACAAGGGCTAACGATTAAGCAGGTTCAGCTGCTGACCGGACTGGGAACATGGATTATCAAGAACGCGTCGTAGCGTCGCGTTTGCCGAGTTACGGATACGGCGAAGCGCAGCTGTCTGCCGCGAGGCGCCGCCATTCGCCAGCTTCACCATGTCAAACAGAAAACGCTTCCGCTGAATAACATCCAACGGAAGCGTTTTCCCAGATAAAACCTACCAAAATAAACCTGTCCCTTTTTGGCAGGTTAGGCCTGGAAGGTGTCGCGGTCGGGCGCGAAGGACTGCATGGCCGCGATGGTGCGGTCAAAGAGCTCGGGGAGCTCCCAGCCGAGCATCAGGGCGCCCTGCGAAATCACGTCGCGCGAGCAGCCGGCGGCAAAGCGCTTGTCCTTGAACTTCTTCTTGAGCGACTTGGTCGTAAAGTCCATAACGCTCTTGCTCGGGCGCATGATGACGGCGGCGCCGATCAGGCCGGTGAGCTCATCGCAGGCAAACAGGATCTTTTCCATCTGCAGCTCGGGTTTGGGCAGCGAGGTGTTGAAGTCCGACGTGTGCGTCTGGATGGCGCGAATGAGCTCGGGAGACGCACCTTCACCCTTAAGAATCTCGGCAGTATAGATGGTGTGGTTCATGGGGTCGTCCTCATGCTCCTCCCAATCCAAGTCGTGCAGCAGGCCGACGATGCCCCAAAACTCCTCGTTCTCGGGGTCGAACTCGCGCGCAAAGTAGCGCATGGTGCCCTCAACCGTCTCGCCATGGGTAATGTGAAACGGGTCCTTGTTGTGCTCGTTGAGCAGTTCGAATGCGCGGTCGCGGGTGATTCCGGCGGTGAGCGTCTGGGACATGGCAATACCTCCAGGTGAGTCGATGTTAGGACACGGTGTCACTATCGTATATCGCCGCGGCTCAAGCCGAAAGGCAAAAAAGTTATGCGGAGAAAAAAGCCGGGCGAACGTGTCGCCCGGCAAAACCGCAGATAAAACCTGCCAAAATAAACCTGTCCCTTTTTGGTAGGTTTAGGGGCGGACCTGGCCGGTGCCTCGGAGCTTGTATTTGTAGGTGGTGAGGGCCTCGGCGGCAAAGGGGCCGCGGGCGTGGAGCTTTTGGGTCGAGATGCCAATCTCGGCGCCCAGGCCAAACTCGCCGCCGTCGGTAAAGCGCGTGCTGGCGTTGGCATACACGGCCGAGGCATCGACCTCGTCCAGGAAGCGCTCGCAAGCATCCGTGTCCTCTACAACGATGGCCTCGGAGTGCATCGTGCCGTAGCGGTTGATGTGCGCGATGGCCTCGTCCTCGTTCGCCACGACCTTCACGCTCATCTCGAGCGCCAGATACTCGCGACCCCAGTCCTCCTCAGTCGCGGCAACGTAGTCATCGCCCTCGGCAAGCCCGGCGTCGGCGCATGCGGCGCACGTGGCCTCGTCGCCGTGAATGAGCACGCCGTGGTCGTGCAGCACGGCAACGACCGCAGGCAAAAACACATTGGCCACAGCATGGTCGACCAGCAGCGACTCGGCGGCATTGCACACGCCTACACGCTGGGTCTTGGCATTAACGATAATGTTGAGCGCCTTATCAAAGTCGGCGGACTCATGCACGTAGATATGACAGTTGCCCGTGCCCGTCTCGATCACCGGCACAAGCGACTCGCGCACGCAGCGCTGGATCAGGCCTGCACCGCCGCGCGGAATGAGTACGTCGACAATACCGCGGAGCTTCATGAGCTCGCCAGTGGCCTCGCGGTCGGTGGACTCGATCATCGAGATAGCCTCGCGCGGGAAGCCCTTGGTCTCGAGCGCATCGGCCAGCAGCTCAGAAATCATGGCACACGAGTGATAGGCCAGCGAGCCGCCGCGCAGAATGCAGGCGTTGCCGGTGCGGATGCAGATGCCCGCGGCGTCGGCCGTCACATTGGGGCGCGCCTCGTACACCATGGCGACCAGGCCCAACGGCACGCTCACGCGGGTGAGGTCCACACCGCTTGCGAGCACGCGGTGGTCGAGCACGCGGCCGACAGGATCGGGCAGCTCGGCGAGCTTCTCCAGGCCGGCGGCCATACCCTCAACGCGCTCGGGCGTCAGCAGCAGCCGCTTGATGCAGTCCCCACTCCATCTGCGTTGCTGCCGTGGCGT
>URFP01000097.1:0-6702 GCA_900547235.1 uncultured Collinsella sp. | reverse complement strand
CCCGAGCCCACGCTTACGTCCATCGACTTCGCGGGGGCCTGGTAGAGCTCGAACGCCACATCGCCCGAACCTACCTTGGCATTCAGGGTGTCGGTTACAGTACCAGCAAACTCGATGTCTCCCGAGTCCAACGTCAAATCAAAGTCGTGGCACGCAATGTCCGCGACCGTCAGGTCTCCCAACCCCACGTTTGCCGTAATGCCCATCATGTTATCGGCAAGCTCACGCGGCAGTTCAATGGTGACCTTACGGTCATGGGCACGCTCGTCATCGCAGTCGAACTGGCTAATCTTGAGTGTAGAGCCATCGATCTTGACCAGATTCTGAGTGGCGGCATCGGAAGCAGACACCCCCTTTGCAACGTACCCGCTTTCGATGACACGCACCGGTCCGCCAGAGACACGTTTAACCTCGACCGTTCCCGACGTCACATCCAAGTCGAGCGATTGGAACGCGTCTTCGTCAAAAGTCGTGCTCGAAAGCTGCTGAGGCCGAGCGGAATAGTTACCGCCATCCAAAAGATCGTCCTCGTCAAGCATATCATCCATACCAGACAAGCCGGGTACAACATCGTCGAGATCCCACGGGCCATCAAAATGAATCAAAGTTCGCGAAACGCCAAACACAAGCCCGATAATCAGTACAAACGCTCCGATGCCAACGCCCAAGCGTACCTTCGATTCATGCGAAAGCCTCATCATTCATCACCCTCTTTGACGCTCGGCTCAGCGGTGATCGCGGTAGCCACGTCAGTATTAACCGCAGCGGAAACATCCTGAGCCTTAGCCGCCTCCGGCGCCGGACCAACCTGAATATCCCCGCGCGCCCAATCGCCATCGAGCGCACGCGCCACCCAGTGATAGATGGGGATCGTAAAGAAGATGAGCGCAGCAAAGGGGCCGGCGCCAAACGGGAACATCAGCAAAAAGAACAGTAGCCAGCACACGGCCCAATACGGGAACGACTGAAACGGACCCTTCACCGGAGTCACGCTGGTCGCACCGGCACCCGTCACCTGAGCCGTCGCCGCATTAGCTGCCTGCGCGCTCCAGCTTGCCGCTTGCGCCGCCTTGGCGGCGGCATCACTCGCCTGCGTTGCCGCCTCGGTAGCACGTGCCGCCGCCTCATGGGTACGGGCGCGCTCCGCTGCCTCGGCCTCGCGCTGACGGGCGCGGTCCTCGTTCTCAAACTCGATATCGTCCTCGATCTCATCGCTCGGATTGAGGAGCTCGTCCAAACTCACGCCATAGAGTTTTGCGAGCGAGATCAGGTTCTCGGTATCGGGCGAGCTCTCCGCACGCTCCCATTTACTGACCGCCTGGCGCGACAGCCCCAGCTTTCGCGCCAGCCCTTCTTGGCTAAAACCCTTGCTGCGACGAAGGTCGGCGAGCCGCTGCGCAGTTTCTACATTCATGGTTCCTCCTATGCGATGCCAGCCGTGCCGCCGGACCGTTTTTGTTCTTAAGGCGCCTTGCACAGTTAAAAATCTATCCGCCACCGCCAAAAGCATGCCACCTATTCTAGTGAGATTTTTGACAACCGGCGGTTGCGGGTGCATATGAGCTGCGGAAATGTGTCCAAACAAAGCAATGACCCGCAGCTCGGTTGTCCCCGTTGCGGCGTTAACGGTAGTATGGTCGTACTGTTTATTCCGCACCGCCAACGGAGGGAGTTCCGCGCCGTGAACCGCGATTTCGCCTCATCGCTCATTCAGCTCAACAATACGTTCTATCGCGAGCACTCCGCTTCCTTTTCCGATACGCGCCAGGCACCGTGGCCCGGCTGGGTACGCACCATGGACATAGCGCTCGAGCAGCTCGACGTCGCCACGATCGAGCATCCCGTCCGCGTCTTCGATCTTGCCTGCGGCAATATGCGATTCGAGAACTTTGCCGCCGGCGGCGCACTTGCCGCCAAGGGCGTCGACGGCGCAAACCCCTCGGCAGATGCCAGCTGCCCCTTCGAGTTCTATGGCGTCGACTCGTGCCAAGACCTGGCCATCGATGCACATGGCCACGCTCTGCGCATTCCCAACCTGCACTTCCAGGAACTCGACGTGCTCGACGCCCTCATGAAGCTCAACCCCGCCAAGACACCCGACGTGCTTTTCGACGCCCCGCTCGCCGACATCTCGGTCTGCTTTGGATTTATGCACCACGTGCCGTCGTGCGAGTACCGCGTACGCGTGCTCGACGCCCTGGTGCGCCAGACGCGCCCAGGCGGCATCATCGCCATCAGCTTTTGGGAGTTTATGAACGACGGGCGCATGGCCCGCAAGGCCGTTCGTGCCGAGGCCCGCGCCGAGCTCACCCCGCCGTTTGAGGGTTACGATTCCGCGCAGTTTGAAGCCGGCGACCATCTCATTGGCTGGCAAAACGACCGCCACGCCTACCGCTATTGCCATCACTTTGACGATCAGCAGATCACCGACCTGGTGCGCGGCGTCCGTACGTTCTACAAGAGCGGCGAGGTCCCCGTGCGCGAGCTTGAGCGCTTCCATGCCGACGGTCGCAGCGGCGAGCTCAACCGCTATGTGCTTCTCAAGCGTCTGTAGGCACCGACGACTCACCGCCGAGCCGCATCGCAATTTTCGGGCAAACTATGCTCACCCCTTCCAACACAGCGCCGGAACGCGCAGCCATGCGTTCCATACTTATGACCAAGGAGCCTCATGGGAGCCGTCCACGTTCGCACGCCTAAGAACTTTGTGCTCGAGGAGCGCCTGAAGCGCTACGCCGATGCGATTGAGACGAACCCCGAGGCCTATGCCGGAGATTGGCGCGCGGCTTGCGCGCCAGTTGGCAGCAAGCCTTTCGAACACCTGCACCTGGATCTTGGCTGCGGCAAGGGAACCTACCTTGTAGAGCGCGCGGTCAACGAGCCAAACACGCTCTTTATCGGTATGGACCAGGAGCCCATCTGCATCGCCTATGCCGCGCAGAAAATCTGCGAGCAGGAACTGACCAACGCACTCGTCCTGCCCCGAGGCGCTGCATCGCTGCCGCAGCTGTTTGCCGCAGGCGAGCTCGATGCCATCACCATCAACTTTCCCACGCCGCAGCCCAAGGCCAAATACGCCAAAAAACGACTCGTCCATGTCGACCATTTGATGCTCTACCGCCCGCTCTTTGCAGCCGGCGCCACCGTCACGCTGCGCACCGACAGCAAGCCACTACGCGACTACGCCCTGGGGCAGTTTGCCGCGGCCGGCTACGACACGCTGTGGGCAAGTGACGACGTCCGTCGCGACCATCCCGAGCACCCCGAGACCGAATACGAGCAGCGCACCCGCGATATGGGTGCCGTCGTCTATGGCATTTGCGCCACACCCGGCGCGCAGCCCACCGACGAACAGCTCACAGCGGGTCGCATGCAGGAGCAAAGTCTTGCCTGCTACCTGCCCGATAACCTCGATGAGCTCACCTATGTGCCTCTGGGCATGGAAGAAGCCGTCGAGAACTTTAGAAACCGCGCCCGCAAGGGCAAGAAGCGCTTACCGCAGGAGTCCTAGGGGCTTCTGATGGTCGCGGCATCGGCAGACAAGCGCAAATAAGCGCCAGCGAACGATCCTCAGACCTAAGTGAGTAGACTTTTTAGCAATAGCCAAGCACAACCCGCATAGCGAAAACTAAAACCGCAGGTAGAGCCCTTGCGCAAAAGCCATGTGCTCGCGATATTGCAAAAAGTCTACTCACTTAGCTGGCAACTGCACCAAACGGCTGGGCAGAACGCCCATTTCCTGCATTTTCTCGCGCGCTGGCACCCCGCGCCGCCGCTACGCCATAATAGTTGGCGGACAATCGCGAGAGAAAGCAAACACATGGCACAGACCACGACAGATACCGCCGCCAGCACCGTCTCCGGCGCCGGCGCCGCCAGCTCATTCTCGGGCGGCACGGGAACCGAGGCAGAGTTCGGTTCGCTCGGCGCGCTCTCCCCCACCTGGTGGGAGCCCGAGGACGGCAGCGAGCCCGAACCATGGCTCACGCCCGATCAAGCCTTCGAACGCTTCTTTGAATGGACGAGCAATCGCGGCATTGAGCTGTGGGATCACCAGGAAGAAGCCCTCATGGATCTGGCTGCCGGCGATCACGTCATTTTAGGCACACCGACCGGATCGGGTAAATCTCTCGTCGCGCTGGGCATGCTCTTTATGGGCATGGCGCAGGGCAAACGTTGCTATTACACGGCCCCCATCAAGGCCTTGGTCAGCGAAAAGTTCTTCGACCTGGTACAGGTGCTCGGCCGCGATAACGTAGGCATGATCACCGGCGACACGCATATCAACACCAAGGCGCCCGTCATCTGCTGCACGGCAGAGATCCTTGCCAACGATGCACTGCGTGAGGGCGAGGACGCCGACGTGGGCTGCGTGGCCATGGACGAGTTCCACTACTTTGCCGACCCCGATCGCGGCTGGGCCTGGCAGGTGCCGCTGCTCACCCTGCCCCACACGCAATTCATGCTCATGAGCGCCACGCTCGGCGATGTCACCGCGATCGCCGCCTCGCTCGAGGAACACACCGGCGCTACCTGCGACTTGGTCGTCGATGCCCCACGCCCCGTGCCGCTGAGCTACGACTACGTGACGACCTCGCTTGAGGGCACCGTCGAGCTCGCAATGCGCCGCGGCGAGGCCCCGCTCTACATCGTGCACTTTAGCCAGGACGCCGCACTTGCGACGGCGCAATCCCTCGCCAACTTTGGTATTGCCAGCAAGGAGCAGCGCGAGGCCATCAAGGAGGCGGCCAAGGGCACGAGCTTCTCGACGGCCTTCGGCAAGATCCTCAAGCGCTTGCTCGGCTGCGGCGTCGGCGTGCACCATGCTGGCATGTTGCCGCGCTATCGCCTGCTGGTCGAGCGCTTGGCGCAGCAGGGCCTGCTGCCCGTCATCTGCGGTACCGATACGCTCGGCGTCGGCATCAACGTACCCATCCATACCGTGGTGCTCACCGCGCTCACCAAGTTCGACGGCTACAAGATGCGTCGCCTGCGCGCCCGTGAGTTTCATCAGATCGCTGGTCGCGCCGGTCGCTCGGGCTTCGATACCGAGGGCATGGTGATCGCCGAGGCACCCGAGCACGAGATCGAGAATGCCAAGCTTATGGCCAAGGCGGGCGACGATCCCAAAAAGCTCCGCAAGATTAAAAAGAAGAAGGCCCCCGAGGGCTTTGTCACCTGGAACAAGCAGACCTTTGAGCGCCTGTTCGAGACGCAGCCCGAAACACTCAAGCCGCGCCTTCGCATCACACACTCCATGGTGATTAGCGTGGTCGAGCAGGGCGGCGACGCTCGCGCCCGCGTGCACGACCTCATAGAGACAAGCCTGCAAACGCCCGAGGAAAAGGCGAAGCTCGAGGTTCGTGCCGACGAGATCTTCGCCACGCTCATCGACTCCGGCGTCGTCGTGCGCACCGAGGTGCCGCCCGCACCCGACACCCCGACTGACGCCGCACCAGACATCGACTATGCGCTGACGGTCGATCTGCCCGAGGACTTCGCGCTCGATCAGCCGCTCTCGCCGTTCTTACTTGCCGCATTGGAGCTGCTCGATCCCGAGAGCGAGACCTATACCATGGATCTGATCTCAATGGTCGAGGCAACGCTCGAGGATCCCAAGCAGGTGCTGCGCGCACAGGAGCGCGCCGCACGCGATCGCGCTATGGCCGAGATGAAAGCCGACGGCATTGAATATGAGGAGCGTCTGGAGCGCATTCAAGACGTCACGTATGAAAAGCCGCTCGAGGATTTGCTCGACGCCGCCTTTGACAAGTACTGCCAGGAAGTGCCCTGGGCCAACGACTATCAGCTCTCTCCCAAGAGCGTCCTGCGCGATATGCTCGAAAGCGCGAGCGATTTTAAGGGCTACATTCAAAAGCTCGGCATCGCCCGCTCCGAGGGCATTTTGCTGCGCTACCTGGCAGAGGCCTATCGTTCGCTCGACCGCACCGTGCCCATCGAGAAGCGCGACGAACGCCTGCGCGACATTATCTCGTGGCTGGGCTTTGTGGTGCGCTCGGTGGACTCGAGCCTGGTAGACGAGTGGGAGAACGCCGGCAACCCGGCAGCCCTCGATGCCGCACCGCCACAGGGCATCGACGAGGTCGTGGCGGACCGCCGAGGCTGCACGTTGCTGGTGCGCAACGCACTCTTCCGCCGCGTGACCCTTGCCGCTCGCGAGCACGTTCGCGACCTGGGCGAGCTCGACGACGACTGGGGCATGAGCGAGATCCGCTGGCAAAAAGCACTCGACGCTTACCACGAGCAGCACGAGGAAATCCTCACCAACGGCGACGCCCGCAGCGCCGCGATGTTTTCCATTGACGAGTCCGACGAGAAGACCGCGCACGTATGGCACGTGCACCAGATCTTTGCCGACGAGGATGGCGACCACGATTTTGGCATCATGGGCGATGTCGATCTGGACGCCACGCAAGACGGCGGCGAGGTCATCTTCAAAAACTACCGCGTCGGCTTTATCGAGGACCTGCTCGAGGACTAGCCGAACATACTGGAACGAAACGAAGCGGGGCCGTTGGCAATATCGCCAGCGGCCCCGCTTTTGCACGATCCGCTATGCCCTACTCGGCATCCTCGACCTCATACGAATCCGCCTCGGCCGGCTTATCGTTTGTCTCTGACGCAGCCCCGCGCGCCTCGTCAAACGCCGCCTTCATGGTCTTGTTGCCCCACGTGAGCTTG
>URFP01000096.1:0-6707 GCA_900547235.1 uncultured Collinsella sp. | reverse complement strand
CTGCCAGGCCGAGGTGGGAAGAGCCGCCGCCATGGCTGCCGCCGCGCTGGTGCAGATGCTCGGAGGCACGCCCGAGCAGGCGCTCGACGCCAGTTCCATCGCGCTGAGTAACCTGCTGGGCCTCGTTTGTGACCCCGTCGGTGGCCTCGTGGAGGTGCCCTGCCAAAACCGCAATGCCATCGGCGTGGCAGCGGCCTTTAGCTCGGCACAACTCGCCCTCGCCGGCATTAAGAGCCTGGTGCCGTTTGACCAGATGGCACATGTCATGCTCTCAGTGGGCCACGCGTTGCCGGCCACGCTGCGCGAGACGGCAAAGGGCGGCATCGCGCAGGCTCCGGCCGCACTTTCGGCCTGCGCAGAATGCGGTGTGTGCGGATAGCAACAAAGGACGACTCAAAGGTGGGACAAATGTCCCACCTCTTTTGAATGCCACCGTTTCCGTACCACAAACAGCAGGGTAATCGCTATAATGCAAGCCCAGTAAAAACACGATGAGCCGCAAGGCGAAATTCGAAGGATATGCACACGATGTCGCAAAACGATCGAACTCAACTGATTCCCGATCCGCAGCAGCCGAGCAGGCACACCGGCGGCGTTCAGTCGCCGCGTCCTATCGCGCCGAGCCACGGTCAGCAGCGTGGTGCGGCAAACGCTTCCCAACGCCCGAACCAGCAGCGTCAGCCACGTCAGCAGCGCCAGGCAAACGGCAATGCGCCCAAGCAGCCCCACGTGCACGGTCGAGGCGATCGCGACCCCGCGCGCAAACCCGCCGAGAACAATAAGTCGGGCAAAAAGACGACGCTCTTTGTCGTCCTGGGTCTTATCGTCATTGTCTATATCGTAGGCGTCGTAGCGTTTTCGCAGGTAGCCTACCCCAACACCACCATCGCCGGCGTCGACGTCTCGTTCTCAAACGCTTCGTCTGCCGCCACCAAGGTCAACTCGGCGTGGAAGCACTATAAGCTCACCGTGGCGGGCGATGACTTTAGCTGGACCTATCAGCCCGAGTCCGATGAGCCCATCGTCGACGGCGAAGCTGCCGCAAAAGAGATCATCAACCACAACGAAGCCTTTGTATGGCCGGTCCGCCTTATGGAATCCTTAAGTGGCAAGACCAAAACAACCGCTACCTCCAACGAAGTCGATCTTGATCAAGACGTCGACCTGTCCATGCTCTCCGACACCTTTGACCAAAAGAAGTTTGAGAAGGATCTGGGCGCCGCCATCGACGAGTTTAACGAGGGCCGTTCGGGCACGTTCGAGGCCAATAGCTCCTATGACGAGCTAGTCGGCAAGTTTACCGTCGAGAAGGCACGCTCCAACGAAAAACTCAACCGCGAGCATATCATTAAGTATGCCGAGCTCGAGCTTGCCTCGCTGGCCGAGACCGTAGATCTTTCCAAGCTCGGCAACGATGCCTATGAGCCGCTTAATGGAACGCTGACCGATGATCAGATTCAGTCCGCATGCGATGCCGCCAACAACTTCTTGGGCGTCAACGTGACCCTCAAGCTCAACGGCGAGGATGCCGGCAAGGTTGATGGCAGCTCCGTGTTGCAGTGGATCAGCTTTGCCGATCCGGCCAACCCCACGCTCGATACGTCGCAGATCAGCAGCTGGGCAGCCGAGCTCGCCAACGGCTTTAATACCGTGGGCTCCACTCGCTGGTGGACGCGCGCCGATGGCAAGCAGTGCGCCGTCGAAGGCGGCGACTTTGGTTGGTCCATCGACAGCAGCTCGCTCGCCAAGCAGGTCGAGGACGCCATTAACAACAAGCAGACCGGCGAAATCGAGATAAAGTACTCCCAGAAAGCCGACACCTTTACCGCAAAGGGAGAGCCCGACTGGAAGGCATACATCGATGTCGATCTGTCCGAGCAGCACGCGCGCTACTACGACGAGAGCGGCAATGTCGTATGGGAGGCCAACTTTATCTCGGGAAAGCCGGGCGAGGACGCCACGCCCGAGGGCGTCTGGCAGATCAACAGCAACGATGGCGCCAGCAAACTCATCGGTGCCAAGGACCCCGAGACCGGCAAGCCCAAATACGAGAGCCCGGTAAGCTACTGGATGCCGTTCGAGGGCAATATGGTCGGATTCCACGACGCCACCTGGCAAAACGATTCGAGTTTCGATAACGCCGAATCGTACAAGTGGTGCGGCAGCCACGGTTGCATCAACCTGCGCCTGGCCGATGCAAAGGCACTTCACGACTGCATCAAAGTCGGCCTGTGCGTGGTTGTCCACTCGTAGTGCAACGCGCGCATTCATACAACGTGGAACTGCTGCGACCAATCTAACAATTCCGAAAGATACCGTCCTATGCGCCTGCCCCAACCGGCGGGCGCATATACTTATCAAGGTTCTTTCTATAAAGGAGACGCTATGCCGAATGTCCCCAACATCACCCCGGGCCCGGATGATACCGAGCACACGCCCGAAGGTGCCACCGAAACGCTTCCTCTGATCACAGACGTACATGCCGACAAGGAGAGCGGACGCACGAACGATACGGTCGAGATTTCCGATGAAGAGGCATATGCCAAGCTCAAGGCAAAACGTGCCGAACGTCGACGCAAAAAGCTGATTCGACGCGGCATTGCCGCCGGCATCGTGGGTGTCATCGCGCTCATTGCAATTGTCGCAACCCTGGTTATCAATGCGCAGCCACAGGGCGATAGCGGGCCTGCGACCGACATGGTGACTGAGGGCACGTTTAGCACAACGGTCGAGGCAAAAGGCCAGCTCAAACCCATTTCGTCCTCAGTGGTCTCCCCTTCTGTCGACGGCACGGTCGATTCGATCAACGTGCAGGCAGGCCAATCCGTCAACGAGGGCGACGTGCTTATGACCATTAAAAACGACGAGCTCGATCGCAACGTTGCCGAGGCGCAGCGTGCAGTTGCAGCCGCTCAAGAAGACCTCGCCAACGCGAAGAAAGCCGCAGCTGCTGCGCAGGCCAACCCAACGACGGACGTCGACGGAGGTTCCGCAGCGGCTGGCATCACCGCCGCATCAGCGGACACGAACGCCGTATCGGCCGCGCAGCGCAGCCTCACATCGGCCCAGGCAAACCTCGATCAGGCGAACGCCAAGGCCGCCAGCCGTACGGTCACGGCCCCGAGCTCGGGCAGCATCGTGGCGCTCAACGCCAAGGTGGGCGCCACGGTAACAGGCGGCATGATCATGGGCGAAAGCGATACGAGCGGCGGCAAGCAGTGCATGCAGATCGCCGACCTGTCCAAGATGAAGGTGACGGTTCAGGTGGGCGAAAAGGATATCGCCAAAATTGCCGTGGGCCAATGCGCCAACGTGACCTACCCCGCGTTTCCCGATATCGTGAGCCAGGGCACCGTCACGGCTATCGCCTCGGTGGCAAACTCCGACTCCTCCTCCGGGAGCGGCGGCAGTGTGACCTTTAACGTCGACATCCTCATCGAAGCACCTGACAGTCGCCTTAAGCCGGGTATGACTGCCGAGGTCTCGGTAGTGACCGAGAAGCTCGACGACGTGGTGATGGTGTCGACCATGGCGCTGATGACCGAAGATGGCGAGCACTATTACGTCAATTTGGCCACCGATTCGGAGGGTAAAAAGACGCGCCGCGTGAAGGTGACCGTCGTGACGCAAAACGACAACGAGGCTGTAGTCGGTAAGACGCAGGTCAAGCGCGACGACCAGGGCAACGAGATCAATCCAGACGTCCCGGTTACCAAGCTACGCGACGGCGACACCATCGTGACGGATACCGGCACAGGAATGACGGCAGACGGCGGCGACAACATGCCTGCCGACGAGGGCAAGTAATGCGTCCCGTCATCGACATCCGCAACGTGCACCGCATCTTTGAGAGCGAGGCCGGTTGCGCCCACATCCTGCATAACGTGAGCCTGGCAGTAGATCCCGGTGAGTTCGTTGCCATCACCGGCCCCTCGGGCTCAGGCAAGTCGACGCTCATGAACATCCTGGGCTGCCTGGACAAACCGACGGCGGGCGATTACTTCCTGCAAGGGCTCAACGTCGCCGAGCTCGACGATGACGAGCTCACCGAGGTGCGAGCGCTGAGCATCGGCTTTGTCTTTCAGAGCTTTAATCTGCTGCCGCGCCTGACGGTGATCGAAAACGTCATGCTGCCGCTGTCCTACACCAATGTGCCGCGCAGCCAGCGCGAGATGCGCGCCGTACACGCGCTGCAAGCCGTCACGCTTCCGGTCGACCATTGGGACCATCGTATATCGGAGCTGTCGGGCGGACAGATGCAGCGCGTCGCCATCGCGCGCGCCCTTGTCAACGATCCACCCATCATTTTGGCCGACGAGCCGACGGGCAACCTGGACTCCGCCACGGGAGCGCTCGTCATGGAAACCTTCCACAAGCTCCAGGAGCGCGGCAAAACCATCGTGCTTATCACACACGACCCCGGCATCGCCGCCGAGGCCGACCGTGCCGTGACCATCCGCGACGGTCGCATTCACGACGGCGAGTATATTCCGCATGCACCGCGGACCCTACGCAGCGCCGTAGATAGCCTGCCCATGATTTCCGCCTCCGCCAACCCGCCGAAAGGAGTGATGGCATGAGCGCCCGCGATCTTATCCAGGAAGCCCTTCACTCGCTCGAGGCCAACAAGGGGCGCAGCCTGCTCACCATCCTTGGCATCGTCATTGGCATCGCCTCGGTCATTGCCATGACTTCGCTCATCGGCGGCATCCAAAACAGCTTGGTCAACAGCCTGGGCCTCAACGCAGCTCGCATGGTTCAGATCTATTCGTCCCAAGAACTCTCTGATTCTGACGTCCAGAAGCTTAAAAAACTGGTGCCGCAGATAGAACAGATCGGCATTGTCAAAAGCGCGTATACCGAGTACAAGACCGGCGATAAAAGCTATACCGTCATGGCACAGGGTGTCGATAGCGACATGCTCGACGCCGTGGGTGCCAGTAAGCTCGTTGCGGGGCGCACCTACACCGATGTCGAGTCAAAGGCAGGCTCGCGCGTGGCGCTCATCAGCCGCGGCGGCGCCGATCAGCTTTACGGCAACGAACAGGATGCGCTGGGAAAAACCATCAAAGTGTCCAACGGCGAGGTGCAGATTGTAGGCGTGATTGATGGCGGCAGCGACTCCATGGGCTCGCTCACTTTGTATATGCCACGCGAAACCATCTCCGGCCTATTTGGCGACGAGAATCCTTCATTCCCCAGCGTGACGGCACTTGCCGCCGAGGGCACGGACATGGATGAGCTCTGCAAGACCATCGAGTCCAAGGTGCGCGCGATGAAGGGTATCGCGGAGGATGATGAGTACGACAGTGTATCGGCGACCTCCATGAAAAGCGCTATCGACTCCCTCAATTCCTTTATGGGCGCCTTCTCGCTCATCATGGGTGCTGTCGCCAGTATCTCGCTGCTTGTCGGCGGTATCGGCATTATGAACATGATGCTCACCAACGTGACTGAGCGCATCCGCGAGATCGGCATCCGTCGCGCTCTGGGCGCCAGTCGTCGCGATATCACCGCGCAGTTTTTGGCCGAGTCCTCGGCGCTGTGCGTCACCGGTGGCCTGCTGGGTGTCCTGATAGGCTATCTGCTGGCCTGGGGCCTCGCGATGTTTGCCTCCGGATCCGGGATTCTTGGCGAGCTCGGTGCCAGCGGGCAAATCACACCGAGTTTTTCAATCGCCACGGTGCTGCTGGCCTTCGCCGTCTCCGTCGGCATCGGCGTAATCTTTGGCTTCTACCCCGCTCGACGCGCGGCAAAGCTCGACCCGGTGGAGTGCCTACGCTACCAGTAAGCCACCACCGACAAGTTACGGTGATTTAGGGACTGAGTATGCTATCTAGCAGCAAAAACAGACACTATTTCACCGCAACTTATTGAAGGGCTGTTTGCGCCAGTTCCGGGCGTCCTCGAGCTATTGGTGGATGACGGGCTTGTACGGGTCGAGCTTGCTCGGGGCGATCCTCCGCGCGAACTCCCGTAAGAGCGCATCTTCCACTTCCCGAAGCGAAAGGGCCCCGCCTCCCTCGGCGGGACGGGTGACCACGATACAGCGCGCTCCCACGGCGCGCGCTGCGGCGAGCTTCTCGGCCGTGCCGCCTACGGTTCCCGAGTCCTTGGTCACAAGCCACTGGGCGCCCACCTGCCGAAGCATCGCCTCGTTGAGCTCGCGGGTGAAGGGCCCCTGCATGCCGATGACGTGCGACGGCGAAAACCCCGCGTCGATGCACTTCGTTATAGCACCGGGCAGCGGGAGCACACGCACGAAGAAGCGCTCCGCGAAATCGGCGACGCTCGTGTAGGGAGCAAGCTCCTTGCTCCCCGTCGTGAGAAGCGCGCGACCCGGGTTCTCGGAGAGAAAGCGCGCCGCGCAGGCGATCGACGCGACCGACACGACGCCTTTGGGCAGCGCCTCGACCGGGCGCGCAAGGCGCAGGCATCGTACACCCACGGCGAGCGAAGCGGCCCGGATGTTGCCGCTTGCGAGCGTAGCGAAGGGGTGCGTGGCGTCGACGACGATGCGCGCGCCGGAAAGCTCGCGCTCCATGTCGGCCTCGTCGAGCCTGCCCGCATGCACCTCGATGCCCGGAAGCTCGCCCAAAAGTTCGCCTCCGTACTCGGTTGCCGCGTAGGCACGGGCGGGGATGCCCGCCCCGCTCGCCCATTCGCACAGAAGGCGATGTTTGTTGGAAACATTTCAACTTTATTAT
>URFP01000095.1:0-6710 GCA_900547235.1 uncultured Collinsella sp. | reverse complement strand
GCTCCTTCAGGTGCTCGGAAATGATGTTCTTGAGCTCGACGGCGGCGTGGTCGTTACCGATACCGATCTTCATAGATGGTTCCTCTCTGGTCTGTGCGGCGCAAATGCTAAAGGTGTTTACCGCGTTCGACTGCATGATAGCGCGACTTTTGTGTAAACGCTCGGGCGTTTTTTGATCAAACGCTTTAGCAGGCAACAAGACCCGCTTTTCATGAATGAATGCCGCCAGTTTGTGCTTGAGCGCCGTCCGCCGGAACCATGGTTGCGGTTTTTGATGCATTGTTATCAAATAGAAGAGCTAATTATTTTTGAGAGACCAGCCCGTTATGCAAGCAGGAGATACCTATGCCTACCGATTCCCTTCGTGATGCCGCGTTTTGCGATGTTTTGAACCGCGAGCTTGTCTGTGCGCTCGGCTGCACCGAGCCTATTGCCGTTGCCTATGCAGCGGCGTTGGCGAGCCAGACGCTCGGTTGCGAACCAGATCATATGGACGTTGCCTGCTCGGGCAACATCATCAAGAACGTTAAGAGCGTGACCGTGCCCAACTCGGGCGGTATGCACGGTATCGAGGCTGCGGCCGTGCTGGGTGCCGTGGGCGGTGACGCCAAGAGCGCGCTCGAGGTGCTCGAGAGTGTTGACGATGCAGACCGCGCTCGCGTGACCGAGCTGCTCGCCGACGCTGACTACTGCGACGTGTCGCTTGTCGAGGGTGTGCCTAACCTCTATATCAAGGTAACTGCCACTGCCGGGGGCCATACCGCGGTCGTCGAGATCACCGACCACCACACCAATGTTACGTGCCATACGCTCGACGGTATTCCGGTGTGTGGCAAGTCGGCGGGGGAGTGTGCCGCCTGCGCCGAGCGCGTCGTGGCCGAGCGTGCCGCCGATAAGGCCGACACGCCCATGTCGATCGAATCCATCATCGACTTTATCGAGGACGGCGACATCGAGGGTGCTCGCGCCGCCGTTGAACGTCAGATTGAGCTGAACGGCGCAATAAGCGCCGAGGGCCTGGCGCACGCTTGGGGCGCCGAGGTAGGCCGTACGCTGCTGGGCGCTCGTGCCGACGACGTCGCCTGCCGTGCCCGTGCCCGTGCGGCCGCCGGGTCCGATGCCCGCATGAACGGCTGTGCGCTGCCGGTCGCCATTGTGTGCGGCTCGGGCAACCAGGGCATCACCTGTGCGCTGCCCGTTATGGAGTATGCCGACTACCTGCGTTGCGACAACGAGCGCCTGGTGCGCGCTGTGATGCTGTCCGACCTTATCGCCGTGCATATCAAGAGCTATATTGGTGCGCTCTCGGCGTTTTGCGGCGCTATTTGCGCCGCGTGCGGTGCCGGTGCCGCGATTACCTGGCTGTGTGGCGGCACGCGCGAACAGATTGGTGCGACGGTCTCGAACACGCTCGGCAACGTGGGCGGTATCGTGTGCGACGGCGCCAAGGCGAGCTGTGCCGCCAAGATTTCCGCTGCCGTCGATGCGGCGATTCTGGGCCACGATATGGCCATGCAGGGCCGCGGCTTCCGCGCCGGCGAGGGTCTGATCCAGGATACCGTCGAGGAGACGATCGCGAGCATGGGCTATGTGGGCCGTGTGGGCATGAAGGATACCGATGTCGAGATTCTCAACATCATGATCGGCAAGACCATCGTCGACTGCTAGGGGCTCTGGGGCACTGCGTCTTGTTGTTGAAACTATCGCGCTTGTGGCTGTAAAGCACCTGTCTGCATTGCGGACAGCGAGGATCTCGCGGTATGTCACCAGGTCGTTCTCGCGCTTGATGCGCTCGAGGACGGTTGCGACAACAAGCGCCGCTATCGCCGGCAGGAACGCCGCAGCCGCGGCGACGCCGGCGCCCCAGGTGCCCTCCATCCAGTTAAACGCCGGCGACAGTATCAGTGCGAACGCCACCGCCAGCAACGCGAGCATCAGCACGGCCAGCCATAGCATCCGCGTTCCCATGCGCTTGCGATCTCTTTCGACTGCCTCTTCCATAACGGTCACGTCTCCCTTCACGAGCGTGTCTATGGAGGTGCCGAATAGGATGCTCAGCATGAGCAGGCTCTGGACGTCCGGATACGTCTTGTCCCGCTCCCAGTTCGAGATCGTCTGACGCGACACGTAGAGTTTCTCGGCGAGCTGTTCTTGGGAGAGCCCCATCGCCTCGCGCCTCGTCTTTGCTCACCGGCACGTCGAGCGTCTCACCGAGGGCGACGAGCATCTCCGCGTCGGGCACCGAGAGCCCGCGTTCCCATTTGGAAACCGTCTGCCTCACCACGTTCAGCTTGAGCGCGAGCTCCTCCTGCGATAGCCCTTTCGATTTCCTGAGGGCCTGGATGTTCTCGTTCAGCATGGTGGATCCTTTCTCTCGCCCGGTTCCTACGTTACCGCAATGCTGCCCGCAGATGGTCCGTTGCCGCAAGCAACGGGTCGTAACATCGGCGGGGATTGTTTGAGTTCGCAGGGGATGCAAGCTCCTTATAATATGACGTCCATTTAATCTACCTGCGGTTTGCAACCATAGGGTGCCTGCAGGTTGCGTAAAATGAAGCCTCAAGTTGGTGGTTTCCGCCATGTGGCTACCGTAGTGTGTAAGTCGCCGGCAGGAAAGCACCGAACGCTGGGATGCCGCGCCCGCGCCGTCGCCGTGAGCCAAGATCATGACGCCCGAGCGGTCGCTCCCAGCCAACGAGAGGACCTACTATGAGCTTCCGTACCAACCTTCAGTATCTGCGCGCCGAGCGCCATATGACCCAGGAGCAGCTCGCCATGCTGCTTGGGGTGTCCCGCCAGTCCGTCACCAAGTGGGAGGCCGAGAAGTCCTACCCGGAGATGGATAAGCTCATCAAAATGTGCCAGATTTTCGAGTGCTCGCTCGATGACCTGGTGCAGGGTGACCTTACCGATCGCGCTCCGGCACCCGCCGTCGCTACCGTGCCGCCCGGTCCCGCGACGGATGTGTGTGGCTATGACGACCACATGCGCTCGTTTGCCAAGCGAGTTCCCACGGGTGTCGCCGCGTTTATCCTGGGCGTTGTGGGGCTCGTGCTTTTTGAGGAAGGGACGGCTCTGCGCGGCCTGTTCAATAGCAGTATGGCTGCAAGTTGGGGCGAGCTTCTGGGGCTGGCCGCCCTGTTCTCCGGCGTGCTTGTGGGCATTGGCATCTTGGTTTCTGCTGGCATGGAGCACTCTGCTTTTGTGAAGGCGCATCCCTTTATCGAGGATTTTTATACTGACGATGATCGTCTTCAGGCGCGCCAGGTGCTGGTACGCGGGTTGGTTACCGGGCTCATGCTCATCATGATGGGGGTTCTGCTGGGCAACTTCATCGAGCATGAGTCTGGCGCGGAGGCTCCTGCGGGCGCTGCGCTGCTCGCCCTGGTCGCGGTGGGCGTATGGCTGATTGTCCATGCGGGCATGATGTACGGTCGCGTGGATATCGATGAGTACAACCGCGATGCGGTCGAGGAACTCGAGGTTGAGGACATCGCCCGCATCGATGTTCCCGAAGCGGTGCGCAACGAGCTGCGCTCCGCAAAGCGCACGCACGAGAAGATCGAGGCTGCTTGCGGTGTCATCATGCTCGTTTCCACCATCGTTGCGCTGAGTTGGCTGTTTTTGGGTCCTTCGTTCGCTGGGACCACATGGGACGCCATCGGTAGTGGGCGTCAGGCGGCCGATTCCATCGTCGGCTACTTTTGGCTGCCTTGGCCAATTGGAGGCATTCTCTGCGGCATCGTCAGCATTCTCATGAAGGCCTTCGGAAGGGACCGTTGAGTAGCTGGAATTTTACTAGTGCTTGCAGTCAATTTGAAGTCTTCGGCTGCGGGCACCTTCGAGTCCGCATCACGAGCGCACGCCGCCGCCCAAAAGCGCTGATTCTTGACGCGCGTGATGCGGACTTCGGCAGATGCTGCCTCTAGTTCAGCAACCCCCACACGGCAAAGCCGAGTGCTCCGCCGATGGCGGCCGCGGCGATGAAAGTCAGCAAGTCGTACGCCAGTCGATGCTTCGTCGGCCACGCGCGGCGGGGGAGTGCCCGCGGATCGCGCTCGATGTTCGCCTCGCCGTTCATGAAGGCGAGGATCTCGCGGTATGTCACCAGGTCGTTCTCGCGCTTGATGCGCTCGAGGACGGTTGCGACAACAAGCGCCGCTATCGCCGGCAGGAACGCCGCAGCCGCGGCGACGCCGGCGCCCCAGGTGCCCTCCATCCAGTTAAACGCCGGCGACAGTATCAGTGCGAACGCCACCGCCAGCAACGCGAGCATCAGCACGGCCAGCCATAGCATCCGCGTTCCCATGCGCTTGCGATCTCTTTCGACTGCCTCTTCCATAACGGTCACGTCTCCCTTCACGAGCGTGTCTATGGAGGTGCCGAATAGGATGCTCAGCATGAGCAGGCTCTGGACGTCCGGATACGTCTTGTCCCGCTCCCAGTTCGAGATCGTCTGACGCGACACGTAGAGTTTCTCGGCGAGCTGTTCTTGGGAGAGCCCCATCGCCTCGCGCCTCGTCTTTATCTGGTTGCTGATGTCCATCGTCACCTCCCGGTCGTGAAGGAGCGTCCCGCGAACACATCGGGTGCGCTATCGAATCTGTTGTACATCATATGCGGCAAGGCTTGCCGGGCGCTGCAAAAATTGTTTTGCATGGGGTTTACCTGCATGATTGTTGCTGCGATGCGTGCCAACGCCGCGGGGAGATCTGGCTTGTGGAGGCTTGCGGGGCGATGGCTTAGCGATGTTGTCGAGCAGTCGTCCAGGTGCGCAGGCCCATGGCGGCGTAGCCGATTGCGGTATAGGCAACCCCATGGAACGCAAGGTCCTGGCTGCCCTCGACCGCGAGGGGAAACAGGAGCGCGGGTCCGATTCCGAGCGCTGCGGGTACCCAGAAGAGCGTCCTCGCGGAGTTCGCGGCGAGCAGACCGAGGGTGATTGCAGTTGCGGGGAGCACGGGGTAGATCAGCGCCATCATGGCGATCATGCCGGCATCGGATGGGACGACGCTCACCAGGAGGACGGGGATTGCCCAGCAGACGCCAACGATTGCGATCAATGCGATGAGGGACGCGCGTACGGTGACGTTCATGGGGCACCTCCTAACGGGAATCGCCCCCCATTCTGGCATACATCTTCAGAATGGGGGGGCTAAGGGGGATACCATTTCGGGGAACGGGTGCGTACCCGCGCTTTTAACTCAGCATCTTGGCGAGTATGCCGATGCCGACGCCCACCAGTCCGCCGGCGATGGCGCCGATGATGATCTGCACCGCGTTGCGCGTGCCCTTGACCCAAGGGTTCATCTCGCGCTCACGGCGCCCCTCGAGCGTGTCGCGATCGACCTGCTCGCCGCGGCTAAACGCCAACACCTCGCGGTACGTGACGAGGTCGTGCTGCTTCTTCATGCGTTCCATATACACGAACGCCACGAGCATCACGACGAGCGCCACGGCGGCAAACGCCGCGGTGGGCGCGATGTGCATGCCCCAGCCCCATTCGAACTGGAACGCCGCCCACGCGCTCAGCACCAAAAACACGACCGCGCTCACGACCGTGATTGTGGAGAGGGCGTTGTACTTCTTGACCGCTTCGTTCATTACCTGTGCCATGGTTTCCACATCTCCTTTGATGAGGGAGTCCACGGTCACCCCGAACACGTTGGAAAGCAGCAGCAGGCTCTTGACATCCGGATACGTACGGCCGCACTCCCAGTTGCTGATGGTCTGGCGCGACACGTAGATGCGCTCCGCCAGATCGTCTTGGGACAGTCCGAGCTCCGTGCGATGCTCCTTGATGTGCGAGCCCAGCTCCATGCGTTTGCTCCCTAGAGGGTCGGGGTGACCCCTGTCGAGAGCCACCATGTCATTGACGCGAGCATCGTACCATCAAAGGTCTTTATATTTGACCCCCACGGGGCAAAATCGAGCTGTCAAAAGGCTTTATATACGACATCTAGCTGGGAAAAGAACGGTCTCCAAAGGCGGGTGCCTCCGGGGACCGGTTGGTGCGTATAGAGGGGGCGAGCTTGCTTTGGGTTGGTGTTGGCCCCGCCGCTCGGCTCGACTTTGGAGCGGCGGGGCTCAACTCTGCCTCGGCGCTGGCGAGGCAGAGCGCGGCTTTGCCCCGACGTCGGCCGCGCCCGAGCCCTGTCTTCCCGGCTTAGCCCTCCTCGCCTTTGGGCGTGCCCTTGAACGAGGGCTCTTTCTTTGGCAGCCTTCCCGCGCGTTTGAGGGCGTCTCGCAAGATCCATTCCACCTGACCGTTGGCGCTGCGCATCTACGAGTACCAGCGCCCGCTTGAGGGGACGAGCAGAACCCCCCAGCTCCTTCATGCGCTTGAGCGCGCGGATGTTCGCCTCGGGGATGGCGTGATTGGAGTCGAGGAAGGTCTCGTCCATATCGCTTGCAACAAGGCGGTACATGCTAGTACACCATGCCCATGGCCTCGCGCACCTCGGCGAGCGTGGCCTCGGCGACCTCGTTAGCGCGGCGGTTGCCCTCGTGCAGGACGTCCTTGACGTAGTCCATATCCTGCACGAGCTCCTCGCGGCGCGCGCGGATCGGCGCGAAGTACTCGTTGACGGCCTCGGTCACGCACTTCTTGAGCTGGCCGGAGCCGCCCATGCCGATCTCCTCGGCAATCTCGACCTCGGAACGGCCGGTGCAGATGGCGGCCGTCGAAAGCAGACCGGACACGCCGGGGC
>URFP01000094.1:0-6712 GCA_900547235.1 uncultured Collinsella sp. | reverse complement strand
CATCGCGTGGGGGCGGCGCGGGGCGCGTGGCGGCCGTGGCTTGCGGCCGACCCGACGATGGATGCGTTACTGGATGCGAGTTCGGCAGTAGGGGCAGACCTTCCAGTGCGCATCGAGCGGGCGATGGCAGCTGGGGCAGACGTTGCGAACCTGAGTGTCGCACACCGGGCAGACGACGAAGTCTTTCTCGATGGGCGCGCCGCACTGCGGACAGGTGCCGTACTGGGCAAGCTGGCGCTCACGCAGGGCCATGTCCAGCTCCTGCTCCTCGCGGTCGGACGCGTAGGAGTGCGGGCGCAGGACCAGGTAGGCAATGAGGCCCACAAACGGGATAAGGGCGATGATGCCCCATGCCACGTAGGCGCTGGCGCCGCGGCGGCGAGCGTCGATGAACACATAGACGACCGACAGCACATACAGGGCGATGATAAA
This sequence comes from uncultured Collinsella sp., assembly GCA_900547235.1. Lineage (GTDB taxonomy): Bacteria > Actinomycetota > Coriobacteriia > Coriobacteriales > Coriobacteriaceae > Collinsella. The sequence continues at coordinate 6,280 of URFP01000094.1, read as the reverse complement.
GCCAACAAAGGCATAGACGACGCCCATAAGCTGCGGCGACATGAGCTCGTTGATGTATTTGGACATTGAGGTGTACCTTTCGGGATATTTACAGTCCGGTCAAGTTTACCACGGGGTTTGTTTATATGGGACCACGGCTAGGGGCGGGGCTGGCGCGGACACAAACATCTCAATCTGTAACAGGTGGGAGCGGGATCCGGGTCTAGGTGTTACAGATTGAGACACAGGGGTCCCTCCCCGACTTCAATCTCGATCTGTAACATCTTGGGCCCAAAAACCCCTCTTACTGTTACAGATCGAGACATTCAAAATCCGCCTGAAGGTTTGTCTTGATCTGTAGCATCTAGAACCAAAATCGTCAGCTAGCTGTTACAGATTGAGACGAAAGGTTGCCGTAGTTGTCGGCGGACGAGGTTGTCGACGTTGCCACGTCTCCCCTTTTCTGCCGTTGGCGGGTGTTGCGGGGCTGTTCACCGCATTGCCGCCGCGCTGGGAGTGTGCAGACCGTAGGATAGTCTTATTGACAGCCTGTCAACTCGTCTGGGAGGCACCGTGGCAGAAACGTTTGATATCGCAATTGTGGGCGCGGGCATTACCGGATGCGCCATCGCGCGGCAGCTCGCGCGATTTGAACTGTCCATTTGCGTAGTCGAGGCGGCGAACGATATTGCGCTGGGTGCGTCGAAGGCCAACGGCGGCCTAGTGCACGCCGGCTACGATCCGGTGCCGGGCACGGTAAAGGCGCAGGTCAACGCCCGTGGCTGCGAGTTGTACGGTACGTGGGCGCAGGAGCTGGACTTTCTGTTCCGCCGCACCGGGTCGATGGTGTTGAGCTTTAACGACGAGGACCGCGCGCATCTGGAAAAGCTGCGCCAGAATGGCCTGGCCAACGGGGTACCCGAGCTGTCAATCGTCGGACCCGACCGCATCCACGAATTAGAGCCGCGCGCCAGTGCCGATGCAACGTGCGCGTTGTGGTGTCCCTCGACTGGGTTTGTCGACCCGTTTGAGGTTGCCATCGCCGCACTGGAGAACGCCGTGGCCAACGGGGTGACGTTTATGCGCTCCGCACCCGTGGAGGTGATTGAAGTCGCGGGGTCGGGCGACGACGCGCACTTTACGCTGGCGACCCCAGCTGGCAACGTGCGCTGCCGTTACCTGATCAACGCCGCGGGCAACGGCGCCGCGGACATCTCGAATATGGCGGGCGCAGAGGAGTTTCAGATGGTCTGGCGCCAGGGCAACATCGTGGTGCTGGACAAGGAACCGCGCACGCTCATGCCGCTCTACCCGGTGCCGACGCCGATATCGAAGGGCGTTATCGTCACGGGCACCGTGCACGGCAACACCGTGATTACCGCCACGGCTGCTGTGCGCGAGCCGGGCGACACGCAGACCTATGCGAGCGATGTCAACGCGCTCCTGACCGGCGCGCGCAAGCTGGTGCCCGATCTGGACACGCGTCGCGTGGTGCGTGCGTTTGCCGGCGGTCGACCGGTCATTCGGGGAACGAACGACTTCTTTATTGGGCAGTCGGCCGTGGTGCCGGGGCTGTTCCAGGCGTCGGGCATTCAGTCGCCGGGCGTGGCGAGCGCGCCGGCCATTGCCGAGCGCATGGAGCAGGTGATGCGCGATGCCGGCGTAGCCCTGCGCGAACGTGCCGATTGGGACCCGATTCGCCGCGCGCCGGACGACTTTGACCGCGCGCCGCTTGCGCGCAAGGAAAAGCTCATTGAGTCCGACCCCGCGTGGGGGCAGATCGTCTGCCGCTGCGAGACGGTGCCCGAGGCCGAGATTGTGGCCGCGATTCGACGCCGTCCGGGCGCGGTTTCGGTCGAGGGTGTCAAACGCCGCTGCCGCGCCGGCATGGGTCGGTGCCAGAGTGGTTTCTGTCAAAGCCGCGTGGTGGCGATTCTGGCCCGCGAGCTGGGGTGTGACCCCAGCGAGGTGCTGTTGGAGGATACCGGATCTTGGTTGGTTGAGGGACTGCTGAAGGGGGTGCGCTAGGATGGCGGAATTCGGATCGAGCGCGATTAATACCGACGCCGTTGAGACCGTGCAAACGCGGGCGTTCGACGTGGTCGTTATCGGAGGCGGCCCCGCCGGCATGGCGGCCGCGCTTGCCGCGCACAAGGCCGGCACACGCGTGGCCATCGTGGAGCGCGAGCAGCATCTGGGTGGCATCCTGCGCCAGTGCATCCACCCCGGATTTGGCCTTTCACACTTTAAGCAGGAGCTCACCGGTCCCGAGTACGCGCAGCGCTTTATTAACCAGGTGCGCGAGACCGAAATCACGCTGTTCTTGGACAGCATGGTACTTGGGATCGATTCGAGCGAGGGCGCGGGCGCGTCGAACGTGGACGAGGGTGCGGAAGGCACCGCGGTCCATACCGTCACGCTCATGAGCCGCGCCGGCATGCTGCAGCTCACCGGGCACGCCGTCGTTCTTGCCATGGGATGTCGCGAGCGCACGCGCAGCGAGATCAAGATCTCTGGCAGCCGTCCCGCCGGCGTGTTTACGGCCGGCCTGGCGCAGCGATACATCAATATCGAAAACCTCAAGCCCGGCTCGCGCACCGTCATTTTGGGCTCGGGAGACATCGGGCTTATCATGGCGCGCCGCTGCACGCTTGAGGGGATTTCCGTCGAGGGCGTGTACGAGCTCATGCCGTACGCCAACGGACTGCGCCGCAATGTGAAGAATTGCCTGGACGATTTTGGTATTCCGCTGCACCTGTCCACCACCGTCACGCGCGTGATCGGGCACGACCGTGTGGAGGCCGTCGAGGTAAGCCAGGTCGACGAGCACCTGGCACCCATTCCGGGGACCGAGCGCATTGTTCCGTGCGACACGCTGCTGCTTTCGGTGGGATTGATTCCCGAGAACGAGCTTTCGGTTGCCGCGGGCGTTGAGCTTGACCCGCACACGCGCGGCGCCGTGGTGGACCAGAGTCTGCAAACGGGCGTGCCGGGCATCTTTGCCTGTGGCAACGTGCTGCACGTGCACGACCTGGCCGACAACGTGACGACCGAGTCCGAACGCGCCGGTGCAGCCGCGGCGGCGTACGCGCTGGGGAACGGCGCGGATGACGAAGTGGGCGCTGCGGGCACGGGCTGCGAGCTCACGGTCTCCCCCGCCGGCATCGCAGGCTACGCACTGCCGGGCCGCATTACGACCGTCGGGCTCACTAAACTTAACTTCCGCGTGCGCCGACCCGTCGACGCCGCCCGCGTGCGCATTCTAGCAGGCGACGAGGAACTGTTCGCCGGCAAGGTCCGCCCGTTTAAACCGAGCGTCATGGAAAGCTTCCCGCTGCCGGCAAAGGTGATTCAGCATGCGCTCGACTTGGGTGTTAGCGAGATTGTCCTGTCCGTCGACCCCGTTGAGGAGGCGTAGAGTCATGAGCACAAACGCGATTGAAACGCTGCAGTTCAACTGCACCACCTGCCCATCCGAGTGCCTCCAGACCGTAGAAATCGAGCGCGACGCCAATGGCGCCGTGGTGGAAGTGCGCTCCGTAACCGGTAACAACTGCCCACGCGGTGATAAATTCGCACATCAGGAGCTCACCTGTCCCATGCGCGTGCTCACGACGACCGTGGCCGTCTCCGGCGGCGATGAGGCCCTGCTGCCCGTGCGCACCGCCGATGCCATCCCGCTGGCACTCCACGCCCAAGCCATGAACCTCATCCGCGGCGTGGTCGTCGAGGCCCCCATCCGCATGGGCGACGTCGTGCTGGAAGATCTTCTCGGCACCAACATTGACCTAGTCGCCAGTATGGACATCGACCGAGCCCAAGTAGCTAATTAGGGACGGAGCTCTTTTAGCTACTCCACCATCCTCCCGGTCCTCCTCCGCAGTTGCGGTGAAATACGGACTGTTTTATGGCTTCAGGCCGCTAAACAGTCCGTATTTCACCGCAACTTATGAGGGTGCGCATGGGATGCAAAGGAATGTCCCGAGGTGACGGCATAAAAGGAACGTCCCTATGTGCCGGGCTTGGGATACCATGGTGGCAGCCTAGCGAAAGGATGTTTCATGGCACATGTCGATGACCAGCGTGTGGCACGCGTGCTCGATGCGCTCGAGGCTCAGCACCCCGGCGCACAGCTGCTCGTAAACGACCCATGGTCGATCTATTACCTGACCGGCTTTTATGCCGATATGTTCGAGCGTTTTTGCGGCGTGCTGCTCGTGCGCGATGCCGAGCCGGTGATCCTGGTCAACGCACTGCATCAACTGCCCGAGTACGACAATGCCCGCGTCGCCTATCACACCGATACCGATGTCGTGGCCGACGCCATCGCTCGCGAGGTCGATCCGACCAAACCGCTCGGCATCGACACCGTCATGCGCTCCGGCTTTTTGATGCCGCTCATGGAGCGCCACGCCGCAAGCGAGTTTTTCCTGGGTGACTTTGCCGTCACTGCCGCGCGCACCTACAAAGACGCCGCCGAACAGGAGCTCATGCGCGTGTCCTCTGCCGCCAACGACGCCGTGATGGCCGACGCGATTAAGCTCGTCCACGGGGGTGTGACGGAACGCGAAATTGCTGACCAAATGCTCGGCCTGTATCGCAAGCACGGCTGCGAGGGCTTTAGCTTTCCGCCGATCGTGAGCTTTGGTGCCAACGCCGGCGACCCGCATCACGAACCCGACGATACCGTGCTCAAGCGTGGCGACGTGGTGCTGTTCGACATTGGCGGACGGCATCGCAACTACTGCTCGGACATGACGCGCACGTTCTTTTGGGGCGAGCCGGACGAGGAGACAACACACATCTACGATATCGTACGCCGTGCCAACGAGGCCGCCGAAGCACTCATCGCACCGGGCGTGCGCATGTGCGACCTGGACCGTGCCGCGCGCGACGTGATTGAGGACGCAGGCTATGGCAAATACTTCACACATCGCCTGGGCCACTCGATTGGTCTGCAGGACCACGAGCCGGGCGACGTCTCGCTCGTCAACGAGCAGGTCGTAGAGCCTGGCATGACGTTCTCCATCGAACCGGGCATCTACCTCCCCGGCCGCACCGGCGTCCGCATCGAGGACCTGGCCCTGGTGACCGAGAACGGCGTCGAGATTCTCAACGCCTACCCCCACGATCCGGTCCGTCTGGACTAGGCAATGCGGCAAAGGCGCTGTCCCTTTGCCGCATCCCACCAATACCGCGCCACAAAAACGGCCTATCTACTACGTTTAACCCGCATAGGGCGACCATACCCGCGTTTTCGCAAAATCCGCAAGCCGTCTACCTGCGGTTTTAATTTTGCAATTCTCGGTGTGGTCGGGGGTATTCGCTAAAACGTAGTAGATAGGCCCATTTCGTGGCAAGCGAGTCAACTCGGGGCACAGGGCAGCCAAAAAGCCCCGTCCCAAATTGACTGCTTTTGAGCTGCAGTGATATACGGACCGTTTGAGGCTTCTGGCTTGTAAAACAGTCCGTATTTCACCGCAACTGATGAGGGGATGGGTTAGCGCAACAGGCCTGCTACTTCGCCGGCTAGGGTGATGGTACCGGCGGCAACGAAGGACTCGCCCGCGGCATCGAAGGCAGCGAGGGCCTCGGGCACGCTCGGGTATACGCCCGCGAGCTTATCGGCATCAACGAGGCCGGCGAGCTCCTCCGCCGGCAGGGCGCGATCGGAATCGGTCTGTGTCACGACCACACGGGGGAACGCCGGAACCAAAAGGTCAACGATACCCGCCACGTCCTTGTCGGCCAGCGCAGCGCACAGCAGCGTGGGGCGATTCTCTACGCACGGATCGATCTCGTCCAGCGCGCTCACAAAGTTCTCGCAGCTCTGAGGGTTATGGCAGGCGTCGATCAGCTTGAGCGGATCAGTTCCCAGCACATCAAATCGGCCCGGCGTGGGGCAGCCCACAAGCGACACATCGAGCTTGTCATGATCGAGCTCGCGAGCCAGATACCCCTCGCAAAGCATAATCGCGCACGCAGCATTCTGCGGCTGATACGCCGGCTTGACCATGCTCGACGTATAAATCGCACGCGGCGTAGTGCAGCTAAACTCAACCGTATCGCCCACATGCGCCGGCACCTTGGTCGTGGCATGGTTCACCACCAGCGGCACGACGCCGCACTCGCGACAACGGGCATCCATCACGCGCTGAACGCTCGCCTCATGCGTGCCCTCGCCCAGTACAACCAGGCGTCCGGGCTTAATGACCGCAGCCTTCTCCCCCGCAATGGCCTCGAGCGTATCGCCCAAAATACGTGTGTGATCGAGCCCAATGCCCGTAATGGCAACGGCAAC
>URFP01000093.1:0-6732 GCA_900547235.1 uncultured Collinsella sp. | reverse complement strand
TGCTCCTGCAGTTTCTTGGCGATATCCTGGGCATTGAGGGTTTCGGACATTAGGCTTCACCTCCGTACGAATTAGCAGAGTTTGCGAGGGTCTCCTGCGCGATGCGCAGCTGCGTCTTGACGGAAATGTCACGACGCTCGCCGCGGGCCTCGAGCACCAGGCCGCCCACGATAGACGGGTCGACCTGCTCGATAAGGAATACCTTGCGGCCGAAGTCCTGCTCGCATTTCTTAGTGATGGTTTGACGCAGCTCGTCGTCGAGCGGGATCGCCGTGGTGACGGTCACGCCCACTACATCCTCGTCTTCCTCGGCAACATACTTAAAGGCAGCTGCCACCTTGGGAAGAAGGTCGAGCTGGTCGCGCTTGGACATGGTGTCGAGCACAGCGATGATCTCGGGGCTGGCGCTAGCCAGACGCTCGATCATCTCGAGGTCCTCGAATACATGGTTCTCGGCCTTGGCGGCTTCCAAAAGGGAGCGCGCGTAGGTCTCGAGCACCTTGTCCTGATAGCGGCTAGTCGGCATTCAGGCTACCTGCTTCCTGGATGTAGCGCTCGATGAGCTTCTTCTGCTCGGCCTCGTCCTCGAGTGCCTCGCCCACGATCTTGGTGGCGACGGCAACGGACAGGTCGGCGATAGAGCTCGCGGCACCGGCGTAGATGGACTTGCGCTCGTCCTCGACGGTCGTGTGGGCCTTGGCGATGATCTCCTCGGCCTCCTTGTGAGCAGCCTCGATGATACGGGCGCGCTCGGACTCGGCGTCCTTACGGGCCTCGAGAACGATGTCGGCAGCCTGACGACGGGCGTCGGTAACGATCGAGTCGGACTCAGCGCGCTTGGCGATAGCCTCCTGCTTGGTCTTCTCGGCCTCGTCGAGGCTCTCCTCGATCTTCTTGCCGCGCTCCTCCATGGTTTTCATGATGCCCGGCAGGGCGACCTTGGCCAGCACGATCCAGATGATCAGGAAGGCGATAAGCGCCGGGATGAACTCCGCCATCTTAGGGATGAGGATGTCCGCACCGGCAGCGCCGTCCTCGGCGAACGCGGAAACCGGCATGAGCAGCGCGGCCGCGGACGCGGAGAGTGCGATCGCGCTCTTCTGGGATGAAAGATTCATACTTGACGCTCCGTGCTATTTAACGATCAGCGCGACAACGAAGCCGATCAGAGCCAGAGCCTCGCCGAAGGCGGAGCCCATGATGAAGACGGTGAACACGCGGCCCTGGACCTCAGGCTGACGGGCCATAGCACCCGTAGCACCCAGAGCAGACAGGCCGATAGCAAGACCAGCGCCGATAACACCGAGACCGTAACCGATAACTCCCACGATTCCTCCTTTGTCGTGCGTGTCTTATTTCACGCAGGATAACCTTTTTTATAACTGCCGGGCTCCATGGGTACGGGCACCGGCGGTTTAACGAATTGCTTACCTTTAAGGCGCGAGCGGAAGGCTACTCCTCCTCCGCGACCTCCTCTGCCTCGGAGACATACACGGCGGTAAGGACCGTGAAGACGTAAGCCTGGATGGCGCCGACCACAAGCTCGATCGCATAGATCAGGATGAGGATGGCAAGCCAGGCTAGCGAAGGCAGGGCGCCAACGGCGTGGGCCGCGGAAACCTGCTGAAGCAGCGGCTGCATGAACATGCTCGCCATGATGGCGAACGAGCCCATGACCACGTGTCCTGCGAACATGTTGCAGAACAGACGGACGGCAAGCGTGATGAGACGCAGGAAGGTCGAGAAAAGCTCGACGACCCACACAAGCACGTTCATCGGGAAGCTTACGCCCTGCGGGGCGAGGCTCTTGATGTAGCCGATCACGCCGTGAGCCTTGCATCCGTAGTAGATGAAATACACGAAGGCGAAGATGGCGAGCGCGGCGGTGGAGCCGATTGCGCCGGTGCCGGGCTTCATTCCCGGAATCAGGCCGATCATGTTGTTGATCAGGATGAACAGGAAAAGCGAGCACAGGAACGGGAAGTGCTTCTTCCAGTTCTCACCCACGACGCCCTTGCCGATATCGTTCTCGACGTACTCGATGATGTACTCGAAACCGTTGACGAAGAAGCCCTTGGGGACCAGGGTCTGCTTCTTCTTGAACACGGCCAGGACGATCAGGAGCACGATCGTGGAGACGATCAGCCAAAACGAGTACTGCGTGATGCCGCAGCTCAGATCGCCCACGACAGGGGTGGAGCTGAACTCGCTGACCAGATGATTAATCTCATCAGGCAGCTTTTCAAAAATTTCCACGACTTACCTTTCGACCTCATGAGGATCTCGCAGCGCCTTGACGACACGAACCGTGCAGGCAGCCATAAAGGCCACGAAGCCGATCGCCTCGCCCAGGAGGAACATGCGAAATGCCTCTCCGAACAACACAAACACAACCAAGGTAAAGACGAGCAGGGCGATTGCCGAGACCGCAAGACTCACCATACCCTTGAGCATGTCCGCATTCTGTTTATCGTCAAGAACCGGCTTGAGCGTAAAGACAAAGGGAAGGAAGGCAATTGCGCCCGCGATGGCGCCTGCAACGATAGCGAGCAGATCGGCTATCTGAAACACTGGCGTCCTCACTTTCCTTTTTAACGCTTCACAGAACAGTTCCCGCCAAACATTGGTGACTATTGTACGAGCCAATCGCTAAAGTACAACCGAAAAAGCATCGGTTAATACGCACCTGTTCGTTTTCTTAAGACCTTCTTTATGCCGCAGGTACGGTAATACGTTTTTCTCGAACCCTGCAGGGCAAAACGTCCGTTAACAGGAGTGCGCGCGGTCGCCTTTTGTTCGTCCGCGCGCACCGTTTCTTCGTATTTGCAGCCGCGGCCGTTTAGCCCAGCGACTAGAGCGTGCCGTAGATGCGGTCGCCGGCGTCGCCGAGGCCGGGAACGATGTAGGCAGCCTCGTTGAGATGGTCGTCGATGGCGCAGGTATAGATATGTACATCGGGATCCTTCTCGGTCAGCGACTTGAGGCCCTCGGGGGCCGCGACGATGCACAGCATGCGGATGTCCTTGACACCGCGCCCGCGCAGGTAGCTGATAGCCATCTCGGCCGAACCGCCCGTGGCGAGCATGGGGTCGACAACCAGGCAGATACGCTGGTCGATATCCTTGGGCATCTTGCAGTAATACTCATGCGGCTCGTGGGTGACCTCGTCGCGCTCCATGCCGATGTGGCCCACGCGAGCGGAGGGCACCAGGTCGAGGATGCCGTCGACCATGCCAAGGCCCGCACGCAGGATGGGCACGATGGCGAGTTTCTTGCCGGCAAGCTGTTTGAACGTGGCGGTAGTGATGGGGGTCTCGACCTCGACGTCTTCCATAGGCAGGTCGCGCATGGCCTCGTAGCCGTCAAAGAGCGCAAGCTCGCGCACGAGCTGGCGGAACTGGTTGGTGCCGGTGTTTTTATCGCGCAGGATCGACAGCTTGTGCTGAACGAGCGGGTGATCGACAAGCGTCACACGGGACGCATCATAGGTGACGGTCATGGGTTGATTGCCCCTTTCGTTGCGGCCGCAAAACGGCCTTGCTGACAAGGCGCGCAGCAATGTTGCCGCCGCACGCCATGCATTAGTTTAGCGGTTTGTTGTATCGAGCAGCCCATCGCAGCCCTACTGTGCGGTACTGAGCGAGCGCCTGACTGCATCACACCAGCCCGCAAGGTTTTGTTCGCGGCGCTCGGCGGACATGTGGGGAAGGAAGGTCCTAACGATCTGGGCATTTTGCTCCAGCTCTTCCAGGTCTTCCCAATAGCCGACGGCAAGACCCGCCAAGTACGCGGCACCGATTGCCGTGGTCTCCACCGTCTCGCATTGCAGCACGGGGATATCCAGCAGGTCGGCCTGGAATTGCATGATGAACTCGTTGCGCGAGGCACCGCCATCGACAGACAGGCGCTCGATCGAAAGCCCCACGTCCTGCTCCATGGCGCGCAGCACGTCGTAGCTCTGATATGCCATGGATTCGCAGGCGGCACGTACGATGGTCGCACGGCTCGAGGCGCCGGTCAGACCGCACACGATACCGCGGGCATGCGGGTCCCACCAGGGAGCGCCCAGACCCGCAAAGGCGGGAACGAAGTAGCAGCCCTCGTTGTCGCTAATCGAAGCGGCGAGTTGTGCCGACTCGCTCACGCTCGAGATGATGCCCATGTTGTTGCGAAGCCAGTTCATGGTGGAACCGGCAGCAAAGATGGAGCCCTCGAGCGCATAGCTGATCTTCCCGTTCGCAGCGATACCGATGGTGGAGACCAGACCGTTCTTGGATTCGACGATCTCGTCGCCGGTGTTCATGAGCATAAAGCAGCCCGTGCCATAGGTGTTTTTGGTCTGGCCGGGATGGAAGCAGCAGTGACCGAACAGCGACGCCTGCTGGTCGCCCGCCACACCCATGATGGGCGGCATGTTGGTCATGATGTCGCTCGCGACGCGGCCGTAGTCGCCCGAGCTCCAGCGAACCTCGGGCATCATGGAACGTGGAACGTCAAAGAGCGCCAGCAGGTCGTCGTCCCAATCGAGCGTATGGATATTAAAGAGTGCCGTGCGGCTGGCATTGGTGTAGTCGGTGGCAAAGACCTGGCCGCCGGTGAGGTTGTAGATGAGCCAGGTGTCGATGGTGCCAAACATGAGGTCGCCCGCCGCCGCGCTCTCGCGTGCGCCGTCGACGTTGTCGAGAATCCACTGCACCTTGGAGGCCGAGAAATACGGGTCAAGCGTAAGTCCCGTGCGGGAGCGCACCAACTCCTCGCAACCCTGTTCAACCAACGCGTCGATCAGAGGTGCGGTACGACGGCACTGCCATACGATAGCGTTATAGATCGGCTGACCGCTCACACGGTCCCAGACCACCGTGGTCTCGCGCTGGTTGGAGATGCCGATGGCGGCAATGCGGTCGGAGTGGATACCGCTCTTAAACTGGACTTCCATCATGACGGCGATCTGGCTAGCAAGGACCGCCATGGGGTCTTGCTCCACCCAGCCGGGACGCGGGAAGCTGGTTTTGACGCTGCGACGTGCCTGCGCGACGATGCATCCGTACTCGTCGACGATGGTCGCAAGTACCGAGGTGGTGCCGCAGTCGAGCGCCATGATGTAGGAACCGCCAAAGTCAAACGAGGCATCTTCCATGCCCAGGCTGCCCAGATTCAACGACATCGCTTAAACCTTTCTATTGCATCGGGTCGGACAGGACCCGTTCGATCTCTGATACGGGAAGTGCGCCTTGGCGCAGGATCTGGAGCCCGCCGTGCTGAAACGACACGATGGTCGAGGCGTCGCGACACGGGGTCTCACCGGCGTCGACGGCAACATCGACCCCCTCCAGGATGCGACCCTCGACGGCGGCAAAGCTTGCCGGCGAGGTCGCGCCGTGCGTGTTGGCGCTCGTACAGGCAAGGGGGCTGCCGCAGGCGCGAATGAGCGCTTGGACCACGGGAGAGGCCGAAGCGCGCAGGGCCACGGTGTCGTCGGCAGCGCGCATAAAGGTCGGCACACAGGGAGCTGCCTTGACCACGATAGTCAGGGCTCCCGGCCAGCATCGTCGCGCGAGTATGCGGGCATCTTCCGGGATATCCACGCCATAGCGGTCGAGTGCTTCGACGCCATCGACCAGCCAAGCGACGGTTTGCGTGAGTTCACGTTGCTTGAGAGTGAAGATGCGGCGGTAGCCGGTACCGAGCGCAGGGACCGCGGCGCCATTGACGGTGGCTTGCGGGTCGCGCGGCCACGAGGGGGATTCGCTTGTGTCTTGGGATACGGCGTCCGAGAAGGCATTGACTGCCACGGCGACACCGTAGACTGTCTCGGTCGGGATCAGGGCCAGACCGCCGCGGCCGAGCACCTCGGCCGTACGCTCAACAGCGAGCCGATGCGGCTCACGCGCTCCCTCGAATACCCGATAGACCGTCTGCATGTGTATGCCAGCCCCTTACGCTCTGGTGCAAGTTTGTTTACTGTGGGGCATTCTCGCACGAAACGTTCAACCTATTTGCCCAGAGCGCATGTTGGTTTGGTGAGCGGCTCTAGTAGTCGGTGAAAGTGAGGGGGTTATTGGACTGCGACGAACTTCTTTGGCCTGCCGGCGTGACGTTCTTGGGCGGCGTAGCGCTCGATGCTGTCTATCGTTATCATCCGACGGCCGTCGACGAGTTCAACATCGAGCTTTCCGGCTTTGACCAGCGCGGTAATCCGCGGAGCGGAGACTTTGAGGTCCAGCGCTGCGTCTTTAAATGTTCGGCACGCCGCTTCCCGAGCGTCCTCGTGGTCGATTTCGACTGAAAGGGCCACGACCTCGGCCGAGCGTTCGTACCCTGCCGGAGTCAAACCGTTGTTGAGGTCGTCGGCCAAAAACGCCATCAGTGCCTCGGTAGCATGGGCAATCGCTTCTTCGCGCGTATCGCCATCGGCAAAGGCGCCGGGAATCTGCGGGAAGCTAGCGCAGTAACCGTCGTCTTCTTTTATGAGAACGCAGTCATAGGTAAATCGCTGCCTCATTTTGCCTCCAACTACCATCCAGCTTGGCGACGAATACTTGCCCACGTGCCCTTCTTTGGTCGATCACCACCAGAGCCGTTCACGGTGACAACACGGTCACCAGAAACATACTTAGCATGACTACCGACTTGCGCGACCTTCACGAATCCATCGTGCTTGAGTAGGGCAATGATTTCCCGAAAGGTAGGAGGTTGCATGGGCCGACCTCTTTCAGCCGTCCTAATTATAAA
>URFP01000092.1:0-6766 GCA_900547235.1 uncultured Collinsella sp. | reverse complement strand
TAGGCCGCCTCCATGCCAATGCGGATCTTATCCTTGCCGATCACAGAATCGGACAGGTCGTCGCGACCGCCGCCCGTCGTGGACTGAACTACTTCCAGCGTGGAGGGACGCTGGCAGCCGGCAAGTGCGCCGGCGACGACAGAAGCGCTCGCAGCGAGAGCGCTACCCAAAAAGATGCGACGGCTGCATACCGGCTGTGGATGCGCGTCGCGTTGATGGGGAGAATGCATAATCTGCCTTCCCTGTTGAATCGTATGCTGACGACTTAACAGGATATACGCCAGCGACCAGCAGCGCAGCACAAGCTCGAAAAATTAATAGACACACGGTAGTCATTGGGAGCGTCGATGTTTTGGCAATGCCAGCAGGCGCCACCCAGAGCGAACAAGTTAGCATGAAAAAGGCAAGGCATAGACCTTCTGGTCATGCCTTGCCTTTTGAATGACAAATTGTCGCTCTGGGCGGCGCGCAGCGTCGACCGGTCCGCCGTTCGTCAGAACGGCGGAACCTCTAGAGCAAGGTGGCGCTAAAGCTGCGGACGTCCGTCTCGCCCGGCGCCAGCGTGATGGTGTTGACCTTGTGCTCAAAAACATCGTCCTCGGTGTCCATGGTGGTATGACCGGTCCAAGGCTCGAGCGCCACAAACGGAGCGTCGTTGGCGGCAGACCACACGCCAATGTACTTAAAGCCCTCAAAGTCGATCTTGACGCCGTGGCCCGACTTGCGGCCGCGCAGTGTGAGCGTGGAGCCCGGAGTATCGGTGAACATGATGGCATCGTTATCGAAGCTGCGGTGCGTGATGGGCAGCACGTCCGAGTTATCGGGAGCCTTGTAGCTACCCTCGAACGTCATAAGACCGTCGGGCGTGATGATGGGAGCCTCGTTGGTCCAAGCCTCGGTAAACGCCAACTCGTAATCCTCGAACGCCTCGTCCTCGGCACCGGGGACGGGCACGTTAAATGCGGGGTGGCCGCCCACCGAGAACGGCAGGTCCACGTCGCCGGTGTTGGTGACGGCGAAGGTCTGCGTGAGGGTGGCGTCGCCGGTCAAGGCATAGGTCATGTTGAGCTTAAAGTGGAAGGGGAACGCCTTGAGCGACTCAGGCGTGTCAGTGATCTCGTAGGTAACGGACGAGCCGTCCTCGGAGACCTCGACCAGCTTGTGCTCGACGATGCGCGCGAGGCCGTGGCGCGGCATCTCGCAGGTGCCGGCTGCAGACGTCGCTGTGTTGTTGCGCAGCGAGCCCACAATGGGGAACAGGATGGGCGCATGCTTGCCCCAAAAGGCGGGGTCGCCCTGCCACAGATACTCGTTGCCGTTGAGGGCAAGGCTCGTGAGCTGGGCGCCCATGGAATCGATGGCCGCGGTGAGGCCGCCGCGCTTGATGGTAGTGACGGTGGACATGCTACTTCCTCCAATAGTAAACAACGGTGTCGAGGGCTATTGTCCCACTCTTGACGGCAAGGAGAAGCGACAGGCGCAGTTATTGAGCGATTGCGTAAAGGTCGAACCCGCCCTGCGGCGTACTGTCGACCGTATCGGGCGCCTGCGAGTTAAAGCTCACGGGAACCATGCGCTTTGAGGCGCGGAAGCGCGTTCCGTCGGTGGCGACGGGCGGTTCATCGACGGTGAGCTCGTAGTCACCGGGCTTGAGTTCGATGCCGTCACCAGCGGAATTGACGTATTGATACTCGTCAATCGTCTGCCCTTTGAGCGTGCGCCCCACGATGCGGACGAGCATTTGGCTGTCGCCGCGCGCGGTGTCCCACGTCGCGCCGTCCTTGACCTCGACCGACACATGTACCGAGCGCGTGCGGCCGAGCGATTGCTCGACGGACATCTCGACCTTGGCGGCATCTTTGCGTTGTTGTTCCACATGGCTCCAGACATTTCCGATCGCCGAGCAGGCGATAACGCCGGCCATAAAGGCGATAAGGATGGGGCCGAGCGGCGAGCGACGTCCTGCATCTCCCTCGCGAGCCAGGTCGGGGCGATGCGTGGGCGCGGGCGCCTGGGCACCCTGCGAGGGCACGTCGAGAATACTGAAGGATGCCGTGCTATCGGGGTCGATAGTGTGACGCGGCCGCGGGGTCTTTGCCGGCGAGATGGACATGTCGGCTGGCTCACCCAGTGTGGCCGTGGCATCGGCCTTTGCCTCGTCAGCCTCAGCCTGGGCCCAGGCCTGCTCAAAGGTTAGGGGTTCGGCGGCATCGGAGGCGGCTTCAGGCTCGACACCGGCATCATTGCCGGACTCGTCCTCGTCGCTCGACACGTCACACGGCGCGGGCTCGTCCCACTCTTCGTCCGGAGCCTCGCCCTCGCTATACCACCATTCAAAGTTATCGATATCCATACGGGGCGCCCCTTAAGCCTCGCAAATAAACACTTGCTAGCCTTATACCCCCAGATGGCACGCCCGCTCGCACGGAATGTGACAAAGGGGCTGTCCCTTTGTCACATTTTGCGTTTAGCCGTGGGCGATCTTGTTTCTCAGCAAGAAATCGGCCGCCCCTACGATTCTGATGCCGTCGATGTCTGTTGGATGCTCACCATCCCTGACAATCAAGATCTTCTCGTACGAATCAGGGATTTTTCCTAGCGTGCTTAGCTTGAGCGGTCGCAGTTCGCGTTCTCTCGTCGCCTCGGCGTCGATCCGTTCGGTAACCTGGATATATTTGCGGTCCGATCCCTCGCCGATTGCGACAAAGTCGATTTCCC
This sequence comes from uncultured Collinsella sp., assembly GCA_900547235.1. Lineage (GTDB taxonomy): Bacteria > Actinomycetota > Coriobacteriia > Coriobacteriales > Coriobacteriaceae > Collinsella. The sequence continues at coordinate 4,048 of URFP01000092.1, read as the reverse complement.
CCGCGCGCAGATGGCCGCAAAACACTTCGTACCCTTCAAAGACAAGCTGGTTGTAGATAACGTTCTCGAGCATCCTTCCGCTATCGCTACCTCTATATCCGTCAAGATAGCTGCGGATTCCCGTATCGGCTATGTAATATTTACCGCCTGTCTTAAGAAGCTCCCGCCCCTTGATGTCATACCTTTTTACTTTGGTAAACAGGTACGTCTCTTCCAGAGCGCCAATATATGCCGACACCGTCGATGCATTGGTCTTACCGCCCGCCGATTCGTTGAGCGTCCCTACGATTTTATTGACCGAGGTTTGATTGGAGATGTTGTCTGCCAGGTACGCACAGAGCCGCTCGAGAACATCGCGCTTAGTGATAGCCCCGCGACCCCTACGCGTCGCGCGCAATAAGATATCGCGCGCGACGATTGTCTGGTAAAGGCTACGAATATAGTCGCGACACAGCTCACGCCTCGGCTCATCATGAGCCAGAAACGGCATGCCGCCGTAGGTTATGTACTGCTCAAGCACGGTATTTGAATTAAGGCGATTGCCCGTCTTGGAAACGAGCTCAACCCGCTCACCGAGCCCTTCGGCGACGACCGCATCAATCGAGCGAAAATCAAGATACTCGCCAAACGTGAGGGGCTGCATCTTGACCTCGATATATCTACCCGAGATAAGCGTTGCAAGCTCGCTCGATAGCATAAAGGCATTGGAGCCCGTGACATAGATGTCGCACGGCAAATCCACTCGGAGCGAGTTGACCGCCTTTTCCCAACCCTCGACATTCTGGAGCTCGTCAAAGAACAGATAGGGGCGATCGACACCGTCAACGCGCTCCCGAACCATGCGATAAAACGTCAGATAATCTGTAACCCCCGCGTACTCTAGAGATTCCATCTTAAAGGTCAGCAAACGCTCTGCCGGCACCCCCTGCTGCGCCAGGTGCTCCCTCATCATGTCCAATAACGTGGATTTGCCGCAACGGCGTATACCCGTCACGATTTTGATGAGGTCGGTATCCTGAAAAGCAATGAGTCGATCAAGATAGCGGCTTCGGCGAACGATGTTCATAGAGTCTCCCTAGCGCCCGTCCAGACATGAAAACTTATAAACTTGCATTATTTGCAAGTTTATAAGATGCCACCTTAGAAACTTGCAGATTTTGCAAGTTTCTAAGAAATGGGCGTGGATGTGACAAAGGGACTGTCCCCTTGTCACATCTGAAGGGCGACGGGGATTTGGATGCAGCAGAAGTCCTCTTGGTGGGACTCGTCGTAGCTCGTGGTATCGAGGTAGCAAAAGTCGAAAGCGTTGCCAACGGGCTGGAGCGCGTGCTTGTCCATGCAGGCCACGACGGCGCGGATGCCCTCGGGTTCGTACGGCATGCCCCAGCGGCTCATGCACAGGTATGTGCCCTCGGGCAGCACTTCTATGCCGATCTCTGCCAGCTCGGCAGCGTCGCTCGGCAGCAGTTCCTCGACACCGCGCGGTAGCACGGCAAAGGAGCCGGCGCCGGCAATGGGGTCGTCGGAATGCAGTGCCTCGCGACGCAGCATGGCGCCCCAACCGCGCATGGGACGCGTGCCCGTCAGCGCACGCATGCGCAGAATCGCGCGCATGAGCGTGGGGTGCAGCATCGAGCGGCCGCGCTCGATATCGGCCGGGAACTCCTCAAAGACCACGTAGCGGCGCTCAAACTGTTTGAGCTCCGGCTTGCCCTCGCGCTCGCGCCAGTAAACCGCCTCGTCGTAAAAGCTCAGACGCTCCTGCACACTCGCGCGCTCGGCTTTGAGCCCGGCGATCTGTTCATCGAGCGCCTGCACCCGCGAGCGCAGGTGATCGGTCATCTCGCCAATGTCGAACGTCGAGGTCAGGCGGTCGACCTCGTCGAGCTCGAGCCCCAGGTCGCGCAACATGCAGATCAGGCGCATGAGCGGGATCTGCGTGGGCGAATAGAAACGGTAGCCTTTTTCGTTGACCACGGCGGGCTTAAACAGGCCGATCTTGTCGTAGTAGATGAGCGTTTGGCGCGAAACATTAAACAAGCTCGCCATCTCGCTAATCGCATACATGCCCGTCTGCATAAGTCCTCCCGACACATCCTTTTAGCGCACAAAGCCCGCCGCCCACAGGGGCAGCGGGCTCAAACACTTCTCGTATCCTACCCTAAAAGCGCCTATGACCAGCGCTTATAGTTTGCGCATGACACGCCGACGGCCTCGAGCGCCTTGGCGGCGATGTGATGCACCGCGTCATCGAGCGTGGCGGGGCCGTTGTAAAACGTGAGCATGGGCGGCATGAGCATGACGCCCGGTACGCGCGCCAGGCGCGCCATGTTATCGACGTGAATGGCGCTGAAGGGCGTCTCGCGCACCATGAGCACCAGGCGGCGCTGCTCTTTCATCTGCACGTCGGCCGCACGCAGCAACAGGTTTTCGCTGTAGCCGCTCGCGATGCCGGCGAGCGTCTTCATGGAGCAGGGCGCCACGATCATGCCGTCGACCGGATAGGTACCGCTTGCGATGGGGGCGCCGATATTTTTGTTGTCGTAGACCACATCGGCATGCGTGGCAAACTCGTCGAGCGTCATGCCGAGCTCCTGCTCGATGGTGATCTCTCCCCCGCGCGTGACGACAAGCGCCGACTCGGCACCTGCCTGGCGCAGGCATTTGAGGCACTCAAGACCCAGCGCGGCACCGCTGGCGCCAGACACGCCAACGACAATGCGGCGGGGACGGACAGAAGACTCAGGCATGACAACTCCTCACTTTGTTACTCGGCAGGGCGACTTACTAGAAGGCGAGCTCTGCGGCCCACTTGTCCTGGTCGATCTCCATGAACTGCGAGCGAATGAAATTCTTCTTGAGGTCGAACGGAACCGTGCAGTCGAAGATGGCCTTGCAGGCGATGCCGTGCTCGCGAATCGTGGGGTCGAACGCAGGGTCGTTGGACGGGTCGAGCACGTGGCAGTGGCAACCGGGGATGGTGATGAGGTCCACGTCGGCCTGGAAGCGCGTGGTCATGGCCCACATCACGTCGCTCATATCGAAGATATCGACATCCTCGTCAACAAGGATGACGTGCTTGAGCTCGGAGAATGCCGAGAAGGCGAGCATGGCGGCGTTGCGCTGACGGCCCTCGTCATTTTTGCTCGACTTCTTGAACTGCATGATGGCAACGAACTTGCCGCCGCCGCAGGGGGCAGCGTGGACGTTGAGCAGGCGGCCCGGGATGGCGGTCTCGACCATCTTGTAGATGGATGCCTCGGTGGGGATGCCGGCCATGGACACGTGCTCGTGCGAGGGACCGATGCAGCTCTCCATGATGGGATTGACGCGCGTGGTGACGGCGGTGATCTTGATCACCGGGCAGACCTTGGCGCCACCGGTGTAGCCGGGGAACTCGGGCATGGCGTAGCCGTGGCCGTTGACGTCCTCGTTGATGGTCTCGTCGTGCATGAGGTAGCCCTCGAGCACATACTCGGCATTGGCGATGCACTTCTGCGGAACGGTGACGCAGTCGGCAAGCTCGACGGCGTGGCCGCGCAGGGCGCCGGCGATCTGCAGCTCGTTAAAGCCGAGCGGCGTGGTGGGCGCCTCGAAGCCACAGCACATGTACACGGCGGGGTCCAGGCCGATGGAGATGGAGATGGGCATGTCCTCGCCGCGCTGGCAGTACTCGTCAAAGAACGCGCCCAGGTGACGGCTACCCGGAGTGATCCACATGGCGAGCTTGTCCTTGTCGACGCAGGAGAAGCGGTGGATGGTCACGTCGGACTGGGAGCCGTCGGGGCTCGTGCCGTAGGCGAGGCCCATGGTGATGTAGGGGCCGCCGTCGACGGGCGTGTTGGTGGGAGCGGGGACGATCTTGCGCAGGTCAAAGCCCTCGTCGGTCGCCTTGTACACGACCTCCTGGCAGTCGACATGCTTGCCCTCGGCGATCTGCTCGGGCGCGATCAGGTTCTCGAAGCGCTTGCCGATTTCGAGGCCCAGGTGCTCCTCGTCCAGGTCGAGCAGGGCGGCAACGCGCTTGCGGCTGGCAAGCATGCCGATG
>URFP01000091.1:0-6773 GCA_900547235.1 uncultured Collinsella sp. | reverse complement strand
CTTCTATTGCTGGTTTCCAACACGTTTGGCCGTGCGCCGCACATGGTCGACGGCATGCCCGTGGCTCAGCACACTGGGCACGGCTTTGGCACCAAGAGCATTATGCTTGCCGTCGAGCGCATGAACGGCAACTGCCAGTTCCGCATTAACGGCGACCGGTTTGAGCTGCGCGCCGTGATGTAGGGGCTGCCGCCAACCTCGCTACAGCGGTGCAGCCGCCGGGGTCAGCTGCTTAATGTAGGCCCACATGCGCTGCTTGGCGGCCTTGTCGGTGAGCGCCGCCTCAAAACCGTCGAGCGCCAGCACGCGGCGCCCCTGCACATGGGCGACCAGGCCGGGCTTGAGCATGGCGGTGTCAAAGTCATCAATTGCCACAAGCATATCGGCATAGGTCTCGCGCATGACATCGGCCGCACTGTTGTCCAGCAGCAGCACCGCCTCGGGGTCCAAGGTCTCCAGCGCCTCGCGGAACAGGTCGCACGTCAGGGCCTCGCCCGCCGCGACCGCTCCGTCGCCCGCGCCGGCGACGCTTGCCAGCACACAAAAATCCTCGGGGGCATATCCGATGGCACCGAGCGCCTTGCGCAACGCGGCGCCATCCGCGCCGGCAGCCAGCTCGCCGCCCGAGCACTCGGCTTCATCCAAATCGCCTTTGACCAGCACAATCGGCGAGCACGCGTTGCCCGCGATACGCACACCGCGATCTGCAAGCGACGCGAGCTCCTGCTCGGTCGCCTGAGCGATGGCTTCTTTTTTCTGGCTTTGTGACGTGGGCATGCGCTCTCCAATCGTTTGCGTGCCCACCATTATATAAAAGAGCCGCCCGCGAGTGGTTGCTTTGCGGGCCGCTGGGTATAAGCACGGTCGTACTGAGTTTTACGCGGCCGAGCCGCGTCGTATTATGGAGGTCACCATGGCTGACATTAAGCAGATTACCCCCGAGAACTTCGGCGCTGTCGTCAACGATAGCCTGCCCGTACTGGTTGATTTTTGGGCCCCGTGGTGCGGCCCCTGCCGCTCGCTCTCGCCCATCGTAGACGAGGTTGCCGACGAGCTGGCCGGCAAGTTGGCTGTGGCCAAGTGCAACGTCGACGACAACCAGGACCTGGCCATGAAGTTTGGCGTCATGAGCATCCCCACGCTGATCGTCTTTAAGAACGGCGAGGAGGTCGACCGCTCGGTTGGCGCCTTACCCAAGGCAAGACTTCAGGCACTGCTGGAGAAACATCTGTAATACGCTTGTTACTTGTCTGCCGTCCATGAGCGGTTTCGCACCGCTCACCGGAGTGCCAAACGCAAGGCATGCGACCACGGATAGTATGGTAGTTACAAACAGCCCCCAGTGAACGGGTGCGGGTCGCACAGGCTCGCACCCGTTTTCTTATGCAGCTGCGCGCAAAGCGGGCGTAGTAAAATCTGAACCACTGAACTGCCCCATACAAAAGGAGATTTCCCATGCATGACGTCGGAATGAACATGAGCCAGCTTGCCATGAGCGTCAAGCAGGTCGACGACACCATTGAGCTCGCTCACGAGTGGAGCCATCAGCTGCTGCACGCGACCGAGAACTTTGACATGGAGCGCATTGGCGCCAAGCTCGAGGCCGCCATGTCTGCGCTGCACGAGGCGCACGATGCGCTCGAGGGCTACGAGGAGGCCATCGAGGCAGATCACAACTCCGTCGGCTCTGTGAAACTGGTGTAACGTGGCCGAGCACGATCACGGTGTGGACGACGATGCGAGCTGCCGCTGCAGCGGCTCCAGCTCCGAGCTGGTCCGCTTTTCGGTCACCGCGCCCGACGACCTGCTGCGCCGCTTTGACGAGCAGATCGCGCGCCGCGGTGATGTGGCTAACCGATCCGAGGCCGTACGCGATCTGATTCGTGCCTCGATCGCCAAGGAGCAGATGCGCACGCCCGACGAGCAGGTCATCGGTTCGCTCACCATGATCTATGACCACCATACCGGCGATCTGACGCGCCGTCTGGACGAGGTGCAGCACGACTATACCGACGAGATCGTCTCTACCATGCACGTGCATCTGGACCACCACAACTGCCTGGAGATTCTGGCGCTCAAGGGTCGCGGCGAGCGTGTCTACGAGCTGGCGGACCGGTTGCTGGGGCTGCGCGGCGTTAAGCACGGCGAGCTCACCTGCGCCGCAACCAAGCAGAGCCTGGGGCTGTAACGGGATTTCCCGCAGCGCACCTGCCAAAAAGGGACAGGTTTCAACGAAGGAAGGTCGCATGCGACATGTGCATATCCATGTAACGGGCATTGTGCAGGGCGTCGGCATGCGGCCATTTGTGTATCGCGAGGCTATAGCGCATGGCATCTGCGGCTGGGTGCTCAATGCGGGCGATGGCGTGCACATCGAGGCGCATGCTTTGAGCGAGGCGCTCAACGAATATGTCGCCGCGCTGTCGGAGCACGCGCCTGCCGCGGCCCGCGTTGAGCATGTCGCTGTTGCAGACCTGGAGCCCGATGCTTGGGATGCCGACGATGAGCAGGCCTTTCGTATCGTAGCGTCGCGGGATCAGACCATGCACACGACGCTCATCTCCCCCGATATCGCCACCTGTGACGACTGCCTGCGCGAACTGTTCGACCCCGCCGACCGTCGCTATCACTACCCCTTTATCAACTGCACCAACTGCGGGCCGCGCTTTACCATCATCCGATCGCTGCCTTATGACCGAGCGGCCACGTCGATGGATTGCTTTCCTATGTGCCCCGAGTGCGCCGCAGAGTATGGCGACCCGCTTGACCGGCGCTTTCATGCGCAGCCCGATGCCTGCTTTGACTGCGGGCCACATATTACCTGGCGCGAGGCGGCGGGCGACATGGAGCTCGAAGGCTCGGGGGCGATGCCGGCCGTCGGCAGCACGCGCGAAACCAGTGATGCCATTATTGACCGCTGTGTCGAGCTGCTGGCCAGCGGCGGTATTGTCGCCATCAAGGGGCTGGGCGGATTCCATCTGGCCTGCAACGCCGCCAATGAGCAGGCGGTGGTCGAGCTGCGCCGTCGCAAGCGCCGCAGCAACAAGCCGCTTGCCGTTATGGTGCGCAGCCTTGCCGATACTGAACGCCTGTGCCATGTCGATGATGCCGAGCGCGACTTGCTGGCCGGCAGCATCCGCCCCATTGTGCTGCTGCGCCGCCGTGCTGTTGGCGAGGGAGATTCCCCCGACGGCCTTACACTCGCGCCATCCGTCGCGCACGATCTACCCGAGCTCGGCGTCATGCTCCCCTATACACCGCTTCAGCATCTGCTGCTTGCAGCTGCCTCGTCGCATGGCATGCACGCGCTGGTCATGACCAGCGGAAACCTGAGCGAGGAACCTATCGAGACCGACGATGCCCTTGCATGGGAACATCTTGTTGCCGCCGGCATCGCCGACGCGCTACTTGGCAACGACCGTGCGATTCTCTCACGCTACGACGACTCCGTGGTACGTGTGGTCGACGGCACCGTCATGCCTGTGCGTCGCGCACGCGGATATGCGCCGCAACCGTTGTCGCTGCCGGCGCTCGACGGCACTGCACCCTGCGTGCTCGCCTGCGGGCCGCAGCAAAAAGCCACGATCGCGCTCACGCGCGAGGACGCCGACGGCCATGTGGCCTGTTTTGTGTCGCAGCATATCGGCGATGTCGAAAACGGCGCGACCTTCGATGCCTGGAGCGCCGCCCGCGCACGTCTAGAAAACCTCTTTGACCTGACGCCTGCCGCCCTGGCATGCGACATGCACCCCAGCTATCTGTCGAGCCAGTGGGCGCGTGAGCGGGCACGGGAGCACAGTCTGCCGCTAATCGAAATCCAGCATCATCATGCGCACATCGCGAGCGTAATGGCAGAGGCGATTGTCGCTGGCCGGATTGCGCCCGATGCGCGCGTCCTCGGTATTGCCTTCGATGGTACGGGTGCCGGCACCGACGGCACCATATGGGGCGGTGAGTTTCTTATCGCCGGCCTTGCCGATTTTGAACGCGCCGCGCACCTGCGCACCTGGGCGCTGCCAGGCGGAGCCGCATCCGTGCGCGATGCCCGGCGCAATGCCTTTGCCCTGCTGAGCGAGCTCGGCCTGCTCGAGCATCCGGGTGCCGCGGGGCTATTGGGCACCCTCGACGAGCAAACACGCAGCGTGACAGCCACCATGATCGAGCGTGGCATCAACAGCCCGCGTACCAGCAGCATGGGGCGTCTCTTTGATGCCGCGGCAGCGATTCTGGGCATCTGCGGCAAGGCAACCTACGAGGGCGAACCCGCCATAGAACTCGAAGCCGCCGCCTGGCGCGCGCTTGACGGTAAGCCCGTTCGTCTCGACGGCAATCATACAGGCGTATTCACGTCTGCGGACGACTCCCCCATCTTGGACCCCCAACCGCTCATCGAAGCTCTTCTGAATGGAATCGTGGCAGGCGTGCCGGCCGACCGGCTCGCCCTCGGGTTTCACATCGCCATTACGCACGCTACGACCCACATCGCGTGCGAGATCTGTGATCGCGAAGGCCTCGATACCGTCGCGCTCTCGGGCGGTGTGTTCATGAACCGGCTTTTGCTTCAGCTCCTTACCCACGAACTCAAAGACGCCGGTCTTGCCGTCTTGGTCCCCCACGCTGTACCCGCCAACGACGGCTGCATCGCCTACGGTCAGGCCGCCATCGCTCGCGCTCGCCTCGCGCAGACGGCGTTGCGATAGGCTGTTTTGCCAGCCTGCGCGCCGCCGTCTCACAGGTGTAACGCGTTTGCTCGTGACTCCCGCGAGCGCTACCATCAACTGATGGGTAATTAGGCGCCTGTCCAGCGCAAAACGTATAAAAGGGGAACATTATGTGCCTTGCCGTTCCCGGTAAAGTGGTCAAACGCGACGACGACCTTAAGGCGACCGTCGACATGATGGGCATCGAGCGCCCCATTTCGCTGCGCCTCGTGCCGACGGCACAGGTAGGCGACTATATTCTCGTGCACGCCGGCTTTGGCATTCAGATTGTCGACGAGCAGGAAGCCCAAGAGACACTCGAGCTCGTCAATACCATGACCGAGCTGGCCGAAGAGGACCAACTCGCCACCAACCCGGCCGAGGCATACTAGTGGCGGCGGCGCAGCCGGTTCGCTCCGGTATCGACTTTTCGGCATTTCGCGACCCCAAGCTGGCTCGCGAGCTCATCGATCGTATTCATGAGCTTGTCGGCAACCGCAGCATCAACCTTATGGAAGTCTGCGGTACGCATACCGTGAGCATTGGCCGCTATGGCTTTCGCTCCATTATGCCGACGGGGCTCAAACTGCTAAGCGGCCCGGGGTGCCCCGTTTGCGTCACCGCCAACCGCGACATCGATCACGCAATCGCGCTTTCCAACATGGACGGCGCCATCATCACCACCTTTGGCGACATGATGCGCGTGCCCGGATCGTCCACCTCGCTTGCCGCGCAAAAGGCGGCGGGGCGCGACATCCGCATCGTCTATTCTCCGCTCGACGCACTCGACATTGCTGAGCAAAATCCCGAACGCCCGGTTATCTTTATGGGCGTCGGCTTTGAGACCACAACGCCCACCATTGCCGCCGCTATCCTGGAGGCCGACGCGCGCGGACTCCAGAACTTCTCGGTCTACTGCGCCCATAAGACCACGCCGCCGGCTCTGCGTGCGATCTCCAACGACCCCGAGACCGCCATCGACGGCTTTATCCTGCCGGGTCACGTCGCTACCATCACAGGCCTGGCACCCTTTAGCTTTTTGGTCGACGAGTTCGAGACCCCCGGCGTGGTCACGGGATTTGAGCCGGTCGATATCTTGCAGGGCATCTGTATGCTGGTCCAGATGGTTGTCGAGCACAGGCCCGCAATCGACAACGCCTACCGCCGTGGCGTCAACGCTGACGGCAACCCCGTGGCGCGCCAGCTGGTCGAGCAGGTGTTTGAGCCGTGCGACACCACGTGGCGCGGGCTGGGACCGATTGTGAATTCGGGTCTTTCCATCCGACCCGAATTCGCGCGCTTTGATGCCGGCACCCGCTTTGACGTGCCCATTGAACCGACGGTCGAGCCACGCGGCTGCCGCTGCGGCGACGTGCTGCGCGGAGCCATCACGCCGAGCGACTGTCCTCTGTTTGGCCGCGCTTGCACGCCCGAACATCCCGTCGGCCCGTGCATGGTGAGCTCCGAAGGTAGCTGCGCGGCGTACTTTAGATACCGCGACTAGCCCGGACACACCCGCACACCGGCACCACCCACGATTGGAGTTTTCGATATGTCCCATAGCGTTACCGATAGCACCGTCCTGCTGGGCCACGGCTCTGGCGGCCAGATGATGAAACGCATCATCGATGAGGTCTTTTTGGATGCCTTTGGGTCGCCCGAGCTGCTCGAAGGCAACGACGCCGGCGTCGCCGCGCTGCCCGCGAGCGGGCGCATCGCCATGTCGACCGACAGCTTTGTAGTCTCGCCGCAGTTCTTCCCCGGTGGCAACATCGGCCGCCTCGCCGTGTGCGGAACCGTCAACGACGTCGCGACCTCGGGCGCCAACGTGCGCTACCTATCGTGCGGCTTTATCCTCGAAGAGGGCTATCCCATGGACAAGCTGCGTCAAATCGTGCAGACGATGGCCGAGACGGCGCGCGAGGCGGGCGTGTCCATAATCACGGGCGACACCAAGGTGGTCGAGCGCGGCGGGGCCGACGGCGTCTACATCAATACCGCCGGCGTGGGCGAGGTGCCCGCGGGCGTGGCGCTCAGCGGCGCCAACTGCCGGCCCGGCGATATCATCCTGGT
>URFP01000090.1:0-6827 GCA_900547235.1 uncultured Collinsella sp. | reverse complement strand
GGGCCATCCCCCGAGGACGGCCCTGCACCCAAGGCCCCGCAGCCTGCGCCCGCAAGCGAGTCCGATGCCGTGACCGAGCCCGCCGCCCAGTCGCAAAGCACACCCGCGCCGTCGCACTTTGCGACGCCCGAGCCTATAGACGTCAGCCCGCAAGACGACGAGTCGATCGCCTGCGCGTCCGAAGAGCCCGGCTCCCCGGACACCGGCGATTCCGAATCAAACGCCGAGACCGACACCGTCTCTCCCGGTGACACAGCCGAAATCGACGTTGCCGCCGTTGAGGCCAAGCTCAAAGACCCCGGGTCGACCATGAGCTTTGAGCCCCTGACCGAGGAGCGCATCGAGACCGACTCGACCTATGATGCCGGCACCACCACGCAACTCATGTGGGGCGCCCGCTCCGACGTTGGCTGCGTGCGCCCGCACAATGAGGATTCCTACCTGGTGCAGTCGCCGCTCTTTTGCGTATGCGACGGCATGGGTGGTCACGCTGCCGGCGAGGTGGCCTCTTCCATCGCCGTTGAGACTATTGCCAAGACGGCCCCGCAGTCCGCCGACGCCGCACGCCTGGCGGCAGCCGTCGAGGCCGCTAACGCCGCCGTAATCGAGGCCGCCTTGAACGGCCTGGGCAAGCCCGGCATGGGCTGCACAGCCACTTGCGCCTATATCGAAAACGATACGCTCGCCATCGCCCACGTGGGCGACTCGCGCGCCTACCTGCTCCACGAGGGCACGCTCATCCGCGTGACCCGCGACCACTCCTATGTGGAAGAACTCGTGGACGCCGGCGAGATTACGGCAGACGAGGCTCGCGTCCACCCCAACCGTTCGGTCATCACCCGTGCGCTGGGCTCGGACCCCGCCATGTATGCCGACCACTTCACTCTGCATATCGAGGAAGGCGACCGCCTGATCCTGTGCTCTGACGGCCTTTCGAGCATGATTCCCGATAGCGATATCGAGAACATCGCCACGCAGTCCTCAACCGCGCAAATCTGCGTCGACAACCTAGTGGACGCTGCGCTTGCCGCCGGCGGCCACGACAACGTGACCGTAGTAGTCGTTGACCTGCTTGACGATGGCGTTATGCGCGAGGCGCAGCGCGTGCGTCGCCGCAACATTACTATCGCCGCCATTCTGGCCCTCGTCTTTGTGCTGGCAGCTGGCATCTGGGCCTACACGGGTGTCACCGGCTCGTACTACCTGGGTACCTACCAGGGCAATGTCGCCGTCTGGCGCGGCCTGCCCGGCAAGCCGCTCGGACTCAAGCTCCACTGGCTCGAAAGCGAAACCAGCATCAAGCTATCCGACCTGCCCGAAGACACGCAAAACCGCCTCAAGGCGGGCATTCCGCAAACAAGTGTCGACGATGCGCAGGACACGATATCCAAGTACCGCCACCAGATCGACGAGGAGCAGACCCGCCAGGTGATTGACGCGCAGACGATTCGCGACAACACCAATCAGGGATCGACCTCCGAATCAGATTCCGAGAAAACCGCCGAACAGTCCGCCGAGGCCGAAGCCTCCGATAAGAATTAGAAAGGGAGTGCCGCTTATGAGTCGCCGCAACACCGAGCTGCTCTTGCTCATCGCCTCGGCGTTCCCCGTCATCCTGCTGTATGCGATGTACGTGCTCACCGCGGGCGCCGCCATCTCCTTTGAGACGCTCGCCGTGCCGATCGGCCTCTTTGCCGCCTTCGCCGCGGCACATATCGCCGTGCGCATCTTGGCGCCCGGCGCCGACCCCGCCATCCTACCCATCGTATTTATACTTTCGGGCATCGGCATCACGTTCGTGACACGCCTCGCCCCCGCTCTCGCCATCTCACAGCTCATCATCCTGTTTGTCTCGGTGGCCCTGATGGTGGGAACGCTCGCACTGGTCAAAAACCTCGACGTGGTCATGCGCTACAAGTACACCTTTGGCATCATCGGCATCATCCTGCTGATGCTGCCCATCTTTATCGGCACCACGATCTCGGGCTCCAAGCTGTGGATTCGCATCGCGGGCTTTACCATCCAGCCTGGCGAGTTCGCCAAGGTCTTTATCGTGCTGTTCCTGGCTGGGTACCTGGCCGAGAACCGCGAGCTGCTCTCCATCTCCAACCGCAAGATCCTGGGCTTTAAGATCCCTCGCCTGCGACTGCTGCTGCCGCTGTTTGCCGTGTGGGGTGTGTGCCTGCTCGTCGTCGTCTTCGAACGCGACCTGGGTTCGGCCGTGCTGTTCTACACCATCTTCTTGCTGATGCTCTACGTTGCCACGGGGCGCTTTTCGTATGTCGTTATCGGCCTTGCGCTCTTAGCCGTTGGAGCTGTGGGCGCCTACAAGTTCCTGTCTCACGTTCAGGTGCGTTTCCAGGTTTGGGTCGATCCGTTTAAGGACGCCCAGGGCCAGGGCTACCAGATCGTCCAGTCGCTCTTCTCGCTTGCCGATGGCGGCCTGGTCGGTGTTGGCATCGGCAACGGCATGGCCAACAACATCCCCGTCGTCGAGTCCGACTTTATCTTTTCGGCTATCGGCGAGGAGATGGGCCTTTTGGGCGGCGGCGCCGTGCTCATCCTGTTTATGCTTTTTGCCGTGCGTGGCCTCACCACGGCTGCCCGCGCTAAATCCGACCTTGCCGCCTTTAGCGCCACCGGTCTTACGGCAGCCATCAGCTTCCAGGCCTTCTTGATCGTTGGCGGCGTAACCCGCCTGATCCCGCTGACCGGCGTCACCCTGCCCTTTATGAGCCAGGGCGGCTCCTCGCTGCTGGCAAGCTTTATCATCGTCGCGCTCCTGCTGCGCGCCGGTGACGAGGCGACCGGACGCGAGGCCGAGCTTACCGGCACCGGCACCATGGCCGCCATCACCGATGATCAGGTCGCATCTGCCGCCGCCCCGACGGGCACGCGCTTTGCCACCTCGTCTTCCTACGGCAGCGGCAGCCATTCCGTCGGCTCGCGCATGCGCCGTCGCCTGCTCGACACGCCTGAATCCGGTGTGCTCGGCCGCGTTGCGCTCGCCAACCGTCTAACCCGTGCGGTGCTCGCCTTTACGGCGCTGTTCGCCATCCTTATCGGCAACCTCACCTATGTCCAGGTCATCAAGGCCAAGGACTATCAGGACATGCCGACCAACAACCACACCATCGCCCGCTCCAAGTACATCCAGCGCGGTTCCATCATCACGTCCGACGGCGTGACGCTGGCCGAGTCGCTGCAGCAGGAGGACGGCACCTACGTACGCTCCTACCCCAACGGTAACCTGGCAGCGCACGTGGTTGGCTACGTGAGCCAGCAGTATGGCACCACCGCCATCGAGAGCGTCATGAACGACACGCTCACCGGTTCTAAGGACTACTCCAGCTGGAACAACGCCATCGCGTCGCTCGCGGGCCAGACCCAGCCGGGCAACACCGCCAAGCTCACCATCGACTCGCGCATCCAGACGGCGGCCGAGCAGGCACTCAAGGGCTTTAAGGGCGCTGTAGTGGTCATCGACCCGCGTACCGGCGCGGTGCTCGCATGTGCCAGCTCGCCCACCTACGACAACACCAGCATCGACGCCCTACTGCAGACGGGCGGCGGCGAGGACGGCTCTATGTACAATCGCGCCATGGACGCGCTGTACACGCCGGGCTCCACGTTTAAGGTCGTTACGCTTTCCGCGGCACTCGAGACCGGCACCGCCAGCCTTACCAGCACCTACCAGGCGCCCGGCTCCATGGACATCGGCAACGCGCCGGTCACCAACTATGCCAACGAGAGCTACGGCACCATCAGCCTGCAGCAGGCCTTTGCCGTGTCCTCCAACGTCGTCTTTGGCCAGGTGGCAAACGAAGTTGGCGCAAACACGCTCGTGCAGTTTGCCAACGCCTTTGGCTACGGCCAAAAGCTCGGCCAGGACCTGACCTCCACAGCCTCCATCATGGCCGACCCGTCGCTCATGACCGAGTGGGAGACCGCCTGGGCCGGCGCCGGCCAGCCTGTCGGCATGGACCACACGCCCGGCCCGCAGACCACCGTCATGCAAAACGCCGTGATTGCCGCCGCCATCGCTAACAGTGGCGTGGTCATGGACCCGTACTTTGTAGCCCAGGTACTCGCCCCGGACGGAACTGTGGTCAAGACCACGCAGTCCCGCTCGCTGGGTCAGGCCGTCAGCTCCGCCACGGCCGACCAGGTCAAGCAGGCCATGCTCGCCGTCGTCCAGTCCGGTACCGGCACCGATGCCCAGGTCCCCGGCGTCAAGGTCGCCGGCAAGACCGGCTCGGCCGAGACCGGCGGCACCAACGTCAACTCGATGTTCGTTGGCTTTGCGCCTTACGATTCACCCACGGTCGCCATCTCGGTGGCCTTGGAGGATTACGACAAACACGACGTCAAGGCGGCCAAGATTGCCGGCATCGTCCTGACCGCGGCGCTCGCCGCACAGGGAGCGTGATGCCCATGATTGAATCGGACACCCGAGGCGCGCCGCGGCCGAAGAGTTAGCGGCAACGCGCCACACGGCCCCAGCGGCCACATCGTAGGTACTACACACATCGTTGAGCGAATAGTTATGTTAGGAGCAGGAATGGAACAGAGGGTCCTCGGGGGAAGATACCTCCTCAAGGATAAGGTGGGGACAGGCGGCATGGCGACCGTCTACCGTGCACAGGACCAGGTCCTCGACCGCACGGTAGCCGTCAAGATCATGCTGCCGCAGTATGCTGGCGACGCAACCTTCGCCGCACGCTTTAAGCAGGAGGCCCAGGCAGCAGCCGGTCTCTCCTCCCCCTATATCGTGGGCGTCTACGATTGGGGCAAGGACGGCGACACCTATTACATCGTCATGGAGTACCTGCGCGGCACCGACCTTAAGAGCGGCATCAAGAGCCACGGCGCCCTCGACCCCAAGAAGGTCGCCCAGATCGGCTCGCAGATCAGCTCCGCGCTTTCGGTCGCCCACAAGCACGAGATCATCCACCGCGACATTAAGCCGCAGAACATCATGGTGCTGCCAGACGGCAACATCAAGGTGATGGACTTTGGCATCGCGCGCGCCAAGAACAGCCACCTCACGCAAGACAACAACGTGCTGGGAACCGCCCACTACGTCAGCCCCGAGCAGACCCGTGGTCAGGACCTCGGCCCCACCTCGGATATCTACTCGCTGGGCGTCGTGATGTACGAGTGCGCCACCGGCCGCGTTCCCTTTGACGGTGACGACGCTATCTCGGTCGCACTCAAGCAGGTCAACGAGCTGCCTATTCCGCCGAGCCAGATCAACTCCGGTGTCGACGCCGACCTTGAGCGCATCATCCTCAAGTGCATGGAGAAGGACCCGGCAAACCGCTTCCAGACCGCCGACGAGCTGCGTCAGGTGCTCAACAGCTACCTGTCGGGCCGTGCCGTCAACATCTCGGAGCCCACGCGCATCATCGGTGCCCCCGGTGAGCTGGGCGCCACCAAGACTCGCGAGCTTTCCGATCAGACGCGCGCCATGGTGCGTCCCGTCTCGGGCGTGAGCGGCCAGAATACCGCCCGTAGCTCGGTTTCGGGCTCCACCGGCTCCTACGAGGTCGAAAAGCCCAAATCCAACAAAAACAAGATCATCGCCGCCGTGGTGGCAGCCGTTGCCGTCATCGGTATCGTGGTGGCCTTTGCCACAGGACTCTTTGGCGGCGAGCAGGTCACCGTGCCCGATGTGCTAGGCAAGGACCAGCAGACTGCCGTCGAGCTGATCAAGGAAGCCGGCCTCGAGGTCGGCACCATCGACCAAAGCTACAACGACGATGTCGACGAGGGCAAGATCGCCGAGCAGACGCCCAACGGCAACACCAAGAAGGCCAAGGGCACTAAGGTGAACCTGGTAATCTCCAAGGGCCCCAAGCCCTCCGAGAAGGTCGAGGTTCCCCGGCTGGTCGGCCTGACCAAGGACCAGGCAGAAGCCGCGCTGGCAAGCGTTGGCCTGAAGGGCAACGCCTCCGAGGAGGCCAACGAGGCCGATGAGGGCCAGGTCTTTGAGCAGGGCACCGAAGCCGGTAAGGAAGTCGCGAAGGGCACGACCATCTCATACAAGGTCTCGAGCGGCCCGGATACCACGTCCGTCCCCGACCTAACCGACATGACCGAGGCCCAGGCGCGCAACGCCCTCGATATGGCAGGCTTTGGCGTCGACGTGAGCTACCAGGAGAACGACTCGGTTACCGAGGGCACCGTGATCAGCTGGAACCCCAGCGGTAAGCAGAAGCCCGGCGCCACGATTACCGTCGTCATTGCCAAGAAGTCCGGCAAGGCCAGCGTTCCGGGTAACCTGTACGGCAAGAGCATCTCCGCCGCCGTCACCGCGCTCAACAACGCCGGGTTCTACAACATCGCGTTCTGCGACCAGAACGGCAACCCCGTGAGCGGCAACGAGGATGCCACCGTTACGGGCGTCTCCCCCACCGGCAAGCAGTCCACCGACAGCACGATTACGCTGACGGTTTCGATTTCTGGCTCGGGTTCGGGCTCTGGCTCGGGCACGAGCACGGGCGACGATTCCGGTACGACCAACTAGTCGCCGCGCCACCGCCCATTACGGCTCCCGCCGCAAACATATTCGCTCACAGGCGCCCGCTTGCTCCCCCAGCAAGCGGGCGCTTCGTTTTTGACATGACATGAACCAGAAGAGCCCGGTACCGTGACGGTGTACCGGGCTCGATCAATCTCTGGTGTCCCCGGGCTGATTCGAAAACTCCCCCCCCCCGCGGGGAAATTGGTGACGCGGGTGTCGACGGTCCTAATCCGTCGGCAGCTCCCACAAATCAGAACCACCCTTAAAAAGGGTGGTTTGCTCTTAGGGTATAACCCACGGG
>URFP01000089.1:0-6854 GCA_900547235.1 uncultured Collinsella sp. | reverse complement strand
GCCCGGGCAGAAATACATCCCGCGCCGAGGCCCGCTATCGTCGGACGCATGTTAACGTACTCTACTTTTTCTATCTGCATCTCTTCTGCTTTATAAGTCCATACGGCAGTACCGTTCACGGCTGAATTTCTACCGATTACCAGATTCTCAAAAAGTGATAAGTGTTGTGTTATGAGTACGTTAACATAGCCCGTAACGTGCGGCATCGTAGATGCTGAGTTTATGCCGCTTCAGATTGTTAACGTACTCACTACGACGGAAAACTCGTCAGTATGCGCCAAGGAAAGGACCCTCATGACCACCCCCGACGAAAAGACACTCGCCACGCTCACCAAGCTGTTTGAGGAGGAGTTTGGCCCCATCGGCGATCGCCAGGTGCTCTATGTGCACGCGCCCGGCCGCTCCGAGATCAGCGGCAACCACACCGATCACGAGGGCGGTCACGTTATCGCCGGCTCGCTCGATGTCGCCGTCGACGGCATCGCCGTGGCAACCGATTCCAACAAGATTCGCGTCGCCGACGAGGGCTATCCTACGTTTGAGATCACGCTCGACACGGTAGACATTCAGGTGTCCGAGAAGGGCACGTCCGCAAGCCTCGTGCGTGGTATGGCCCATGAAATCGCTGCTCTGGGCGTTGAGCCCCACGGCTTCGACTTTGCCTTCACCTGCTCCGTCCCCTCGGGCGGTGGCCTTTCCAGCTCTGCTGCCGTCGAGGCCGCGTACGGCCGTGCCATGGAGACGCTCTGGGGCGCGCCCGCCATTGAACCCGTCGCACTCGCCCAGATGAGCCAGCGCACCGAGAACAACTACTACGGCAAGCCCTGCGGTCTGATGGACCAAGCTGCCGTGTGCCTGGGCGGCCTCGCCTACATGGACTTTGAGGACCAGGCTCAGCCTAAAACCCAGAAGCTCGAGCTCAACTTTGAGGACCACGGCTATGCGCTCGTGCTCGTTAAAGTTGGCGCCGACCATGTGGCAGCCACCGACGACTACGCCGCTGTTCCGCGCGAGATGCAGGACGTCGCCGCCGAGTTTGGCAAGGCACGCCTGTGCGAGGTAAACGTGGCGGACTTTGACGCCAAGCTCCCCGAGCTGCGCGCCAAGCTGGGCGACCGCGCCTGCCTGCGCGCCGTTCATTACTGGTACGAGAACGGCCTAGTCGATAAGCGCTGGGCGGCCCTGAACGTCGGCGACATTGACCAGTTCCTGGTCCTGACGCGTGAGTCCGGCGCCAGCTCCGCCATGTACCTGCAGAATGTTGTTGCCAAACTGGGTGCCGAGCAGCCTTCCATGTACGCGCTTGCTCTTGCCGAGCATGTGCTCGACGGCCGTGGCGCCGTTCGTATCCACGGCGGCGGCTTTGGCGGTACCATCCAGGCCTTCGTGCCGCTCGAGCTGGTCGACACCTTCATTGCCAAGATGAACGGCTGGCTTGGCGAGGGCTCTGCCCGCCACTACGCGATTTCTGACAAGGGGGCTTACGCGGCATGGCTGTAATGACTGATGTGCGCGAGGCCGCGCAGGGCCTCATCGAATATGCCATCCACCGATCGATGATCGGCCAGGACGATCGCATCTGGGCATACAACACCATTCTGGAGTGCATCGGCGATACGGGCCCCGCGCTCGATATGGCCTGGGCGCTCCAGGTTGAGAAACTCTCGCTCTTGCACCCCAATACCCTGCCCGACTTTGATCTTGAAGGCACGCTTGCCGCGCTTTCCGAGGCCGCCGTTGCCAATGGTGCTGTCGAGGATACGGCGTCGGGCCGCGACCGCATCGCCATGCGCATCATGGGCGCGCTCATGCCGAGGCCTTCGGTTGTAAACGAAGAGTTCAACGGACGTATGGGCGTCAACGAGCCCCGTGCCGCGACCGACTGGTTCTACGGCCTGTGCTGCGACGCCGGCTACGTGCGCCGCGCCGCCATCGCGCGCAACATCAAATGGAGCACCCCCACCAACTGGGGCGATCTTGAGATCACCATCAACCTGTCCAAGCCCGAGAAGGACCCGCGCGATATCGCCGCGGCAGGTGCCGCCAAGAACACGGGCGAGAAGTATCCCGCCTGCCAGCTCTGCATCGAAAACGAAGGCTATCCCGGACGCTCCGCCGCAGCCGACGGCGGCGCTCACCCCGCTCGCCAAAACCTGCGCATTATCCCCATCCAGCTCAACGGCGAGCGCTGGGGCTTCCAGTACAGCCCGTACGCCTACTTTAACGAGCACTGCATTGCCATGAGCTCCGAGCATCGTCCGATGCACGTCGACCGCAAGGGCTTGACCTGCCTGCTCGACTTTGTGGACCTGTTCCCGCATTACTTCATCGGCTCCAACGCCGACCTGCCTATCGTGGGCGGCTCGATTCTGTCGCACGACCACTTCCAGGGCGGCGCGCACGAGTTCCCCATGATGCATGCCGCCGAGGTCTCGCAGTTTAGCGTGCCCGGTTTTGACCAGGTCACCGGCACTGTGCTGCAGTGGCCGCTCTCGGTGCTGCGCCTGCGCTCGCATGACCGCGCTCAGCTGCTCGACGCTGCCGAGAAGATTATCCTCGCCTGGCGCGAGTGGACCGACGAGTCTGTGGGCGTTATCGCGCACACGGCCGACGGCGTAGCGCACAACACCGTGACGCCCGTCATCCGCCGCGTCGACTCCCGCGGCAACGCCGGCGGCGAGATTTACGAGGCCTACCTGGCGCTTCGCTGCAATATCACGACCGACGAGCATCCGCTGGGCGTTTTCCACCCGCATGCCGAGTATCACCACATTAAGAAGGAGAACATCGGCCTGATCGAGGTTATGGGCCTGGCTATTCTTCCGCCGCGCCTGGTTCCCGAGCTCGGCGCTGTCCGCGAGCACCTGCTGGCAGCCAAAGCCGATACCAGCTACGACCTTGCCAGTGCGCTCGAGGGCGACGACCTTTGCCGCAGCCATGCCGCGTGGGCCGAGGACGTCTATGCCCGCCGTGCCGACGAGCTTACGGCGGACAACGCCATCGATATCCTGCACGAGGAGGTCGGCGTGGTGTTTGGCCACGTGCTCGACAACGCCGGCGTCTTTAAGTGGGACGAAGCCGGCCGCGCCGCCCAACAGCGCTTTATCGACTCACTGTAGCATACGAGTTCGAGCCTCATCAGCGGCCACGACATAACCGCCCACACGACAACGGCGCCCGCCGGCAACATCGCCGACGGGCGCCGTTTTCGAGTGTTCGGTGCCGCGACTCCTAGAGTTCAGTTACGACAACGTTGTTGAAGATTTCATCCCAGCGGTCCATGACCAGGTGGCCGGTCTTGGGGTCCATGGCGTTGAGCTTGCCGCAGGTATTGGCGGTCTTGAGCACCGTGACGTCGTCGGCACCAGCGGCAATGGCATGCGCAAAGCCGGCGATGGTCGAGTCGCCGGAACCCGTCGCGTTCACAGCCGCAATCGCGGGCGTCTTGGCGCGGAATGCGCGACCCTCATGGAAGCCCACCGAACCGGCAGCGCCCATCGAAACGACAACCCAGGGAATATCGGCAAAGCGGCCATCGGCGGCAAGCGCCTCGCGCAGGGCATCGACATCATCGGTCGTAAAGGACGTACCCAGCAGGCCGTTAATCTCGGTCAGGTTGGGCTTTACGAGCTCAGGCTTAGCGTCGGACTCCAGCGCGGCCTCCAGCGATGCACCCGAGGTGTCGAGCAGCACCTTAGCGCCCGCCTCCTCGGCGATCTTGACGAGCTCGGCATAGTAGCCGGCATCGACGCCACGCGGCAGCGAGCCCGAAAGCGTCACAACGTCCGCCTTCGCTGCAAGCTCGGCGAACTTAGCCGTAAAGGCCTCGAGCTCGGCCGGGGCGATCTGCGGGCCGCTCTCCAGCAGCTCGGTCTGATTGCCCTCGTGCAGAATATTCAGGCAAATGCGCGTCTCACCGGCAATGGGCACAAAGTCGTTCTTGACGCCGTCGGCATCCATAAGCTCGGCCATATAGGCACCCATGTGGCCACCGAGCAGACCGGTTGCGAGCACGTCGTCGCCCAGCTGCAACAGCACGCGACTCACGTTAAGGCCCTTGCCGCCAGCGGTCTTTTCGGGCGTCACGCGGTTAACGTCGTCAATGACCAGCTTGTCGAGCTGGTAGCGCGTATCAATCGACGGATTCATGGTAACGGTCAGAATCATGTTGAACTCCTGTTTCCGGGGCGCGATGTGCGCTGCCCCAAACATACGATAGCTCGTTAAAGGATCTCGATCCCAAAGCCGCGGGCGATAGTCTCCCCCGGCTTGGCCACCAGGCAGCCACGCTTATGCTCCAGGACATCGTCCTCGTCGGAACAGGTGGACAGGCCACCCCACGGTTCCACAGCCACAAAGTCGGCCTCGGGCTTGCTCCACACAATCAGGTATGGCATATCGGGGAACGTCAGGCGCACGCCCTTGTCCTCGGTTTTCTTGGTCAGCGTAACCACGCGGCTCTCGAGCACGTCAAAGATGGTCTCCGCGAAGTCGAAGAGTTCGTGGGTCAGCGGCAGGTTCTGGTCGATCATAGGGTTCTTGCTGCGATGCTCAACATCAATCAAGCCCGTCGAGGGAACGGCAGTACAGAGCTCGGCGGCCTCACGCTGATCAAAACGGAGCTCGTAATCGTCATAGGACTCGCCCTCGTCGAGTGGGCACTTAAAGCCGGGGTGACCACCCACAAAGAATGGCATATCCTCGGTGCCCTCATTGGTCACCTCGTACGACACGGCCACCTTTTCCGAATCGATCGTGTAACGAGCAACGATCTTAAACGGATACGGGTACTGCTCGAGCAGTTCGGCATGGTCGGCAGAGCTTAAGCTCAGCGCAACCATGTTGTCGCTCTGCTCCTCGAGCTTCCACTCCTGCTTGCGAGCAAATCCGTGGCGGGCGAGCTTTACCTCGCGGCCGCCCATGGTCATTGCGTGACCGTCACGAAGGCCGCCGCAAATCGGGAAGCAAATGGGTGCCTGGCCCGACCAGAGCGCCGGGTCACCCTGCCACAGGTACTCGCGGCCGTTGGCTTTAATCGAAGTGAACGATCCGCCAGCCGTGCTCAGTGCCACACGAATAGAACCGTTATCAAGAACAAACTCCATAGGAGCCTTCCCTTTCTTACGACAGCCCGCCAAGTCAATAGGGCTGATAGAAAACCGGCCCGCGCCCCCTCACAGAAACGCGAGCCGTCAATTGAAAAGCTGCAGAATGCCGGGGACCGCCAAGAGCAAAGCACTCAAGCCAAGCAAGCAAACGTGTTATCGGAGCAGCTAGCCGAACCAGAACGCTTCCCAACAACAGCGGCAACCCTGCTGGTACCCCCTACGTCAGCGAGCGGCGCTCAGGTGCCCCAGGTCGCCGCGAAAGAGGAGCGACGCGTACTTCATGTACGCGAGCGACGGTTTGAGCGGCGAGATGGGGTGCCTGAGCGCCGCGCAGCGTCGACCCGTTACGCGGTTTGGCAAAACCGCGTAACCCCACTAGTCGTGGTATTCGCCGCGGTCCCACTTCTCGAGGAACTCGTCAAAGAAGTGCGGGTCAGCCTGAGCCTCGGCGTCGGCCTTATTGCAAGCATCGATCTTGGCGATCAGGGCATCATGCTCGGGGGTCTTCTCGTAGGGCTCCTCCAGGAAGGCAAGCATGATGTCGGCCATCAGGAACTCGCCGGTGATCTTGCCGCCAAAGCCCACGATGTTGGCGTTGAGCTCGCGACGGGCATACAGGGCAGAGGTCATGTCGCGAACCAGGGCGCAGCGAGCGCCGGGAACCTTGTTGACGGCATTGGTGATGCCGATGCCGGTGCCGCACAGGGCCACGCCAAAGTCGGCCTTGCCGCTGGCAACAGCCTCGCCCACGGCCTTACCGTAGATGGGATAGTGCGTACGGGTGTGGCTGTAGGTGCCGCAGTCGAGCACCTTGTAGCCAGCCTGCTCCAGGCGGTCGGCCAGATAGATCTTCTCGTCCGTAACGATATGGTCGCAACCGATTGCGATGGTCTTCTTCATCAGAACGTCCTTTCGTCTGAATTCACAAGTTGAGGTAGAAGTTCGAGTTCTCGGTGGCTCTCGTTAGGCCATCTTGTTGAGCATGTCGACACGGATCTGGTGACGGCCGCCGGCGTACTGGGCGCGCAGGAACTCGCGGGCGACCTTCTTGGCGACCTCGGTGCCCACAACGCCCGGGCCCATGGTGACCATGCGCGAGCCGTTGTGCTCGCGGGTCATGTAAGCGGAACGCTCGTCGGAAATGTTGGCGACGACCATGCCCTTGATCTTGACGGCGGCCATATAGGAGCCGACGCCGTACTTATCGAATGCGAAGCCCTGGGAATCCTTGTGCTCCAGCAGGTCCTTGGCAACGGCGGTCGCGGAATCGACAAAGTCCGCGGCAGGGGTCTCGGAATAGTCGACGACCTCGTGACCGTCGGCGATGAGCATCTCCTTGATGGACTCCTTCATCGACATACCGTCGGCATCGGAAGCGATTACAACCCTCATGACATCCTCCTTGAGAGATACGCAGGTGCGTAGTTTCTGTTTGGAAGTGTTGAATCGCGTTCAGGTCCGGGCATCTGAATGTGCGGTTCTTCACTGTTCATGTTTATTTGAACACATTCGAACATCTGGTGCAACCATTATTTGTTTAACTTTGTTCTTTTTTGAACAAATACCGTTCACGGTTGATTGCCGACCGTTTGAGCCCGGCGCAGACGTAGCGACCATGTGTTCAACAGACAAAAGGGCGGCCGAGAACGTGTCTCGGCCGCCCTTCTTACGGTTGATCTTCCAAAGATCGCTTTGCCGCCTACTCAGACTGCCCACTCTTCTTGGCATGTTTGGACGGAGCGCTCA
>URFP01000088.1:0-6882 GCA_900547235.1 uncultured Collinsella sp. | reverse complement strand
AGAGCGTTTGCTCCACGGCAAAGGTGAGCGGAATGTCTACGCCCAGTGAACGGGCGAGCTCGCTGACGCTACGGGCCGCAACGGCACCCTCGACCACCATATGCGTGCGTGCCTGGTACTCTTCGAGCGACACGCCATGAGCGAACTCGTAGCCAAAGGTACGGTTGCGCGAATGCTCCGAGGTACAGGTGGCAATGAGGTCGCCCATGCCGGCAAGCCCCATGCAGGTCATAGCCTGCCCGCCGCGGGCATGCACCAGACGGCTGATCTCGGCCAGGCCGCGCGTCATGATAAGGGCGAGCGTATTGTCGCCCGCACCGGTGCCGGCGGAGATGCCACATACGATGGCGATGACGTTTTTCATGGCGCCGCAGACCTCGACACCGGTCATGTCTTGCGACAGATAGATGCGGAAGGCCGTGGACAGGAGCAGTTCCTTAAAGGTCTCCCCTATCTGCGGATCTTTGCTTGCGATGACGGCGGCAGAAAGTCCGCCGCGGCAGATTTCCTCAGCATGGTTGGGGCCCGAGAGCGCCGCCACGCGCGACTCGTTGCCGATCTCGCTGGCGATGACCTCGCTCATGAGCAGGCCGGACTCGGGCTCAATGCCCTTGGTGAGGCAGAGCGCCGGGGTATCGGCGGCGATAAAGGGAGCGGCCTGGTGGCACACGCTGCGAAGGTGCGTCGAAGGCACGGCAAAGATGATGGCCTCGGCGCCGTCGAGCGCCTGCGCCAACTCCGTCGTGGCGACAACGTTGCCGGGCAGCTCGTAGTCCACCAGATACCGGGGATTGCGGTGCTCACCATTGATGCCGGCGGCCGTCTGCTCGCTGTGGGCCCACATGGTCACGCGCTCGGCTCGCGCGGCAGCAAGGCCGGCGACGGCGGTTCCCCAGGAGCCGGAGCCAATCAGCGCAACATTCATGACTCTCTCCTACTTATCGTCGGGCTCGGTGACGCGCTTGGTAAACGAGAGCTTGGACTCCTTACCGGCCATGAGCTTTTGGATATTCGAGCGATGGGCCCACACCACGGTGATGCCGATCATCGCCATGCAAAACTTGAGGCCCAGGCTGCTGTACGGAAAGACCGCGCAGGCAGCAATGGGAAGACCGATAGCTGCGGCGAGCGAGCCCACCGACACATACTTGGTGATGGCGACGGCCACGATAAACATGCCGAGCAGCGACAGGCCAATAGGCCAGTACCAGGCGAGGATGACGCCCAGACCAACCGCGATGCCCTTGCCGCCGTGGAAGTTGAGGTACGGCGAGAAGATGTGGCCCCATACGGCCGCCAGGCAGATGACGCCGAGCATCCAATCGCCGGCAGCACCGGGAGCCATAATGCTCGGCGGAAAGCCATAGCCCACGCTCGCGATGAGCGGACGGGCGATAAGGACGCAGATGGCGCCCTTAAGGCAGTCGAGCAGCAGCGTGAGCGCGGCCACCTTGGGGCCGGCTACGCGCAGCGCGTTGGTGGTGCCGATGTTGCCGGAGCCCGCCTTGCGAATGTCGGTGTGGTTGAACACGCGACCCAGGATCAGGCCAAACGGAATCGCTCCGATAAAGAACGAGACCACGGCGCAGATGGCGGTCAGCAGGATCGGATTATGCATCCTTTTGCTCCTTCTTCCTAAAGAAGAGTCGAATGGGCGTGCCGGCGAAGTCGAATGTCGAGCGCATACGGTTCTCCACGTAGCGCTGGTAGGTGTCGTTGACCAGGTCGCTGTGGTTGACGAAGAACGTAAACGTCGGCGGGTTGATGCCCGTCTGAGTCACGTAGTGCATGCGCAGGCGGCGCTTGCCGTCCACCACGGTGTGGCCGAACTCGCGCAGGTCGGTGAGGAAGGTGTTGAGGCGCGAGGTGGTGATCTTTTGCGAGCGCGTCTTCTCAGCGGCGTCGACCATCGCCCAGATCTTCTCGACGCTGCGGCCGGTGAGGGCAGAGATGCGCAGGTACTGGGCCCAGGGAGCCATGACGCCCAGACGGCGGTCGATGGTCTCCATGCAGGCCTCGCGCTTACGGTCGTCGTCGAGCAGGTCCCACTTGTTGAGCAGCACCACGATGGCGCAGCCGCGCTCGATGGCCAATCCCATGACCTTCTGGTCCTGCTCGGTAACGCCCACGGAGGAATCGACGACGAGCAGTGCCACGTCGGCGCGATCGATGGCGCGCAGGCCGCGAACCATCGAGTAGTACTCGATGTTCTCGTACACGGTGCTCTTCTTGCGAATGCCTGCGGTGTCGACCATGCGGTAGTGCTTGCCGTTGCGCTCCACGACGGTGTCGATGGCGTCGCGCGTCGTGCCGGCAATGTTGGACACGATAGAGCGGTCGGCGCCCAGGATGCGGTTGAACAGCGAGGACTTACCGGCGTTGGGGCGGCCGATGATGGCCACGTTCAGCGCATCGGGGAACTCATCAGCGACCTCGCCCTCCTCCTCGGGCAACAGGGCCACGATGTCGTCGAGCAGGTCACCGGTGCCGTGGCCGTGCAGCGCCGAGAGCGGCGTGGGCTCGCCGATACCGAGCGAATAGAACTCCCAGATGCTGTCGTTCTCGCGATCGGGGTTGTCGAGCTTGTTCACCAGCAGAAAGACCGGCTTGTCGCAGCGCTTGAGCATGCGGGCGACCGACTCGTCCTCCTCGGTGACGCCGGTGCGACCGTCGACCACAAACAGGATGACGGCGGCTTCCTCGGCGGCGGCGAGGGCCTGGTCGCGGATGGACGTGGCAAAGACGTCATCGCTCTTGAGCGGCTCGATGCCGCCCGTGTCGACAATGGTGAACTCGCGGCCGTTCCAATCGGCCGTGTGGTATGAGCGATCGCGCGTGACGCCGCGGGACTCATGGACGATGGCGTCCGAGGTTTGGGCCAGGCGGTTAACGAGCGTGGACTTGCCCACGTTGGGGCGTCCGACGACGGCGACGATAGGTTTCATCTGCTCTCCTTTAATGGATAGGGTCAGCGGAATTAGTAGAGTCTGCGGGCACAATGCCAAGGATATGCTCCAGGGTATCGAGCAGCTCATGCGGCATGGTCGACACCACATGAACCTCGGCGCCGCGACTGGTAAGGCTTGCGAGTAAATCGTCACGATGATACTCGTCAAGCGTCATGCCGTCAGCGTTGAACATGAGCTTAGGCACAAAGAGCATAACCCCCGACAGGTCTTGGGGCAGCTGCTCCAGAATGTCACACGCGACGATGAGGCCGGTCACGTCCACGTTGCCGCCGAAGTAGCGGTTCTTGATGGCTGTGACGGTGCCGGCGAGTCCCTGGGGCGACTCCACAAAGCGCGCCACGGTGTCGCGCGCGCTGGCGCCGGAGAGGCACAGAAGGCGCTGGTTGCGCTCGGCGATGCCAGCGCGGACGCGGGCCAGACGCTCGGCGTCGGCGGCAAGCACGTCGTCGGTCTCGTCCAGATACGAGCGGATCATGCCGATGCCGTCGTAGTACTGCGGGTAACCGTCGTAAAAGTCTGCCTCGGGAGGATCGATGCCGGCGTCCAGGTAGAACTCGTCGCTCATCTGGAAGGTGTGGCGGCCAAAGCGCTCGAAGGCTCGGTCCTGGAAAGGCCGGATCATGGCAATGGTCTCGCGAGCCAGCTCGGGCTTGTCGCTGTAGGACCAGCTAAAGCGGTTCTGATGCTTGGTAAAACCGAGCGGCACAATGCCCAGGCTTGTGATTTGCTCGTGCTCCTCGCAAAAGCGCAGGGTCTTTTCCAGCTCCTCGCCGTCGTTCATGCCGGGGCACAACACGATCTGCGCGTGAATCTCGATGCCGGCGGCCATGATGGCTTCGAGTACGTCCATGCCGCGCTGGGCGTTGCGGCCCATCATGCGGCGGCGGACGTCGGGGCTTACGGCATGGACCGACACGTTCATGGGGCTCATGTTGCGTTGGATGACGTTTTGAACATCATCGTCGGTGAGGTTCGTGAGCGTGACAAAGTTGCCCTGTAAAAAGCTTAGGCGATAGTCGTCGTCGCGAATGTAGAGCGTGGAACGGCCGCCCTTGGGCAGCATGGTCATAAAGCAGAACACGCAGGCGTTCACGCAGGTGCGCATGCCGTCAAAGATGGGGCCGTCGAACTCCAGCCCCCAGTCCTCTCCCGGGAAGCGGTCGAGCTTGACGGAGGTGACGGTGTTGTCGCGTGGGTCGAAAACCTCGAGGTCGACGGTATCATCGTCGGCCTCCCAGAGCCACACGATCATGTCGGTGAGCTGCTCGCCGTTGACCGTGAGCACGCGCATGCCCGGCTCGATACCCACATCCCACGCGGGCGATTCGGGACGCACGTTCTTTACGAGCGCGCCTTCACCCGGCTCGGGGTCGCGGCTGCGCCCGTAATCGGCCACCTCGGCGGCGTATGCGGGTACGGTCTGGTCCATGATTAGCGGCAAAGCTCCTTGATGCGCGCGACGGCGCGTTCGATGTGTTCTTGCGGGGTGGAGGCTCCGGCGGTGATGCCGATGTGGTGAGCGTCGGTAAACCACGCGGCCTGGAGCTCGGAAGCTTCCTCGATGTGATACGTGCGCTCGCAGGCGTCTGCGCAAATCTGCGCCAGGCGGCGGGTGTTGCCCGAGTTCTTGCCGCCCACCACGACCATGCAGTCGCAGCGGTTGGCAAGCGTGGCTGCCGCCTGTTGACGCTCGCTCGTGGCGGCGCAGATGGTGTTGATCACACGAAGCTCTTGTACGCGCGGGGTGATAGCGGCCACGACCTCGGCGAGGTTCTGCGCGGTCTGGGTGGTCTGTACAACCAGGCCCACCTTGCCCTTGAGCGACAGGGCATCGGCGTCGGCAGCACAGCTCACGACCTGCGCGTCATTGCCGGCGTGGCCCAGAATACCCTCGACCTCGGGGTGACCCGGCTCGCCTACGACCACCACGCGGTAGCCCTCGCGCACCAGGCGCTCGGCGGCCACATGAACCTTCTTCACGTAGGGGCAGGTGGCGTCGACGACGTTAAGGTCGCGCTTGCGGGCAGCATCGATCACCTGCGGCACTACGCCGTGTGCGCGGATGATAACGGTGCCTGATGCGGCGCTATCCAGGTTCTCAGCCAGGCTAACGCCTGCCTCAGCGAGCTCGCGCACCACGATAGGGTTATGGATGAGCGGACCCAAGGTATGGACCTGAGTGCACTCCCCTGCCTGCGGCGCAGCGGCCAGCGCCATATCGAGCGCGCGCTGTACGCCGTAGCAAGTGCCGGCGTGGGCGGCGATCTCGATGGTAGGCGCGGTTGCCTGGTCGGACGCAGTCGCGGCGGTGTTCGTCACGTTCTCGCTCATGGTTAGAACCTGCCCGGATGCTCGGCGCACAGCTCGTCGCGCATGGCGTAGACGCGGTTCATGGCCTCGGACTCAAACCAGGCCAGGCGCTCCGTACGCTTAAGCCCGGCCGGCGCATCGGAAAGCGAGACGGCCTTGCCGGCACGGATCCAGCATTTCTTGGGACGCATGAGCTTTTTGCCCGCGGGCGTGATGTCGGACCAGCCGCAAATGGCGAGCGGGTTGACGGGCGCCTTGCCCATCTGAGCGATGAGCGCAAAACCGCCGTGGACCTCGGGCTTGATCTCGCGCGAGCGGATGCGCGTGCCCTCGGGGAAAATCAGGACGTCCTCGCCGCGCTGCAGCGCATGCTGGGCGGCGCGCAGGCACTTCATATCGGCAGTACCGCGCTCCACGGGAATGCCGCCAACGCGGCTAAAGGCCCAGCGCACAATCTTGCTCTTGGCAAATTCGGACTTAAAGATGGGACGAATGCGGCGGCCCCCAAAGAACAACGCCGTCTCCACGGCCAAGAGCTCGGCCATCGAGGTGTGGTTGCAGATGACCACGCTGCCGCGGCCTTCCTGACGCTCAAACAGCAGGTCAGCGTCCTCGACCTTCCAACGCCACATGAGCTTGGAGAAGGCCCAAAGGATGGCCATGACTACGACGACGGTGCCGCGGATGAGCGCTGGGAACTCGGCGTAGGGAGCGTTGTAATAATCCTCGGGCGTCTGCTTAAACAGGCGCATGGCCTACCTCCTTTGGTTGATGAGGTCCTCGATTATCGAGACGACCTCGTCGATGGTGTGGGCGGTGGAGTCGACGTGCACGGCGTCCTCGGCGGGCACGAGCGGCGCCACCTCGCGGCTGCTGTCGAGTTTATCGCGTTGCTTGAGGGCGTCGAGGGTCTCGTCGACCTCGGCCTCGAGCTGCTCGGTGGTGAGCGTCTGGGCGTCGTTCTGGTGGCGCTGCAGCACGCGGCGACGGGCGCGCTCGCGCGGGTCAGCGGTCAGGAAGACCTTTACTTGCGCGTTGGGGAATACGACGGTACCGATGTCGCGACCCTCGGCCACGATATCGCGGTCCTCGGCGGCGCGGCGCTGGTGAATGAGCATGGCGGCGCGCACGCCCGGGTAGGCCGAGACCTTGGATACGTTGGCGTCGACCTGCGGGGTACGGATGGCGGCCGAAGCGTCCTGGCCGTCAATGGTCAGGCGCGTGTCCTCGCCGGTGCCGTTGGTAAAGCGAATCTCGATCTGCTCGGCGAGGGCGTCGATGGCCGTCTCGTCGTCCAGATCGATGCCGCGGTCGAGCGCGGCGAAGGTGACGGCGCGATACATGGCGCCCGTGTCGAGCTTGTTAAAGCCCAGCTGGCGGGCGATCTCCTTGGCGATGGTGGATTTGCCGGAACCGGCGGGGCCGTCGATGGCGACGATCATGCAGTGCTTCCTTTCGATGGTTGACGTGCTGGTATGGTTCGCGGGCGCTGTATTGGTTGGCGGTCTGCCTAGCCGGTGTAACGCTCGCGGTAGGTATTGCGCTTGGGTGCGGAGCCGTGGCTGCCGTGGTGACGCGTGCGGGTCGCGGCGTTGGTCGCCGC
>URFP01000087.1:0-7049 GCA_900547235.1 uncultured Collinsella sp. | reverse complement strand
CTATTCCCTGGTCTGTAAATGGTTCCGCGCCGCCGTCCTGCCAACAGACAAGGGGCCTTCGGTGCCCTTGTTCTCGTCGATAAAGAAGCGCTTGTACCAAATGAGGAACGTCAGCGTGGTATAGATCTTGCGCTGGTTGAGCGCGCGGCCCTCAAAGTGATCGTCGAGCAGCTTCATGAGCGCATCGGTGTCAAAGAAATCGGCAGACCACGGTGCGGTGAAGTACTCCTTGACGTAGTCGTAGTATTTCTGCTCGCGCAGCCAGAACTTAACTGGCACCGGGAAGCCAACCTTCTTGCGTGTTGCCCACTCATCGGGCAGCGTGCGATTGGCGGCGTGGCGCAGGACAAGCTTGCAGCCCTCTTCGTTGACACGGTAGTTGGCGGGAATATGCTCGGCGAACTCCATGACCTTTTTGTCCAGGAACGGAACGCGGAGCTCCAGGGAGTGCGCCATGCACATCTTGTCTGCCTTGAGCAGGATGTCGCCCGGAAGCCACATGTTCATATCCAGATATTGCTTCTTAGAGAGCTCGCAGCAGTCGGGGACCTGCTTGTAGTACTCTGCGCACATTTCGGAGGCGTTCTTGCCGGTGTCGTAAGCTGGCTTGAGAACCTCGTCAACCTCGGACGGGTCGAACACCTTTGCCTGGCCCACGTACCAGCGCTCGGGGACCTCGGCGCACTTGGTCAGGAAGTTGTGACCCTTAAAGTAGGGGAGATGCTGAACGAGCGAGCCCAGGGCACGGCGCACGCCGAGCGGCACGCGCTTCTTGAAGGATCGCATCTCGGGGGTGTCCTCGTACCACTCGTAGCCGGCAAACAGCTCGTCGGCGCCCTCGCCCGAAAGGACGACGGTAACTTCCTCGGCGGCCATCTGTGCCAGATAGTACAGCGGCACGCTGGAGAGGTTCGATTGCGGCTCGTCCATGTGGTACTGGATATCGGGTAGCGCGTCGAAGAACTCGTCGGCGGTGATCATCTTGCGCACGTTCTTAATGCCAAGCTTGTCGGAAAGCTCGGCGGCGTAGTTGGTCTCGTTGAAGTTCTTGTAGTCAAAGCCGACGGAATACGTGGTGTCGGGCATGAGGCAGGCGGCAATGTAGCTGGAGTCGACGCCGCCGGAGAGGAACGAGCCAACTTTAACATCGGCGATGCGGTGCGCGGCAACGCTCTCGTGCACGACCTTGTCGCACTCGTCCACGTACTCCTCGAAGCTCTTGGAGTTGTCATCGGTAAAGTCGCAGCTCCAGTAGCGCTTGATATCCATAGTGTTGGTCGTAAGGTCGTACGTAAAGCAATGCGCGGGGGCAAGCTTGAACACGCCCTTAAAGAACGTCTCCTCCGTGGCAGGGAACTGCAGCGTGAGGTAGGGACGCAGCGCGTCGCGGTTGACGGCCTTCTCAAACTTGGGGTGGTCCAGGAAGCTCTTGATCTCGGAGCCAAACAGCAGCGAGCCGTCGGAGGCCCGGTAGTAATAGAACGGCTTGATGCCAAAGATGTCACGGGCGCCGAAGAGCTTGTTCCTGTTCTGGTCGTGAATCACGAACGCATACATGCCGCGCAGGCGGTTGACCAGGTCCTCGCCCCACTCCTCGTAGCCGTGCACCAGGACCTCGGTGTCGGCGTTGCAGTGGAAGACGTAGCCGGCAGCCTCGAGCTCGGCGCGAAGCTCCTGGAAGTTGTAGATCTCGCCGTTGAAGACGATGGTGACCTTGCCGTCATCGCTCGACATGGGCTGAGCGCCAGCCTCGGAAAGGTCGAGAATCGAAAGACGGCGGAAGCCGAGGGCGACGTCATCGACGATGTGCTGGCCACCCATATCCGGCCCGCGATGGATGATGCGATTCATCATGGCCGTGAGAACCAGCTCACTCTGTTCATCTGTACCGGTAAAACCGACAAAACCGCACATGCAAGATCCTTTCTGCTGACGGCTTAGGTGCGCTGCCGCAAGGTTTGCAGCAGTCGATATCAATCAATCCTTACTATCATGCCAATCTTTTGCTTCGTGATGGGGCATAAGCGCCGAGGGGACCGAAAAACCACGGCCCGCACGTTGGGTGAAGCGGCGGGCCGCGGCTACGACGATTGCTGTGTGTGAGAGCGCGAGAGGGGCTAGCGCTTGCCGCGCTTGGCAAGGCGGTGCTCTACCTTGGTGACGACGTGGATGAGCGGAATCGTCACAACCAGATAGTAGGGTGCGGCGCAAATGTAGGGTGTGATGTTGCCCGTGGTGGTCGTGAGGTTTTGGAGAACAGCATGAGTTCCATGACGCCGACGCTCGAAAGCAGCGACGTGTCCTTGTAGAGCATGACAGACTCACTGGTCATTCCCGCATCACGCGCATTTGTAGGGCGGGGGTTTTGTTATTTCGAATTAACCGTGTGCTGGTCCTTGCAAGTTTTTAGGGTGCTGAGACACTCGCAAGGTCAGGTGGCATATTAGGATGGTTGATAATACAGGGGCGCGACCGGATTCATCTGGGACGGTTTTTGCTTTTAAGGTTAGGTTTAGCGAGAAAGGTCGTTATATGTCGGGTACGACGAAGGAGAAGCTGGCTTTGATGCGCTATGTGGAGCTGCTCGAGGCCGAGGCCCTTGTTGTTTCCAAGCCGGATACTCTATGCGACCAGCACATCGAGTTTGCGACCGACGACTCGCGCCAGGTGCGTCCGGGTACATTGTTTGTCTGCAAGGGCCGTGCGTTCAAGCCCGAGTATCTGGTCTCGGCGATTGCCGAAGGCGCCGTGGCGTACGTGTCCGAGGTCGATTACGACGTCGATATTCCCGCTGTGATCGTCAACGATATCCGCCGTACGCTCGCTGTGGTGGCGGACGCCTATTACGGTCATCCCTCGGGCAAGGTGAAGGTCTGCGCTTTTACGGGCACCAAGGGCAAGTCGACCTGCAGCTTTTATCTGCGTGGCATTCTTGCCAACGAGGCTAAGCTCACGGGCCGTCATCGACCAGCCCTCAACACGGGTATCGAGTTCGATGACGGTATCGAGGTCGGTCCTTCTAAGCTAACGACCCCCGAGTCCTTCCTTTTGCAGTCGCGTATCGCACATGCCGCCGAGGCGGGCGCTCCGTGGCTGGTCATGGAGGCGTCGAGCCAGGGCCTCAAATACGAGCGCACGGGCAAGATTGACTTTGAAGTGGGCGCCTTTACCAATATCGGTGAGGACCATATCTCGCCGATCGAGCACCCCACGCTCGAGGATTACTTTGCCAGCAAGCTCAAGATTTTTTCGCAGAGCCGCTTTGCCGTGGTCAACCTCGATATGGACCACGTCGACCGCGTGCTCGAGGCGGCGTCCCGCTGCGAGCGCACGGTGACGTTCTCGCTGACCGATGGACGCGCCGACGTGCGTGCGTTGGCCATTCGCAACGGCGATTGCGGCGTGATCGCCACGGTCCGCACGCCGCGCTTTAC
Source organism: uncultured Collinsella sp. (assembly GCA_900547235.1). GTDB lineage: Bacteria > Actinomycetota > Coriobacteriia > Coriobacteriales > Coriobacteriaceae > Collinsella. Next base: position 3,615 of record URFP01000087.1, on the reverse strand, counting down.
GCGTGACATCGTGATCCCCACGCCCGTCAAGTTCAACGTGTCCAATGCGCTTGCCGCCATTGCCTGTGCCGAGGCCCTCGGCATTTCCGAAGAGGGCATCGTCCATGGCTTTGAGGGCGTCTTTGTTCCCGGTCGCATGGAGCTCTATCCGTCTGTATCGGGCAAGATTTTGGGCGTCGTTGACTATGCGCACAACGGCATGAGCCTCGAGACGCTTTTGCGCGACCTGCGCGAGAACTATCCCGAGCGCGAGCTGGCGGTTGTCTTTGGTGCAACGGGAGGCAAGGGTGTCGATCGCCGTACTACGATGGGTATCGCTGCCGGCAAGTACGCCGATCGCATCGTGATTACCGAGGATGACCCGGGCCCCGAGGACGTCGAGGACATCTGCGCCGAGATCGCGCGCAATGTCCAGGCGCAGGGAAACGATAGCTGGCAGATCGTGTGCGACCGCGCCGCCGCTATCGAGACGGCCGTGCGCGAGACCGACCGCCCCGCTGTGGTTATCGTGACCGGCAAGGGCGAGGAGGAGTGCATGCTGCGCAAGAACGGACCCGAGCCCTGCGAGCGTGATGGCTCGGTTCTCAAGCGCATCCTTGCGGCGTACGACGCCTAAGCGCCGCTGCCTTTGGGATGGCGTTTGCGAATCATCGACGCCCGATGATGCGGTGCCTCTCAAGCGTGTTCACCTTAGGGAAAACGCGGTACCAAGATTAAGTCTTTTCTACGTAATAAATGGAGTGACCATGTCCCACAACATCCTGCCGACCGTTGCCGAGCTTTCGGGCGAGATGCGCGAGCGCCTTGCCAAGGTCAAGTATGTCTTTACCGATCTGGACGCCACGATGCTCGCGCCCGGCTCGTGCGTGCTGCGCGACAACGACGGCAATCCCTCGACCAAGCTCGTCGAGGCCGTCGTGGCGCTTGCCCGCGCTGGCATCCAGGTAATTCCCACCTCGGGTCGCAACCGCACCATGATCCACGAAGATGCCCGCGTGCTCGGCCTCAACTCCTACATTGGCGAGATGGGTGGTCTGGTCATGTACGACCTCAAGGCCAACGACTGGGAGTATCTGACCGGCGACATGCCTTACGACCCCGCCTGCGGCCTTACGCCGCACCAGGTGATTGAGCAGACCGGCGTGTGCGAGAAGATTCTCGCTCGCTGGCCGCACAAGATCGAGTACCACAACGACATGTCGACTGGCTATAAGTACCGCGAGGTCACCGTCGGCATGCGCGGCGATATTCCCGATGACGAGGCGCAGGCCATCCTCGACGAGGCCGGCTGCGGTCTGGTCTGGGCCTGCAACGGCCACTTGACTCATCTGTCCAAGCCGACGACCCTCGAGCTCGATCGCGTCGAGGACGGTCGTGCCTTTAACATCAATCCGTCGGGTCTCGACAAGGGCGTGGCGGTCGCGCGTTTCTGCGAGCATCTGGGCATCGAGCGCGACGAGACGCTGGCACTCGGCGATTCCGAGTCTGATTTCTACATGGCCGACCACGTGGGCACGTTCTGCCTGGTCGAGAACGGTCTGACCAGCGCCGGCGCGTCCGAGTTTCTTGCGTCCTGCGATAACGCCTTTGTCACGCGCGGCAGGATCGTTGACGGCTGGGCGGCGACGGCGGAGCTGCTCGTCGCGGCCCGTTCATAGCGCAGTGCCGTTACGCTTGGCCATATCTTTTCGAGAGAGAATCTGGTGAGGTAATGTCCGATATCGAGAATCTGGCCGGTGATACGCGCCCCATCGGCGTGTTCGACTCGGGTCTGGGCGGCTTGACGGTTGCGCGCGCGATTGCGACGGCGCTTCCGCACGAGTCCGTCTACTACTTTGGCGATACCAAGCGCTGCCCTTACGGCACCCGCACCGAGGACGAGGTGCGCTCGTTTGCGCTACAGGCGGGGCGCTGGCTTTCGAGACACGACGTCAAGATCATGGTCATCGCCTGCAATACGGCGACGGCAGCGGCGCTTCGCCTGGCTCAGCAGGTGCTCGATGTCCCCGTGATTGGCGTAATCGCGCCGGGCGCGCGTGCCGCCATCAACAGCACCCGCACGCGCCGTGTGGGCGTGCTCGCCACCAACCTCACCATCCGCTCGGGCGCCTACACGCGCGCCATCCAGGACTTGGATGCCGGCGTGGACGTGTATGGCTGCCCTGCCTCGAGCTTTGTCGAGGTTGTCGAGCACGAGCTCGCCTCGGGCGCGCATCTGCAGGAGCAATGGCTCGAGAACGAGGATATTTTTGATACGCCAGCCGTTCGCGCGCTGGTCAACGCCACAGTCGAGCCACTGCACGATCGTGGCATCGATACCGTGGTGCTCGGCTGTACGCACTTTCCGTTGCTGGTGGGCCCCATCCGTCATGCGTTGGGGCCCGGGGTGCGCGTGGTGAGCTCCGCCGAGGAGACCACCCGCGAGCTGACCGATATCCTCACGCGCCGTGAGCAGCTGGCGGGCAACACCGCCGAGCCGCAGCATCGCTTTGCCACCACGTCCGACAACATTGCCGAGTTTGCGGTGGCGGGCAGCTTTATCTTTGGCCAGCCGCTCAAAAGCATCGAGCATGTCGATATCGACGAACTCGGTTAGGCACACAATGTCGCCGGAGTCTTCGCCACATCTTTTGCCGAAAGGATAGTTCCATGGAATATATGCAGGTCAACCGCGCCAACGGCCGCGCCGCAAACGAGCTGCGTCCCGTTAAGCTCACCCGCGGCGTCATGAAGCACGCCCACGGCTCGTGCCTGGCAGAGTTTGGCGACACGCGCGTGCTGTGCGCCGCCACCATCGAGGATGGCGTGCCGGGCTGGCGCAAGGGTGCCAAGGCCGGTTGGGTAACCGCAGAGTATGCCATGCTGCCGGCATCGACCGGTAAGCGTTGCAAGCGCGAGTACGCCAAGCGTAAGGGCCGCTCCATGGAGATCGAACGCCTCATCGGCCGCAGCCTGCGCACCGTCGTCAACATGAAGGCGCTCGGCGAGTACACCGTCACCGTCGACTGCGATGTGATCCAGGCGGATGGCGGCACGCGTACGGCGAGCATTACCGGTGCCTGGGTGGCGCTGCACGACGCCCTTGCTATGTGGGTCGAGGCCGGCAAGATCGAGCGCATTCCGCTTACCGGTCAGGTTGCCGCTATTTCCATGGGCGTCGTCGACGGCAACACCCTGCTCGACTTGGATTATTCCGAGGACAGCCACGCCGAGGTCGACATGAATCTTGTCGCTACCGACACCGGCGAGATGATTGAGCTCCAGGGCACCGGCGAGCAAGCGCCCTTCGACCGCAAGCGTCTCAACGCCCTGCTCGACTTGGGCGACAAGGGCATCGCCGAGCTCATCGAGCTTCAGCGCCAGGCCCTCGCCTAACCTGCCAAAAAGGGACAGGTTTATTTTGGCAGGTTTTATCTGGGAAAACGTCGAAGTATAAGACTGCCGTTGATTGAGAGGGGAGAGGCGGAGGCCCTCGTCGCCCTCGGCGCGGCATTGCTATAGAGACAAGGAGACCACTCATGGCACTTGAGAAGATCGACATCGACACCCTCGACCCGGCAGCGACCATCGTCGTGGCAACGGGCAATGCCCATAAGCTCACCGAGATCGAGGCCA
>URFP01000086.1:0-7156 GCA_900547235.1 uncultured Collinsella sp. | reverse complement strand
GTAGCGGGTGGTTTAAAGCTGGCCGCTGCGCGGCCAGCAGACTAAAGTCTTGAACAGGAACAGGCCCGCTGGCAGTTAGTTGCCAGCGGGCCTGTTCCCGAAGTACACCGTTGAATCGCACAGAGGGGAGGAATGCGAATCAAACTCAACAGGGCAGGCTTTTTCATCGCCTATTGCCTGCTCCGTTGCTGAATACAATATAGTTCACCGTGGTTTACTTTGTAGCGTCAATATGTTCCCCCATAGCTTCTCCATAAGTTAGCTCAGGTAAACTAGAACCACCACAAAGGGGACAGGCACCTTTGTGGTGGTTTTAACCACGGCAGAGCCGCTAGAGCCCTGCAGGCCAGCGACAGGCGGCCAAGTCGACGTGCATGTCGTCCTTAAACGCCACACCCTCCCCTAGCAAAAGCTCACGTTGAGCATCGGGACCGCCAAAAGCAAAACCATCGCATATGCGGCCATCGGCAAACACCACGCGGTGACAGGGAATCTCGCCGGGGCGCGGATTGCCATGCAGGGCATACCCCACGTACCGCGCACTTCGTGGACGTCCAGCAAGCAGCGCCACCTGACCATACGTGGCGACCATCCCCTCGGGAATCTGCTCGACCACCTCGTACACCCGCTCAAAAAAGCCCTCAGACGCCATTGCTCGCTCCCTTCCACCCGGAATAGCATAAACCACCACAAAGGTGCCCGTCCCCTTTGTGGTGGTTTTGGCAGGTGGGCTAGTTAACGGGCTGGAAGAAGGCTACGGCTACGGCGCCGGGGCCTACATGGGTGCCGATGGTGGCGCCGATGGTGTGAACGGGCAGTTCGCCCTCGGTGTGGCCAGCCCACAGTGCCGCGCTGTCCTCGATATACTTCTTGAGCACCGCATCCGAAAGGCCCGTATAGCCGAGCGCCAGCGGCATGGAAAAGTCGATGCCGCCCGCCTTTTCGACCTTCTGGTTGAGCAGGTTACGTCCGTTCTTGGAACCGCGCGCCTTGCCCAGCTGCACGATCAGACCGTCCTCGGCAGCCACCACGGGCTTTACGTTGAGCAGCGTACCCACGGCACCGGCCGCAGCAGACAGGCGACCGCCGCGCACCAGGTACTCCAACGTCTCGAGCAGGCCGATGACGACCACGCGGTCGCGCACGGCCTCGACAGCCGCCGCAACCTGAGCCGCGCCCTGGCCCTCGTCCACCAGGCGCAGCGCATACTCGACCAGCACGCGCTCGCCCAAGGTCACGTTATTGCTGTCCACGACGAACATGTCGCCGCCCGGCGCCTCGGCAAGTGCCGTACGAGCACTCTGGTTGGTGCCCGAGAGCTTGGCTCCCACGGTAATAATCACGGCCTCATCGCCGGCCTCACGCGCTTCGGCAATCGCCTGCGAAAAGGCGTACGGGTTGACCTGACCGGTCTTGGGCAGCTCATCGCGCTCCACAAGCATCTCGTAAAAGCGCTGGTGATCGATGTCGACGCCATCCATATACACATCGGTGCCGAAGGTGACGGACAGCGGCAGAACACGCAGAGCGGGGTGCTCCGCCGGCGACATATCGCTTGCGGAATCGGTAATAATGCGGACGGACATAACGAATCCTTTCTTGCGCAGGTCTCGCGCAGGGAATTTTGACAGCAATGTCCCGGCACGGCGTACGCGCTCAAACGGGACGATGCAGTTCTTGGCTGAAAGCTAGCGCCAGCGCGGCTCTAGATCTCGCGCAGGGTGTTGAGGATCGTGCGCAGCGATGCATACATCTGCTCGCGCTGCTCCACGCCCATGGCCTTGCCGGTGGTATCGAGCACCTCGCGAATGATGCGATCGGCCTCGCTCATGCTCTCGCCGCCCAGGGCAGTCAGGCGCACCGGAGCACGATACTTGACGGCCGCATCGCCCGAGTCGTCAACCTCGACGTAGCCGCCCTCCTCCAGATGTGCCAGTGTGCGCGAAACGGCGGCACGGGTAACGCCGGCCATGCGGGCGAGGTCGGCGCCAGTCAGGCCGTCCTTGCTGCGCTCAAGATAGTACAGGCACATAACGTCGGAGCCCTTGAGACCCAGCCTTGCGCCTTCGGACGTCTTGATACGCTGAATCTCCTTGTAGAGGCCGCTGATCAGTCCGACAAAGTCCTCAAAACGTGTCTCGTCGTTCTGCTGCATGGTGACGACCGCCTTTCGCTTACATGATGCTAACGGGTAAACATCTTAGCCGCACAAGGCAACACCCGTACCCAAATATCCCATTTGTTAACCCATCAACATAAAAACCACCACAAAGGGGACAGGCACCTTTGTGGTGGTTTGGGACATCAATAGGTTCTAGGCGCCGCTACAGCTCCACGCAGGGATTGTCGCGGGTCACAAGCGTTTTCACGACAACCGTCGCTCCCAGATAGCGCTCGAGCAGCTCGGCTAAGCGATCGATCGCGGCCTGGCAATCCCCCATCCGCTCGGGCTCCACGCACTCAATCGCCAGGAAAGCATCGGCCGAATCGTCGGACAGGGCCGTTCGAACGCCGTCGCGCCAGTTCCAGCAGCGGCATACGGCGCCCGCATCATCGATGTAGGCGAGCTCGCCGGGAAGCGTCGGGTCATCTGTCTCCTCGCCGAGCGGCAGAAATGAATCGCCACCGTCGGTCACCTTCAGGCAAAGGTCTCCCTCAATCGCGTGCAAATCCTCGCCGCCTACGGGCAGCGCGTAGGACAGCGACACCGTGTTGTAGATGTCCACCGCGGGCGTAATGTGGCCCACCGGCTTGCCTTTGAGCACGCGCTTGAGCAGGTTCTCAATTGAGCAACGCACGCCCTTCTTGGTCTTGAATAGGCGATATGCCTCGCGCCATGCCTTAACCGGCGCATTCTCGCTGATGGTATCACTCGTCAGGTGACGCTCCGCATCGATATTGGCGCGGTCGAGCAACGCGGCAATCGCATCAACGTCCTCTTGAGGAATCTGAGCCGCGGGCTTCATGCCCTTTACGACCACAACACCGATAGCCGCCTGCGGAAATAGCTCCCAAAACGAATCCTCGGCAATAAAGCCCTTCATACGTGCTCCCTTCATCGTGCGCGCCCGAGCGAGGGCGCCTAAACAAAAAGCGCCCTTACGACGGCCACCTTCAAAGTCCTACGGTGCCGCCACAAGAGCGCTTACGCTGCCCCCATCCGGAGAAGGGGGCGATATGTCAGGCGTATTGTAACCCGAGTCATTCGCCCAAGCAAAACCGCCACAAAGGTGCCTGTCCCCTTTGTGGCGGATATGGACTCGCGGCGACGCTAGTGTCGGAGTCCCAGCAGGCCGCGGCCGCGATGACGGGCGTCGGCGTGCACCTGAGCGTGCGGACCGGCGGCCTTCACGGACTCGGGCAGGTGCGAGTACTTCTTCTCGAAGTTCTCCTCGAACATCACGGCCAAGTTGTGCGCCGCCTCGTCGTAGCGCGCGGTGCTCTGCCAGTACTGGCGCGGCACCAGGATGCCGTCGGGCACGCCGTGGCACGTGGTGGGAATGTCAACGTTAAAGATATCGTCATGCACGAATTCGCTGTCCTCGATGGTACCGTCGAGGGCGCGGGCCACCAGGGCGCGCGTGTAGGCAAGCTCGATGCGATGGCCCACGCCGTAGCCGCCGCCAATCCAGCCGGTGTTGACCAGGTACACACGCGTGCGGCCGTCGGCGATGCGCTCACCGAGCATCTTGGCATAGACCATGGGGTCGAGCGGCATAAACGGCTCGCCAAACAGCGAAGAGAACGTGGGCGTGGGCTCGGTGACGCCGACCTCGGTGCCGGGGATCTTGGCCGTAAAGCCCGTCACAAAGTGATACATGGCGGCGTCGGCCGTCAGGCGCGAGATGGGCGGCAGCACGCCAAAGGCATCGCAGGTCAGGAAGAGCACGACGCTTGGAGTGGTGCCCATGCCCTTGGTCCACGCGTTGGGGATATGCTCGACGGGGTAGGCCACGCGCGTGTTGTGCGTGATCGAGACGTCGTCGTAGTTGGGCTTGCGGTTCTCGTCGAGCACCACGTTTTCGCAGATGGCACCAAAGCGGACGGCGTTGAAGATCTCGGGCTCGTGGAACGCGTCCAGGCCCTCGCATTTGGCGTAGCAGCCACCTTCGATGTTGAAGATGCCCATGTCGGACCAACCGTGCTCGTCGTCGCCGATCAGCAGCCGCGTGGGGTTGGCCGAAAGCGTGGTCTTGCCCGTGCCCGAAAGGCCAAAGAACACGGCGGTCTCGTGCGTGACGGGATCCATGCTGGCCGAGCAGTGCATGGGTAGCACGTCGTCCTCGACGGGCAGCAGGTAATTCATGACGCTGAAGATGGACTTTTTGATTTCGCCGGAGTAACCGGTGCCGGCAACCAAAATCACGCGCTCCTGGAAGTTGATGACCACGGCGGCGCTGGAGTTGAGGCCCTTAATGGCGGGATCGCACTGGTAGCCGGGAGCGGCGAGCACGCAGAAGTCCGGCTCGCCGGTGCGTGCGATTTCACGGGCAAGCGGGCGGGCGAGCATCTGCTTAATAAAGAGCGCTTGGCTGGCACGCTCGCAGGCGACAAGCAGGCGACGCGTATGGTTGCGATCGGCACCGGCCATACCGCGAGTGACGAACACATCGCGCTCGTTGAGGTAGTTGACGATGCCGGCCTTGATGGTCTCGTAGCTCTCGATCGAAAGCGGTCGGTTGACGGCGCCCCAGGCGATCTTGTCGTGCACGTCGGGCGTGTCAACGATAAAGCGGTCATTGGGGGAACGACCAGTGCGCTCCCCCGTCTCGATCACCAGCGCGCCGTTGGATGCCATGCGGCCTTCTTCGCGGCGGATAGCGTGCTCGACGAGCTCCGCGGCGGGTAGATCGACCAGCAGACGGGGTTGATTCTCGGCGGGATCTTCGACCAGCGCAATACCAAAGTTGGACAGAACTTCTGCAGGGGTAACACCAGGCATGGGGCCTCCTTTAAAAGCGCGACACGTGGACGCGGCGCGCACTTTACTCACATAAAGCCCGTTGTACCCGATATGCAAAAACGTTTTTGCGGCAGCGGCGAAGCACCCGCCCAACGGTCAAAAATCGCACGCAAGCGGCCTAGTCATTGGGGACGTTCTTAAACGACTAGCCATCAGGGACACTCTTGAACAGGCAACAACCAAGGAGTGTCCCCAGATGCCGGCACTTAGGAACGTTCCCAAAGTGCCGGCACAAAAGGAACGTCCCCAAGTGCCAACTACAGCGGCAGCCCTTGACCGAGCATGGCGATGATGCTCATGAGGACCAGCATGCCGGCGGCGTAGGGCAGGATGGCGCCCAGAAGCTCGGCGTCCTTACCGCGTACATGCACGGCGGCAAGACCGATCGCGAGCGTCTGCGGCGAAATCATCTTACCGGCAGCAACGCCAAGCGCATTCAGCGCGACCATCCAGTAGTCGCTCACACCCAGCGCTGTAGCAGCCTGGCTCTGGATGGGGCCAAACAGCATGCCTGAGGACGTGCCCGAACCGGTCACGAACGCACCGACGGCGCCGATCCACGGAGCCAGAATCGGGTACAGGCCGCCAGCGACCGCAATGCAAAACGCGCTGATCGAAGAAATCATGCCCGCATAGCCCATCACCTTGGCGCAACCCAGCACCGAAAGCATGGTAATGACTGTCGGCATCATCTGCTTGACGGTCGCGGCCAGCACCTCACCCATCAAGCGCGGCGAAGCACCCTGAATGGCGCCGCCGACAAACGCCGCCAGGAAAATCCAAACACCCGGCGTGTTGATCCACGAAAACGTAAGCGTGCCGGGGTTCTCGCCGCAATACACCTGCACGTGACTCGCAAACGGCGCGAGCGCGGCGTGCACGACGGGCACCAGGTTGGAGGTACCCAACAGCAGCACAAAAATCAGGATGAAGCACGACCAGGCAGAAAGCGCCGACTTAGCGGTGAGCTGTTCGCCGGCCTCGATATTCATGTGAAAGCGTGCGTCCAGATGCCCCGACTTCTCGGCACGCATAGCAAGCGCAGCTGTCAGCCCGAGCGAAACGATAGAACCGACGACGACGGCAAGCTCGGGACCCACAAACCTAGCAACGACCAGAGCCGCACCGGCAAAGGACACGCCGGAGAGCAGCGCGATGTCCGCCACGCCGTGCAGGCGCTCGGCAACGCTTGCAACATTGCCCTGGTCATCGGCAACACGACCCGCAACCAGCACGATGAACAGCGGCAGCATCACAAAGAAAGGCGCGAGCTGCACCAGCTGAACGGTCGCCAAATGCAGCGAGTCCAGGCCCACCAGGTCGGCAACGGACACCGTGGGGATGCCGATGGATCCGTAGGGCGTGGGCACGCCGTTGGCCAGTAGACAGATCAGCACGGCAGGCACGGCCTCAAAACCAAGGCCCGCGAGCATGCCGGCGGGAATGGCAACGGCGGTACCAAAGCCGGCCATGCCCTCCATAAAGCCGCCGAAGCACCACGCCACGAGCAGCGCCAGCAGACGACGGTCGCTACTGATCGAGGTGATCATGCTGCCGATCACGTCCATGGCACCCGTGCGCACGCACAGGTTATACGTGAATACCGCGGCGATGATCACCAGGACGATGGGCCACAGAGCCATCAAAAAGCCTTCAAGCGAGGCGGTCGCGATCTGCGCTGCCGGCAGGTGCCACCATGCGAAGGCAAGCACGCACGAAAGGACAAACGATCCGATAGCGGCCTTCCAAGCTGGCCATTTAAAGCACAGCAGCATCACGACCAGCCAAATAATCGGCACAAGAGCCAGTAAGAATGCGGCGACGTCCATAGGTAGAAGCTCCTTGGTGCCGTGTGGGCGGCATCGGGGGGTGTCACAAAACTTCAACAGGATACCGCACACTTACCGACAAATTACAGCCGCCTGCCGAAAATATTGAACAATCCGTTCAAAAACACGAGCGAACACCGTCGCGTCTATACTAGAGCGCAGCAATAGAAAGGACCCCGCTTTGAGCATCACGCCCCTCGATAGCATTCGCCGCGCCATCGCCCGCCGCAATGGCGTCGCCGCCCCCGCCGTAGCGGGCAGCGGCACCGCAAGGGCCCAGGGCGGACGCATCGAGAACGGCCTGTTCCCCGCATCGCACACCGCCGAGGAGCTCGCACGAATCCAAGAGCTAAGCCAGCGTAAC
>URFP01000085.1:0-7281 GCA_900547235.1 uncultured Collinsella sp. | reverse complement strand
GCTTGACGATAGGCCTCTTCCATGGTGTCTACTCCCTTAGTCGTTTAAACAACGATATGAACCATGGTACCACGATGCGAAACCACCACAATGGTGCCTGTCCCCTTTGCGGTGGTTTTAGGCGATGATGGGGGCGATGGCGCGGATGCAAGCGTCGGCTGCCGTGAAAGTGGTGCTGTCGTCGCTGACGATAAAGATGATTTTGCCCTTGACGCCAAAGTCGCCGATCTCGCTAAAGAGCACGTACGGCTCCTTGTCAAAGCCAGAGATGGGAAGCACCGCGGCCTTGGTGGCGTCGGTAAGCTCATCTGCCAGCGCGTCCAACGAGGCCCACTTGGACGTGTCCTTTACGGCAACGGGCACGGCAACGCGCCCAAAGGGCATGAGGTGCACGAGCGTGTTCTTGGAGATATTTGAGTTGGGGACGATGATGGTCTGCCCGCAGGCGTCCTCGATGGTCGTATGGCGCCAGGTGATATCTTGGACCACGCCCGTCACGCCGCCGACCTCGATATTGTCGCCGGGTTTGATGATGCCCATAAAGGTCACCTGCATGCCACCGATAAGGTTTGACAGCGTGTCCTGAAAGCCGAGCGAGATGGCGATGCCGCCGACGCCAAGAGCGGCGACGAGGGCGTTTGCGTTAATGCCAAAGCAGTTGTCGAGGATAAAGCTGCCGCCGATCATCCAAATGACGGCGCGCGCGATGTTGATGAAGATGCTTGATGAAGGGAGTGGGTTATCGTCGCGGTTGAGCAGGTGGTACAGGGTCTTGGACGCGACCTTGGCGGCAACGGCGGTGCCGATGGCCAAGATACCTGCCCAGATGATGTTGTGGACCCATCGTTGTGCAAAGAAATGAAGAATCGGCTCAAACAATTCCATGTAGAGAAACCTCCTAATGATCGTCCAACCATGATACCCATCAAGAAGCCCGTCCGATCACATCGTACGGGCTTCTGTGCTCGATATGGGGGTTAGCGAAAACCGCCGCAAGGGCGTCTGCCCCTTTGCGGCGGTTTTGACGTTTGCGCAGATAAAACCTGCCAAAATAAACCTGTCCCTTTTTGGTAGGTTTAGCTTAGCAGCATGCGGTCGTTGGCGAGCTCGCCGCCCGAGACCTCCTCGAACTTCTGCAGCAGGTCGGCCACGGTGAGCGACTTCTTTTCGTCGCCTGCCACGTCGTAGATCACGTGGCCCTCGTGCATCATGATCAGGCGGTTGCCCAGACGGATGGCGTCATTCATGTTGTGCGTGACCATGAGCGTGGTCAGGTGGTTCTCGTCGACAATCTCCTCGGTCAGATTGAGCACCTTAGAGGCCGTCTTGGGGTCGAGGGCCGCGGTGTGCTCGTCGAGCAGCAGCAGGCGCGGCTTGGTGAGCGTGGCCATCAGCAGGGTGAGTGCCTGGCGCTGCCCGCCCGAGAGCAGGCCGACCTTGGCGTTGAGGCGCGTGTCCAGACCAAGGTCCAAGCGCTTGAGCAACTCAACGTACTCGTCCTTCTCGGCCTTGGTGACGCCCCACGAAAGACCGCGACGTTGGCCACGGCGCTTGGCGAGGGCCAGGTTCTCGGCGATCTGCATGTCGGCTGCGGTGCCGCGCATGGGGTCCTGGAACACGCGGCCCAGGTACTTTGCGCGCTGCGACTCGCTCAGGCGCGAGATGTCGGTGCCGTCGAGCTCGATGACACCCGAATCGAGCGGATACACGCCGGCGATCATATTGAGCAGCGTGGACTTGCCGGCGCCGTTGCCGCCGATCACGGTTACAAAGTCGCCATCATTGAGGGTAAGGTCGACGCCGGTAAGCGCGCGCTTCTCGGTGACGGTGCCCTTGTTAAAGGTCTTCTTGACGTGCGAGAGCTTAAGCATCTGCCTCATCTCCCCTCGTATAGGAGCTGCGGAGCTTGTAGCGCTCCCAAACCACGGGCACGCACAGGGCCACGGCGACGATCACGGCGGAGAGCAGCTTCATGTCGTTGGCGTCCATGCCCAACTGCAGCACGATGGCGCGGATGAGGAAGTACACCACGGAGCCAAAGACGGCGGAGGCAAGACGGACGCTAAACTGCGTGAGACCGCCGGGCAGCAGGCGGCCGAGCACCTCGCCGATAACAATAGCGGCAAGACCGATAACGATGGCGCCGGTACCCATGCCAATGTCGGCATACTTTTGGCTCTGGCAGATAAGCGCGCCAGAGAGGCCGATGAGGGCGTTGGAGAGCACGAGGGCGATCATCTTGGTGGAGTTGGTGTTGACGCCCAGGGCGCGGATCATGTACTCGTTGTTGCCGGTAGCGCGCAGTGCCGAGCCGATCTCGGTGCCAAAGAACCAATACAGGATGGCAACGATAGCCACGGCGAGCAAGATGCCCAAGATAATGGCAACGGTGGACTGCGGCAGGCCGGTCATGTTGCTGACGGACGAGAAGATGGTGCCCTTGGCGAGGATGGGCGTGTTGGACTTGCCCATGATGCGCAGGTTGATGGACCACAGGCTGATCTGCGTTAGGATTCCGGCAAGGATTGCGGGGATCTCAAAGACGGTGGTCAAAATGCCCGTGACGGCACCGGCGATGGCACCGGCGCACATGCCGGCAAGCACGGCGAGCAGCGGGTCGACGTTATTGTTGACGATGAGTACGGCGCAGACACAGCCGCCGAGGGCAAAGCTGCCGTCGCAGGTCATATCGGGGATGTCGAGCAGGCGGAACGTGATAAACACACCAAGCACCATAATGCCCCAGAGGACGCCCTGCGAAACGGCGCCCTGCAATGCAATGAGCATGCTTCATACCTCCTAGGATAGGGTGGACACGTGATGTTCCATAATAGCGGTAACAATGAATATAAGAACGGCAGGCAAACGTTTTGTTATATCTGAAACAAGCAGGGCGAACGCCGGTCTATGACGTTCGCCCCAATGGCTCAGATATTGAATAACGCAGCTATGGGCGAGAACGAACCCTAGATGCGTTACGGCGCATGGTGCTACTCGTCCAGGGCGGAAAGGTCGATGCCCAACGCCTCGGCCATCTCGTCGTTCTTGACGACGACCAGGTCCTTGCTCGAGAGGTGCTCGATAGCCATATCCTCGGGCTTGGCCTCGCCCTTCAGGATCTTAACGGCCATCTCGCCCGCGGCGTAGCCCAGATCCTCATAGTTGATGGAGAGGGTGAACAGACCGCCGGCCTTGCACATGCCCTCCTCGCCGGTAACGAAGGGGAGCTTGTTCTCCTTGCAGATCTGACCGACCTGCGAAGCGCCCGCGGCGATGGTGTTGTCGGTGGGGGAGTAGAGCGCGTCGACCTTGCCCACGGCGGATTCGACGACGGACTGGATCTCGTTGGAGCTCGAGACGGTGAAGTCAGTGTACTCGAGGCCCAGCTTGTCGAGCTCTTTCTTGGCGGCCTTGATTTGGACGTCGGAGTTGGACTCGGCGGTGCAGTAGAGCAGGCCGACCTTCTTTACGTCGGGCAGGACCTTCTGCATCATCTCGAGTTGCTCGGCGACCGGGGTAAGGTCGGAGGCGCCGGTGACGTTGGTGCCGGGCTTGTCGTTGTCCTGGACCAGGCCGGAGGCGGCGTAGTCGGTGATGGCGCAGCCCACGATGGGGATATCGGCCGTGGCGCCGGCGGCAGCCTGCGCGGCGGGCGTGGCGATGGCATAAATCAGGTTGACGTTGTCGCCCACAAACTTGTCGGCAATGGACTTACACGTGGACTGGTCGTTCTGGGCGTTCTTCTGGTCGATCTTGACCTTAAGGCCGCTCTCCTTGATGGCCTTGACAAAGCCGTCGTTGGCGGCATCGAGTGCGGAGTGCTCGGTGAGCTGCAGAACGCCGATGGTGTGGTCGGAACCGGCGGCAGCAGAGCCGGAACCAGAGTTGCCGCCGCATCCGGCGAGCGGGGCGAGCGCGAGCAGGCCGGCGGAGACCAGAAGGCTCCTGCGGCTGATGGTGATGTCCTTCATATCATTACCCCCAGTATAAAAATGGCTGGAAACACTGCACTGGGACAAAGTGCAAGTGGAACTATAGTAGCGCTGATGTCCATTTTTACAACAGCCTGGCGGGTTTTTAATACAGAATCGGATGGGCGGTACGGGTAGTCGAATGGGCGGCGGAGGGCCTTATGCGGCGGAGGAGGCGTCGTCCTCGTCCAGGGCGGCGAAGAGCTTCTTGCCGTCGAGGAGACGTGTGGTGACGTTTCTCATTCGGCCAATCTCTACAGTACGCAACGTGTCATCGGCGCCTCGGGCGTCGTAGACCGTTCCCAGCAAATACGAGATGCCGTCTCGTTGCTTGATGGCAAAGGGACGGAGTGTCATCCGTGCTGCTTCGGTTTCGCCACGTGTCGTGACGCTCGAAATATCAAAACTCACCGTGGTTCCGTGGTCGATGGCCTGCTCGACGAGCTCGCACGTGTCGATGCGCTTGATGGGCGCGCGTGTTGCCTTGGTGGCCTTGCTGCCTGCGCTTGGAACGGGTTCGGGTGTATCGAGGTAGCCGCGAACGTCGGCGCTCGCCATGGCAACTAAGTGCTGCGCCATGCTCTTGCGGATAGCGATAGGCGTGGAGCGGTTGCGCATGACCATACCGTGGAGCCGGATGATCTCTTCATCGGTGAGCGGGCGGGTAAGAAGTTTGTAGCCCACGCCGCGTTTGTACTCAATTTCGTATCCGGCATGGCGAAGCGCGGAGATGGCGGTGTAGATGCTGCGCCGCGCCGCCGAGATGGGCATGCGGGCGGGGTCGTCGGGATGGGCGAGGCGCCGGATCAACTCATCGGAAAGCATGGCCTTGTCCTCGCCGGTGTTTTCGCTTAATAGTTGCAGGATGCGAACGGCGCGATAGGCTGCCATCGAGGCGGCGCCCCTCGTCGTGGTGTCGTAGGTTTCAACAGCGGCTTCGGTCATCGTGCCCACGTCCTTTCCGTTTTGGGTGGCGACGGTATGGAGCCTAGGACGTGGGGCTTTTTCAGGGGCGCAGGGCGCTCTGGGCGGTCGGTAGTTGTCGGCAAACGGCGGGTCGAGTTTTCAACAGCCCTGCTCAACTGACCAAAAACTTGCCAAAAGCTTGACGGATGCTGTTGAAAAAAGCGCCTCTCGACCGATGTCGAGAAGCGCTTATGCGATGAGCGTTGGCGTGTGGCGACGCGAGCTAGCGTCCGACGATTAGAAGTCGGCGTTGCCCACGGTGCGCGGGTGCGGCAGGACGTCGCGGATGTTGCCCACGCCGGTCAGATACATGACCAAGCGCTCGAAGCCCAGACCGTAGCCGGCGTGCTTGCAGGAACCGTAGCGGCGCAGGTCAAGGTAGTACTTGTACTGCTCGGGATTCATGCCCAGGTCCTTGATGCGGGCCTCGAGCAGATCCAGGCGCTCCTCGCGCTGGGAGCCGCCGATGATCTCGCCGATACCGGGAACCAGGCAGTCGGCGGCGGCGACGGTCTTGCCGTCCTCGTTCATGCGCATGTAGAACGCCTTGATCTCGGCCGGGTAGTCGGTCACGAAGGTCGGGCGCTTAAAGTGCTCCTCGGTCAGGAAGCGCTCGTGCTCGGTCTGCAAGTCGATGCCCCAACTGACGGGGTAATCAAACTGGTGGCCAGCAGCGACTGCCTGCTCTAGGATCTCGACGGCCTCGGTGTAGGTAACGCGGGCAAAGTCGGAGTTGGCGACATGGTCCAGGCGCTCGAGCAGACCCTTGTCCACAAACTTGTTGAGCATATTGAGCTCGTCGGGGCAGGTTGCCATGACGTCCTTGAGGACATACTTGAGCATGGCCTCGGCGTTATCCATGTAGTCGTTTAGGTCGGCAAAGGCCATCTCGGGCTCGATCATCCAAAACTCGGCGGCGTGGCGCGTGGTGTTGGAGTTCTCGGCACGGAAGGTGGGGCCAAAGGTGTACACGTCGCCAAAGGCCATGGCAAAGTTCTCGGCATTGAGCTGGCCGGACACGGTGAGGCTTGCATGCTTGCCAAAGAAGTCCTGGCTCCAGTCGACCTCGCCGGACTCGGTGAGGGGCGGATTTTTGGGGTCGAGCGTGGTCACGCGGAACATTTCGCCGGCGCCCTCGCAGTCACTCGTGGTGATGATGGGGGTGTTGACGTAGACAAAGCCCTGCTCCTGGAAGAAGCGGTGGATGGCGGCAGCCGCGACAGAGCGGATGCGGAACACGGCGCGGAACAGGTTGGTGCGCGGGCGCAGGTGCTGCTGGGTGCGCAGGAACTCGACGGTTGCGCGCTTCTTTTGCAGCGGGTAATCCGGGGCGCTCGTGCCCTCGACCTCGATGGAGGTGGCAGAAAGCTCGAAGGGCTGGGGCGCATCGGGGGTCAGCTTGACGGTACCGGTGCAGATGAGTGCGGCCGAGACGTTTTGGTGGGCGATCTCGTCGTAGTTGTCGAGCGCCTCGCGGTTCATGACGACCTGCAGGTCGCGGAAGCAGCTGCCGTCGTTGAGCGTAACAAAGCCAAAGTTCTTCATGTCGCGGACGGACTTGACCCAGCCGGCGACGGTGACAGTCTGGCCGCCGAGCGACTCGGCATCGGCATAGAGCTGCGCGATTTTGGTGCGGTTCACGTATCCTCCCATAACGGTTGAATGATAGTTATCCATACAGTTCGATATTCTATCAGCTCGGCTCATTTGGGCTATACAGATAAGGCATTGGCGGGATGGTTTTTCAAACGAAAAGCGCCCGCGGCCAAATGGTCGCGGGCGCTTGACGAGGTGCCTTTTGGCTGTGTGGCGCGGGGCCTTGCTACTTGGTCTTGGCTACCAGCAGCGGGTCGCCCAGCTTGACGAGCGGGTTGCCGCCGATAAGCGTACCGGACTCGCCGACATGGTCGATGCTCTTAAGACGATCGAGCTCGGAGACGATGACGGTCACGATGTCCTCGTGACCAGCGGCCTTGATGGCGTCGCGGTCGAAGCTGATGAGCGGCTGGCCCGCCTTGACCTCATCGCCCATCTCGACAAAGCGGGCAAAACCCTTGCCGTTCATTTCCACGGTGCCCAGGCCAACATGGATGAACACGCGAAGACCGTCCTCGGTGATCATGCCGATGGAGTGGTTGGTGACGGTGGTGGCGCCGATGCGACCGTTGGCGGGCGCATAGATGGTGCCGGTGATGGGCTCGATGCCGTAGCCCTGACCGAGCATGCCCGAGGCGATGGTCTCGTCGGGGACCTCGTCCAGGTTGACGAGCACGCCGTTGACGGGGGCATAGATGACGCCTTCGCGGGTGGCGAAGCTTGCTGCGGGCGGAACGGACGCCTCGCC
>URFP01000084.1:0-7344 GCA_900547235.1 uncultured Collinsella sp. | reverse complement strand
TGCCCGACGTAAGATCGGTGCCCTCGCAGTTACCAACAAAGCCGGGAACGGCGGCCTTCATAGCAGGGAAGCAGGCCTTGGTAAAGTTAGAACCCTTCTCGTCCTCGGTGCCGTTACCAAGCAGGCCCACGCGAGGATGTTCGATGCCCAGGACGACGCGGGCATAGGCGCTACCCATCTGGGCAAAACGCACCATGTCATCGACCTCGACATCGGGGTTGGCGCCCATATCGCACAGCACCGTCAGACCGCCGGCGCGATTGGGCAACGCATTGGTCAGACAGGGGCGCACCGGCTGCTTCTTGCCTTCGGCCTGATACCTAAACGGCGTCACGTATGCGGTAGCAGCGGCGGTCATGGCGCCGGTGGAGCCGGCGGAGAAGAACGCGTCCGCGTTGCCCTTTTTGATGGCGCGGCAGGCAAGCACGATCGAGGACTTGCGCTTGGTCATCACGGCGCGAATAGGATCGTCATCCATGGCGATAACGTCGGGTGCCTCAAGGGCCTCAACACGTGCATGGGAAGCAGCAAAGGGATTGACGATTTCAGAGGGGCCAGCTGCCAAGACCTCGATATCGGGATCGGCGGCAAGCGCAGCCTCGATACCATCGAGAACAACCTGAGGTTTCTCGTCTCCGCCCACAACGTCTACACAAACGCGAACGTTACTCATATTACATGCTCCTTATACAAAAATGGCCGACTCATTGAGCCGGCCATTGTGGTTCCAGTTGGAACGGCATCGCATCCAGAGTATACCGTTACTCGGTAACGATAACCTCGCGGTCCTTGTAGAAACCGCAGCTGGGGCACACGTGGTGCGGAAGCTTGACAGCGCCGCAACGGGGGCACGTGGACTGAGCCGCAGCCGAGATCTTCATGTTGGCGGAACGACGGGTGTGAGTGCGGATACGACCCTGCTTTTGTTTAGGTACGGGCATAGTGACCTTCCTTATGAACTATCCAGTGTGGCGATTACGCGCAAGTAGCGATACTACCACAGTTTTACTCATCGAGCTTGAGATTCTTCAATGCTGCAAATGGATTTTCCGTGGCAGCAGCCCATTCTGCCTCTGCCTGGGCGGCGCAATCGCATTGCTCGACGTTGAGATTGATGCCGCAGGTGGGGCATAGGCCGCGACAATCGGGCTTGCACAGGACAACGAACGGCGTGTCCATGACAACCGCGTCGTTGATGGGCTCACCCAAATCGACGATGCGATCCTCGCCCAGTAACTCGTAGCCGTCTTCGTAGGCCTCGGGATCCTCGGGCTCGTTAAAGAGATAGAATTCCTCGATCTCACCGGCGATATCAAACGAAGCGGGCTCCAGGCAACGGTCGCACTCACCGGTTGCATGCGCGCGGACCATGCCCGTAAGCAGAACACCGGTGCCGGCATTGGTAAAGACCACATCGTAATCAATGCCGTTCTGCAGCTGGTACTCCTTCTCGCCCACCGTATAGGTGGCAACATCGACCTTACCGGTCAGCGGATACGAATCTCCAGGAAACTCGAGCTGCTCGGAAAGATCGACGGTAACGCTCGGGAACTCAGCCATTACCACTGACCATTCTGTTGGGCGGCACCCTCGTTGAGCTGCTGACGGCAACGGGTAACGGTGCCGGTCAGGCTCTTGAGGTTCTCCTCCAGGTGCGTAAAGACCTGCTCTGCATAGTCCTCGGCAGCATAACGCGTCTCGCGCTCGTACTGCTGGGCACGATCGCGGATGTCGTCGGCCTGCTGCTGTGCTAAGCGGACGATCTCCTGCTCACCGGCAATGGTGAGGGCCTGCTGCTGAGCGTCGGCGATGATGGAATCGGCCTGGGCGGCGGCGGAAGCCATAAGCTCCTCGCGCTCCTTAAGGATACGGCGGGACTTCTGCCATTCCTCGGGATAGCTCATGCGGATCTCGTCGAGGATGTTGAAGAACACGTCGGCGTCGATGACCTTGAACTGAGCGTTCTTGCCGAAAGGCGGCTTGGCTTCCTCGATCAGCCCTTCGAGCTCATCGACCAAGCTGACGATCCTATCGCCAGGAAAATTCTCGCCCGGCATCCGGTCTCCTTTCATAGGTAACATATCATCGTGCTAGTTTACCACATGCCACCAGGCAATAAGAAACGTCACGAAAAGCGATGTTTGAGCGCTTTGACCACATTGGGCGGAACAAAATTGGAAACGTCGCTACCGAGCGAAGCAATCTGGCGCACCACCGAACTCGAGATGTAGCCGTACTGTGGAGCACTCATGACAAAGATGGACTCCAGCTCGTTATCCAAGCGATAGTTGAGGTCGGCCTGCTGCAGCTCATACTCAAAGTCGGTCATGGCGCGCAGGCCCTTGACCACGGCCCCCGCCCCCTGCTCACGAGCGAAGTCGACCAAGAGGCCGGTAAAGGGCAGGACCTCGACGCCGTCGATATCGCCGAGCGCCTCGCGGGCCAGCGCCACGCGCTCATCGAGCATAAACGTGGTGCCCACGCCGTTTTTGCCCTGCGACTCGGCAACAGCGACGATCACGCTGGGGAAGATGCGACGGACGCGGCGGATCACATCGATATGGCCAAACGTGATGGGATCGAAGGTGCCCGGGACGATCACGCGGTTGATGGTGTCATTCATGAGCATCCTCCTGAAAAGTCGTGCCGTCGCTGCCATCGGCATCGGCGACGGTATCGTCATCCTCGCCCTCGCCGACCCAACGGAGCAGGTCGACCGAGGTGATGCCATAGCGTTTCTCACGCACGGTTACAAAGCCGGCAGGATGTGCGCCCACGTCGGCGGCAGCATGCTCAAACAGAGCATAGGCGCCCGGGGTGAGCAAACCCTGCTGGGCCAGGTTCTGCAGCAGCTCATCGACCGGCTCGGCACCAAAAGCATAGGGCGGGTCGAGCAAGACCAGATCAAAGGGGCCGCCCGGCACGCGGCCGCGCGAAGCGCTCGCAAGGACATCGCCCGTCACCACACGCCAACGCGCGCGATCGCGGCAGAGCGACTCGATATTCTTGGTAATGAGCCTCGCGGCATTGCGATCGATCTCGAACGTCGTGAGCGAACGGGCTCCCCGCGAGAGCATCTCAATGCCTAGGGCACCGGAGCCGCCAAAGGCATCCAGTACGCGGACCTCGTCCAAATCAAAGTCAAAGGCCGATCGGACCATGGATGCGCACGCTTCGCGCACGCGGTCGGTCGTCGGACGCGTAACATCGCGACCGCGCGGCTCTTCGATTTTGCGACCGCGCCATTCACCGCCGATGATTCTCATCCTCCGCTGACCTCCTTAAAAATGTGTCGATATCGCATGGCGACCGCATCGCGCAGGGGGCGCGTCGCCACGGAGTCAAGGGTGCAAGCATACCGCAAGAGCTCGACCGCGTCCAAATGGGCCCATTCGATAAGGTCCTCATCGGCGTCCAGGTCCACAAAGCGCAAGGTCACGCCGCCGTGCTGACGGTAACCCAGGATTTCGCCCTCGTGACGCAGACGCAGGTCCATCTGGGCAAGCGTAAAACCATCCGAAGTTTTTTCGAGCGATTGCAGGCGATCTTGTGCTGGCGACGCGCCGCCGTTGCCCTTGGAGTGCGTCATGACCAGGCACGTGCCCGACACACTGCCGCGGCCCACGCGACCGCGCAGCTGGTGCAGGGCAGCCAAACCAAAGCGCTCGCCGTTCTCGATGACCATGACGGTGGCGTTAGGCACGTCGACGCCCACCTCGACCACCGTAGTCGAGACGAGCACGTCAATCTCGCCACGCTTAAAGGCATCAATAACCTGGTCCTTCTCCCCCGCTGGCATACGGCCGTGAAGGCGCTCGATGGCAAGGCCCGGCAACGCCAGACGCAGGCGATCGAGCTCGGTCGCCGTATCGTGCAGCGGCACGGGAACCGTCACGCGGCCCTCATCGTCGCGGGCAATACCGGGCACGTCTTCCAGCTCATCGGCCGAGTCACTCGGCTCCACGAGCGGGCAAATCACGTAGGCCTGCTGACCCTTTTCATGCGCCTCACGGATGGCGCCATAGGCCAGGTCGCGACTCGACTCGGTGAGGACGCGCGTCGTCACGCCGGCACCCGGAATTGGACGATGGCGGATGATGCTCGTATCCAGGTCGCCATAGACCGAGAGCGCCAACGTGCGCGGGATGGGCGTTGCCGTCATAACGAGCAGGTCCGCACCGGGGCCCTTCGCGCGTAGGGCGTTGCGTTGGCCGACGCCAAACCGGTGCTGCTCGTCGATGACGACAAGCGACAGATGCTTGAACGCAACGTTATCCGAAAGCACCGCGTGGGTGCCAAAGAGGACATCGAGCTCGCCCGATTCCAGCTGGGCATGGATCCGCTCGCGCTCGGCCGCCGGCGTGGCACCCGTCAGAAGTGCCCAGGACATGCCGGCCTGCGAGAGCAGAGGGCCGGTCTTATCGGCATATTGGCGCGCCAGCACGCCCGTGGGCGCCATAACGCAGGCCTGCGTACCGCCATCGGCAGCCACAGCCAGCGCGCAGGCGGCAACGGCGGTCTTACCGGTACCGACATCGCCCAGCAGCAGGCGGTTCATCACGCGCCCGCCATCGCACATATCGCGCAGGATATCCTGGAACGCGGCCTCCTGCTCGTTGCTCAGCGAAAACGGCAGGGCCTGCTTGAGCGCGACCAGGTGCTCGCCCGCGGTGTGGGCATAGGGCACCACATCGACCAGGCCGCCGTCGTTGCGCAGACGCAGCGCCAGCTGCAGGTAGAGACACTCCTCGTAGGCAAGACGCCGGCGTGCGATGTCGCGCTCAGCCATGCTCGAGGGAAAGTGGATCGATCGAAGCGCACGAGCATTGCTCATCAGGCGACGCTTAACGCGTAAGCGTGCCGGAATGGGATCAAAGGGATTGCCGACGACCTCGAGCGCGCCGCTTACGATGCGGCGCATCCACGCCTGGCTCACGCCATCACTGACGTAATGGACCGGCAGGATAGTGCCTGCGGCACGCCCTTCCTCGAGCTTTTCAAAGTGCGGCGAGGCCATCTGCTTAAAACCGTAGGCAAACTCAACCTTGCCCATCACGGCCAGGCGGTCGCCCTGCTTAAGCTGCTGGGCAATCCAGGGCTGGCGGAAAAAGGCGACCTGTAGCACGCCCGTCTCGTCAACGAGTGAGACCTCGGTCACCTGCATGCGCGGACGCGGCTGCTTTTGGACGATGCGGTCGACCGTGGCGATGATAGTGCACACGGTACCGATGGGCGCCATCTCGATGGACCACGAACGAGTAAAGTCGAGGTAACGATGAGGGATATGGAGAAGGAGGTCCCCCACCGTCCGAATTCCCAGACGGCGAAGGGCCTCCTCACGTTTACCTGAAACATATTTGAGTCGCGCGATATCTTCGTCGAGCGCATTGCTCTGGGCAAAGCGCTCCGAGACGCGCGGCACGGAGCACAGCTCGGACATGGGCAGAGCCTACTCGATCGAGAAGATCACGGGATAGAGCGGCTGCTCGCCACGATGGGCGTCGATCTCCAAATCGGGCTGAGCCTCCTCAATGGCGTCTACGATCTCCTGGAAGGCCTCATCGGACAGTTCCTCGCCGGCCAGAATCGTCAGCGCGTCGCCCTCCTCTTCCTCCTGCATACGGTTGATGCAATCGAGCGTGACCTGCTTCACGTCGGAGCCGACCACGTCGATGGAGCCGGCGATGATACCCATGACGTCACCGGAGTGAATCGGCGAGCCGTCGGAGGCGCTGGAATCGCGCACGGCACGGGTGACCTCGCCATCGCGAACCTCGCTGATGGCGTCGACCATAGCGGCGACGGCATCCTCGAGCTCGGAATCGGGCAGGACCGCGAACAGCGCGGAGAAGGCCTGCGGGACGGTCTTGGTGGGAACGACGGCTACCTTCTTGTCGGTGCAGGCTGAGGCAGCGGCCTCGGCAGCCATGCGGATGTTGCCGTTGTTGGGCAGGATGATGACCGAGGTCGCGTTGACCTGGTCAACGGCGCCCAGCAAGTCTGCAGTCGAGGGGTTCATGGTCTGACCACCCGACACGATCACGTCGACGCCGAGGGACTTGAGGATGTCTGCCTCGCCGGAACCGGCGGCAACGGCGACAAAGCCCAGCGCCTTGGCGGGCTCGGCGGCCTTTTCCTGGTCCTCGTGGATCTTGGCGGTACGGTCGTGGGCCTCCATCTCCATGTTGTGGATAAAGACCTCGTAAATCTGACCAAGCTGCAGCATATGCTCGAGCACCAGGTTGGGGGTGTTGGAGTGCACGTGAATCTTGTAATCGGGGTAAGCACCCACGAGCAGCTCGCAGTCGCCCATGGAACCCAGGAACTTGAGGCACTCGTCCTCGTCAAAGGGAGCGTCGGCCTTAAAGAGGAACTCGTTGCAGTAGCGGAATTCCGAGCCCTCCCAGTCGTCGTTGGCCTCGATCTCAACACGACCAAGGGCCGCGTCGCGGGCAGAGCAGGCGGAATCAAACGTGGCGGAGAAATCCTCGACAACGGTGCTGCGGCCAAGAGCGGCGGCAACAAAGTTCTCAAGGAAAATAGCAAAGCCAAAGGCGCCGGAGTCGACCACGCCGTTCTCCTTCAGAACGGGCAGCAGGTCGGGCGTGCGGGCGACGGACTGGTAGGCCTCGACGACGATGGCGTCGAGCGCGTCCTCGGCCGAGAACTTCTTCTTTTCGCACTCGTCGGCCTTGGTCGAGACATCGCGCAACACCGTGAGGATCGTACCCTCGATGGGCTTACGGACGGCCTGGAAGGCAACCTTGACGGCACGACGGAAGGCGAAGGCGATGTTGGCGGACGTAATGGGCTCGTCGGCGGAGACAAGGCCCTCGGCCACGCCGCGCAAGATCTGCGAGGTGATGACGCCGGAGTTGCCGCGGGCGCCCATCAGGGAGCCGTGGGTGATGGCGCCGGCGATGGCCTCCATGTCGGCGTCGGCGGGAAGGGCAGAAAGCTCCTTGGTCACCGAGGCGAGCGTGAGCGACATGTTGGTGCCGGTGTCACCGTCGGGCACGGGAAAGACGTTGAGCTTGTTGATCTCCTCGGCCTTGTCGGAAACGGCAGCCGCAGCGATCGGAAAACAGGTGCGAATGGTCTTTGCAATCATGGGTATTTAAATCTCCGTTTTCGGATGCTAGTTCAGACGGCTCTTGAGCGCGTCGATATGGATGCCGATCTTAAGGCTGGCGGGATCGATCTGGGCGATCTCCTGCAGGGTGAAGGCAACGGAGCTCGAAAGATTGTGGCAGACGGATTTCATGTTGACGCCGTTCTCGAGCACGACGTGAAGATCGACCGTAAGGCCGTTCTCGTCGGCGGAGACAAGCACGCCCTTGCGGA
>URFP01000083.1:0-7463 GCA_900547235.1 uncultured Collinsella sp. | reverse complement strand
GCCCGTGGGTTATACCCTAAGAGCAAACCACCCTTTTTAAGGGTGGTTCTGATTTGGCGTCATCATTTCGTAGGCGATAATGTGAGGAACTGTTCTTCCTGGAGGTTCCTTATGGACGGCATCGCTTCTAGTGTTCCGCTGATTGCTCGGCCGAGTTACGACCGCGCTTGTAGCCTTGTGCCGACTGAGTATGTTTTGGCTTGGGAGTGGTTCTTGCGCGAGGAGCAGCGTGGCGAGATTTGGGAAAAACTTCCTCATAACATTAAAGCTGATAGCCCCCAGTATCCTTATCGCATGATGATTGGCTCTGAGACCTTTTGCGTTTCGCGTCAATCAGGTATTTATTGGCCGGGTCGTGGACACATCAAGCATCCTGTGGAAAAGACCTTTGCGCTTTCGGTGCATAGCTCTACAAGTGGGAGCTATTCCGATGTTCCCCCGCTCTATCTTGAGGACGGTACGTGGGTGTTCAAGTATTCATCGCAAAGTGCTTCGGTTGAAAGCTGGCGCGACCAACGCTATAACGAAAAAATGATCAACTGCATGGAGTGCGGCGTTCCCGTTGGCGTGTTCTTTGCAACGAGCGCTGGCTACAAGGTGCTCGGCCTAGCGTTCGTTGAGCGCTACGAGCCGGAGAACAGCTGGTTTGTACTGCATGACCCCGTTCACAAGGGCGGACCCGATGCACGTTTCTACCCCGACATGAGCTACATGAAGGACGATCCAATCGCGGCGGAGTTTTCCGGCGCCTCGGCGAGCGACGAAGAAAAGGTCCGCTACGCGCTGCGCCGTGAGCGAATCGGCCAGCAGCGGTTTCGCAATCAGCTCTTTGAGGCCTACACTGGTTGATGCGCCGTCTCGGGTTGCAACGTCGATGAGGCGCTCGAAGCTGCACATATCGAGAATTACTCGGGTCCCAAGTCGCAAGTTGTCAGCAACGGCATTCTGCTGCGCCGCGATTTGCACTCGCTGTTCGATGCCCATCTGATTTCGTTCGAACTGGTGCGCGGCGATTATCAGCTTTGCGGGTCGTACCTTCTGCAGCATACGAACTATGCAGCGTTTGCAGGGTCGGTATTGCGTGAGCCGGACGAGCATCGCCTGCGTCCCAATGCCCGATTCCTCGAAGCCCATCGCGCCGAGTTCGATTTCTCGGAATCGCGACGTCGGGCGGAAGCCGTTGCCCCGTATTAGTCAGATGCGGCGCGGTGCAACCCAATCATGTCGATTGATCGGATCGCGCCGCGTCGCATCGGGAGCTGCACGATCCTGCCATCCTCTCCTCAACAGCTAAAACGTGAAAGGGGAGACCATGGGATGGCGAAGTGACATCGTGCGAGGCGTGTACGGAAACCTACCGCGAGCGTTAACGGACCGGAGTTTGTTTCCGCTCGTCGAGGCCACCTGCAGCCAAATCTGTCTGCCCTGCCCTCGCTGTGGCGCAGATCTCCCATGCCTAGACATCAGTTTCATCGACGCCCGCGACAAACACGCTGCCGACCCGCGGGCTCGAACGGGCCTGCGTCTCCCGGTCTATCCTCAGCAATGCCCAACCTGCGGATGCGCTATTGCCTATGACGATATGGAGCCATAGTTTCGATGATTGAGTTTCTGGCCAGCCAAACCCAATGGTCCGACATTTACTGCATTGCGCGGGCAACTTAACTACCTGCGCATACTCGATTTTCGAGGATTTTCACGCTCGATTTTCGAGGAAATCCGGACTCGATTTTCGAGCTTTGTCTTACAGGTAAATCCCCTCGAACAGGCTCTTGTGGAACTTGGTGTGGTGGTCGCGTGCCCAGGTGAAGAGCGCTTGGTCAAAGTTGTCGTGACTGTCGGGGATGCCAAAGACGCCGGCGACTTCCACGCGCACGAACTCCAGCGCGGGCAGCTTGTTGATGGCCGTGAGTGCAAACGGCGACGTGGGCTCCTCGAACAGATAATGGCTGCCTTGCAGCGCGCCGCAGCCGGTGCAGGTGCTGGAGAGCGATACGGTCTTGGTGGTGCGCGACGTTACAGGCTTGTAGCCGCAGCGCTCGCGCAGGTAGTCGCGGATCTCGGCCGGCACGCAGCCCAGCGCGGGGACGATGGCCACGGCGTTGGCGCGGGCGGTGTCGATCGCGATGTGGCCCACGTCGTCCATGGCGAGCGCAGCGTTGGGCGCAGCCTTGCTGCCCGAGTCCTCGGCTACCCGATACGGAACGCCAAAGGCCGCGACCGTCGTCTGCTCGTGGCACTTCCAGCATTCGCGCTTGCCCAGCACCAGGTAGATGTAGGGTGCGCTGGGGTCGGAGCGATCTACGCCGGGCAGCCACGCGGCAAAGGGCTCGGGGTTGACGCCATCGGGCACGTACCAGATCTTTTTGATCCGGTTCCACTTGGCGCCCAGGGCTTTGGCCTCGTCTTTGTGCAAAAAGGGAACATCGAGCTCGGTGCGCATGGCGGCTCCTTTGTGCGGCTTGTGGTGCATGTGTTCCAAGGATACCCCACCGGCGAGTGTGTGGTCGCTAAACGAGCACTTCGACCGCCCGAGAAGCCGCGGAGCATTTTGGCGAGGGTGCACCGTCAAGTAAATGGGCAAGCAAATGGTCAGCTTTTGGTCAGTTGAGCGGCAACCTTGCCAAAAGCTTGACGGATTTGCAGTTAGACGTCGACGAATGAACACTTTGGTTGCGCCGCGGCAAAAAACTGCTGGTCGTTTGCCGAAAACTCGCCAGGGCCGCGAGCCGCCGCCGACGCGCGTGCTATCTTCGCGCCATGGGGTACTTTATCGTTTCACATAACGCTGCGCTGGCGCTCTTGGCGCACATCCCGAACCCGCGCTTTGGGGATTCGGAACCAGAGGTCGTGTCGATCGCGGGCGCCTGTGCGCTCTGTGACCAGGAGGCGCAGGAGTTTATCGATCGCTATGATCTGGGGATCCAAACGCTGGATTTGCTGGTGCCGTCGCGCGCCGACCGCCGACGGACTAAGCACGTCGCGACGCACCTGTGCACTAACGAGCTCCCCGCGGGTTCGTTTATCTCGCTGGGCCACTGGATGGGCGGCCTGGATGCGTACGTGTGCGCTCCCGAGCTGGCGTTTGTGCAGGCTGCACACGACAGCTCTGCGGCCGAGGCCATCTATGCCGGCTATGCCATGACATCGAACTACCGGTTGGATAACCTTGCCCCCGGCGGGGTGACCAGTAGAGATGCGGGCATGCGCGATAGCAAGCTCACGACCAAGGAGCTCATTGCGGCGTATATCGAGGCGTCCCCAAAGGTAAGGGGTCTCGCGAAAGCAAAGGCGCTGCTTGCGTATGTGATCGAGGGGTCGCGCTCTCCGAGGGAGTCGGGGCTGTGCATGTTTATGTCGCTGCCTACGCGCTACGGCGGGTATGCATTGGGCAAGGCCGAGCTCAACAAGAAGGTCTTTATTCGCGATGGACTCAACGATGGACGCGAGCGCAAGCTGCGCGTGCTGGAGCGCACGCCCGACATTACGCTTACAGCTAAAGTCGAGGTGGGCAGGGATAAAGTAAAGGCCGGGCTGCTGCCAGAGGTGCTGACCGCGATGGTCGACTACGACAGCGATGCCATTCATGACGGCCGCGAGAAGATCCACAAGGATGCCGAGCGCCGCAACGAGTTGGAACTGCTTGAGGGGTTAGCGTATTTTACCGTGACAACCGACCAAGCAAATGACTACGAAAAGCTCGTTCGGCTGTGCGAGCGCATCCGACGCAAGCTGCATCGGAATAAGCGCCCCATCTTTAACAAGGCGATGAGTGCAGAGCAGCGATATTTTGCCAACACGCGTGCCGAAACGAAGCGATTTTGGCTCTGGCAAGCCGTTATCGATGCGCATCAGTATTGGTAGGGGCGGTAGCAGGGGGTTAGAATTAGCGGCCATATATCCAGGTTTAATACTTTTCCCGAGAAGTGAACGAGTCAGAATGGACCCCCGAAACATCGACACTTTTAGGGGCTTGTTTCCTGCGGTTTTGCTGCTGGAATCCTGCGGTTTTAACGTCAAAAAGTGTGGATGCTCCGGGGGTCCAAATAAGCTCGTTCACTTCTCGGGAAAAGTATTAAACCTCAATTTATAGGCGGTTATTTATATATGGCTGCGAGGCCCATTCGGGCCTGATCGGGGCGCCCGCTGGGGTTGTTTGGGCGGCTTTGGCTTGGTTGGGGTGGTTGCTGGCGTTGTTGAGGCGGCTTTGGGTGCAGCGGCGCTCTCTTGGCTTGGCAGCGTAAAACAAAACAGCTCAGAGGTGAAGCCTCTGAGCTGCGAACATTTGGTGGGCGTTAGAAGATTTGAACTTCTGACCTCTTCCGTGTCAGGGAAGCGCTCTCCCCCTGAGCTAAACGCCCGATCAAGGGTGCGCGAGTGCGCAGGGAATAATATAACGGAGCTCCCGCCCAGTGGCAAGAACTATTTTAAAAAACTGGTGATTTGTGGCTCCATCGGAGCTCGCCGCAGCGCGAGCAGCACGCGAAAAGTCCCGTTTGTATACTCGGTGAGCTGCACTTTCGCGTAAAATGGTTCCATTATGGGCAAATGGTGTCCAGGTAGTTTACGATGCGGCATCTGGGGGAGGGACATGTCGGACGCGCGCTCGCTGCGAAAACAGTTCAATCGCATGCTCGCCACGTTGCTGGTGGCCCTTGCTGCTGCCGGAGCCGTAACGTATGCCTGGTACATCTACAACGCCAACCGCCATATCACCGACGTCAAGATGGCCGCCGGCACGGGCGTGACCTTCCTTATCTCCAACGAATACGACGGCGAGTACAAGACCAACGCCGGCCTGAGTTTTTTTGGGCCTGCTCGATCCCGTCTCGACCGACAATGTGCTCAACGGCTTCCAAAAGGTAACGGGCTTTACCGGCGGAACCACCCAGGACTCGCTCTTTGCCAGTATGTTTGGCGCCGCCGAGCATTCCGACTACTACAAGACCTCCCTGTACCTGGCCACCAACTCTGCCGCGACCGACGTGTACCTGTCGGGCATCGACTTTACCGAGCAGGACCCGGCAAACCCCATCTCCACCGCCCTGCGCGTGGGACTGGTTACCTATGCGCCGGGACAGGGCGACACCGTTACGGGCCAGTACGTCTTTGAGGTCTCGGGCGAGCGCAACCCCCAGGCGCGCTACAACACGCTCGACGGCAAGGATGCCGGCGAGAGCGAGCAGAACCACTTGGTGCTCGATAGCACCCGCTCCAATGGCACCACGGTTCATTTTGACCAGCTGACCAGTGCAAACTTCTGTGACTACAACGAAGACACCGGCATCGTGAGCCTCAAGGAGGCTACGACCAAGATCTGCAGCCTGCCCGCCGCTGCAAAGGGCACCAACCGCAGCACGCCCGTGCGCGTGGATGTGTACGTGTGGCTGGAAGGCTGCGACCCCGACTGCACCAACAACCTGGCCGCCACCAGCTTGCAATCGCTGGCGTTGCGCTTTGCCGGCAAGCGTTCGTAAGGGGGCTGGGTATGAGTGTATCGAACATCAAAGATATCCTAAGCTCGCGCCGTCGCATGGTTGCTGCGGCCGCATGGATGTTGGTGCTGGTAGCCGCCCTGAGCGCTGCCACCTACGCCTGGTTTAGCAACTCGCACTACACCAACGTGACGCCCGTGGCGCACACGGTAAGCGACGAGGGTACCGACCTGCAGATTGGTCTTTCGGCCAACGGGCCCTGGGACACAACGGCAACGCTTGCCGCCGCCGACAAGACGCTCTATCCCGTCTCGACGGTAGACCTTTCCCGCTTTTGGTGCGGCACGTTCCAAAACGCCGCCGGCATCACGACCGACTACGCCGACTGCACCGCGCGGCTGGACGACTACGCCCTTTCGGGCACGCTGTACCTTAAGGGCAGCGATAGCGCGCTCAACGTGTACCTGTATCAGGGCCAGATGAACGTGACGAACGACCCGCAGCTGCTGGCCGCGCTGCGTCTGGGCCTGGTCATTACAACTCAGTCGGGCACGCAAACGCATATCTTTACCTGCGACGATTTGGGCAACACCTCGGGCGCCACCAGTAGGCGTACCACCGCGCAAGACGGCGTGGTCGTGGCGCCCGGTGCCTCGGGCTGGACCTACACCGCCGATCCCGCACGCGCCATAAGCGTCTACAGCATGGACGGCACCGGCGACACGCCCACGGCGCGCGCAGGTGCCACGCCCATCTGCACGCTGGCCGCCAACGAGGTGGCAAGCGTTCGCTACGTTGTGTACATGGAAGGCTGCGACGCCAATTGCATCGACGAGGCTCAGGCCCGCGATGTGGTGCTGCAGCTTGCCTTTGCCGCGGCCAAGGCGTAAGGGAGCGAATCGTCATGGGAGAAAAGCAGCACATGCCAGCATATAACCGCGAGACCAAAACCGAGAGCGCGACCCCCGCGGTCCCCTCCAACGCAGCCGCCGAGCGCGAACGCCTCGAGCCCGCCGTCGCCCGCCGTCACGCCCGTCGCGCGCGTGCCTACATCGCGCTCGTTATGGTGGCACTCGCCGCTACCTTGGGCGCCGCGACCTACGCCTGGTTCACCAACAACATGAAGGTCAACACCAACTCGGTGAGCGTGCACAGCGACACGTCCAAGCTGGTGCTGGAGCTGGGCGACGCCGATCGCGGCAGCTGGTCGCAGCAGGGCGATGCATCTCTGGCCTCCACCGCGAGCGGGGCCGTGACGCTCTACCCGGTCTCGACCTTTGACCTCAACGGCTTTGCGGCCTGCGCGCAAAACAACTCGGCCGGCGATGCCACGGTGTTTGAGCAGGCAAAAGACAATGGCTCCGCGTTCTACCATGGTTGGATAGATCTGCGTCCCACCATTACCGGAACGGGTGCCAGCAAAGTAAAGGGCAGGGTCAACTTGTATCTGGCCGAATCGCTGGTCCCGCAGGGCGCCAACGCCGAGCTGCTGCGCGCGGCCCGCGTGGGCATCAAGGTCTCGAGCGGCAACCAGGTGCTTGCCACCAACATCTTTGAGCTCGACAGTTCCGACAGCGGCCATCGCGGCGAGCATCCCACGACCGCCCCGGCTGGCCTTGCCGGCTACGCCGATGGCATGCTCCTGGGCTGGCAAAACGGCCAGCTCGCTTGCGGTGCCAACGTGACACAGGACCCGGCTGCCTTTACCCTGGACACGAGCGAGACGGCCACGCGCCCGCAAAACACGCTTGCCACGCTGGCGCTGGGCCAGAACTATCGCCTCGACATCTATTACTACATCGAGGGAACCGACCCCGATAGCGCCGACTACCTGCATCAAGACCCGGGCACCCTGCACCTGGCGCTCTTTGCGACCCTGGACGGTGAGTAGCCATGACGCGTAACACCGTCTGAACTATCTCGCCTGCAGCGAGGAATACAACCTAATCCCCGACGCCGCAAAAGTGCGCGCAATTTTAACAGAAAACCCAGACATCACCCATGTGGCCATGGTGCACTGCGAAACCA
>URFP01000082.1:0-7694 GCA_900547235.1 uncultured Collinsella sp. | reverse complement strand
GCCGCGGTCATCTACTTTGTGGTCACGGCCATTAAGGGCAAAAGGGCCGAACGCAAGGAGCGCGCGATGCTTAAACAGCATCGCGACCAGCAGGACAAACGCGCACGGAGATAGCTTGTTGAGTTTTGGATCCGTACGCTAGCTGCGTTTTCGGATCAGGGCAATGTAGAAGCCCTCAAAGTCGCGGCTAGGCGGAATGGTGAGCGTACCGGGCATACCGTTGGCGACGGACGAGACGTGGCCGGCGGCGATGGCCTCGGTGAGGGCGTTGCTCTCGACGCGTGGCTCTTCGCCAGCTTCCTGGGCGCGGCGCATTTCACTTTCGCTCGGCGTGCCATCGAGGGGGATGAGCTCGCAGTCCATATGCTTGTCGAGGGCCTCTTGCAGGGCGTCCTCGTTTTCCTGCGGCAAGATCGAACAAGTCGAATAGACGAGCGTGCCGCCCGGTTTGAGGGCTCCCATGGCGCGGTCCAGAAGTGCTCGCTGCGAGCGGGCACACTTGCTCAGCAGCTGCTCGGTCAGGCCGCGCAGGCTTTTCTCGTTGCCGCTGATGACGGTGCCCGTGCCGGTGCAGGGGGCGTCGAGCAGGATGCGATCGAAGCGGAAGAACTCGTCGAGCTCGCGTGCGTCGATGCGCATGACGGGCACGTTTTTGGCACCCTGGCGGTGGAGGTTTGACTCGAGCTTTTCGGCGCGGGGAATGCTCATCTCGCAGGCGGTAAGGTGCGCCTGCCCCTGCGTGAGGGCGGCGATCTGCGTCGTCTTGCCGCCGGGGGCCGCGCACATGTCCAGGATGTCCTCGCCGGCCTGGGCGCCCAGTACGAGTGGCGGCATCATGGACGACAGACTCTGAAGGTAGATCTTGCCGTCGCGATAGATGTCGAGGTCCCACAGGTCGGAAACCTGGGCGTCGGGCAGGATGAAGGCATCTGGGTACCAAGCGACGGTTTGGTGGGCGATGCCGGCTGCGTCGAGCGCGGCGGCGATGTCCTCGGCGGTCGCCTTGAGCGTGTTGGTGCGCAGCGTGACCGGGCGTGTGGCCGCGGCGCCGAAGCCCTCGATCATGAGCTCGGCATCGGCAGGCGTATAGGCGCCGGCAACCGTGTCGACCATAAAGCGCGGCAGGTCGGCAGCGCAGGGGAGGGCGGCAAGCTGGTCGGAAAGCTCGGTGGCGGCAAACTGCCTGAGCTTGAGCTCGGCCTTGACCTGCTTTTTCTGCTTACGACGACGCGGCTTGGACATCCGTCTTTCCTTCCACCTAAATGATTATTCTGGGACGGGGATTAAAAAATCATTTAATGATCCCCGTCCCAAAAAGACTACTTTGCGTCGCCCGGGAATGATTTTTTAATCCCCGTCCCAGAATAATCATTCCCGGGCGCGTTGCTGTTGCCTAGTACTGGCTCTCGTGCTTGCTGAAGAAGTCGAAGCGCGGGGGTAGCGGCTTCACGCGGTGCTCGCCGGGCTTCTCGCCCAGGCTCTCCACAAACTCATCCGTGGAGGCGAAGATGTTATCCCAGCTAAAGAAGGCGACCGGGTCAACGTCGAAGTACTCGCAGATGAGCTCGCAGCCGGCAGGGACGATGCCGTGCATCAGGACGGTCGCCACGCGCAGCTCGGTAAAGGCGTCGACGAGGGCCTGCGTCATTGCGGCGTTTGCCGGCTCGCCCTCGAGCTTGTTGGCGGCCTTAGAGGCGTCGCTCCAGCGCTTGTTGGCGGCACGCAGGTAGTCGTCGCACACGGCGAGCGCGCGGTGCGTCTCGAACTTGTACATGGCTTGCTCAAAGGCGAGAGCTGCCTGCTCGGCGGCTTCGACCACGGTGTCAGAAGCGGCACCGGCGGGGATGCAGCCGTTGCGGTAGGGGCTCTCGTCGCCCTCCTTGATGGCGACGCCGTAGAAGCAGCTGCGGGCCAGGCGGTTGAAGACGCCGGTCAAAAGGGCGCTCTCCTTAAGGGCCGGATCGATAACGCGCTTGTCGTCGCAGGCACGCACCTCGTTGCCGTCCTTGTCCTTGCCGGTCGCACGCGTGTCGTATGCCTTGGGGCTAAAGCTCACCGGCTTCTCGGATAGGCCGAGCGACAGCCAGTGCGCGCGCATCTGCTCGCAGGTGTAGTGGTTGAGCAGGTCGTCTGCCGGCGGGGGAGGGGTCTGCGAGGACGAGCTCGCCTTTTTGCCCATGTAGAGCAGGTGATAGCAGGCGCTGACGGTGCTCTGCGTAAGGTCCCAACCCAGGGCCTCCCACATGGCGGTTTGCGCGATGCAGTAGAAATAGATGTTGTCCTGACCGATGAACTGGTAGATCTGCGCGTCGTCCGAGCACCACCAGTCGCGCCAGTCGAGCGAGCTGTGCTGGTAGGTGGGCGCGGGGACCTGCGTGGAATCGGCGGCGGGCTCGCCCATGAGGGCGGCATCCTGGGCGGCGACGCCCTCGGTCACGCCGGCGGCCTTGGCATCGCGTGCGAGCACGGTACGCGTATAGCTGATGGGCGCCCACAGGCTCTCGGGCCAGCACCAGCAAGTGACGTCGTTCACGCCGTCGACCTCGGGCACCGGAACGCCCCAGTCGATGTTGCCGGTGATGCGAAAGGGCACGAGCGCCTTGCCGCTGCGGAAGCGCACGCCGCCGTTGGCGAGCACCGCGTGGGCATCGTCGCGCTCCTTCCAGCTGGGGAAGGTGACGGTAAAGCTGCTCTTGTTGCCCTCGGGCTCCAGCACGGTGTGCTCGGGGAGCTGATCCTCGACGGCATCGAAGGCCTCGCGGAACTTGTTTTGGATGTAGAGCTGTGCCGGCAGCAGCCACTCCTCCATGGTCTTGGAGACCACGGAGCGAACCTGCGGGTTCTGGGCGAGCTTGGCGGTATAGGTCTTCATAAAGTCGAGGTAGGCGGGTAGGTCGAAGTAGAGGTTGTCGACCGGGCGCAGCTCGGGCACCTCGCCGGTGAGCTGGCTCTTGGGTGCGATGAGCTCTTCGGGCTCAAACTGGTGGCCCAGATCGCACTCGTCGGCATAAGCCTTCTCGGACTTGCAGCCCTGGATGGGGCAGCGGCCGATCACCTGACGGCCGTTGAGGAACGTGCCGGCCTTGGCATCGTAGAACTGCAGCGTGGAGCGCTTGGAGATGGTGCCCTGCTCGTGCAGGCGCTCGATAATCTCGGCGGTAACCTCGTTGTGAATCTGCGCAGCTGGCTCAAGGCCTGAGCCGCCGTAGATGTCGCAGCTGATGTTGTAGTTGTTGAGGGTCGCGGCCTGTCGGGAGTGATTGGACTCGACATACTCGCCGATGGACTTATCGTAGCCTTCGTTCTCCTTGAGCTTGCGGTAGCTCTCCATGATGGGCGAGCCGTAGCAGTCGGTGCCCGAGGTGAAGATGACGTTCTCGCGGCCCAGGCGGTCGCGCAGGAAACGGGCGAAGAAGTCGGCCGGGACAAAGACGCCGCCAACGTGGCCAAAGTGAAGGCCCTTGTTGCCGTAGGGCTCGCCGGCGGTAACGATGGCGCGGCGCGGCCAGCTGGGACGGTCGTTCATGGAGTATTTGGATGCCATGGGACTCCTTCGCATATGGTGAGAGCGCGGCCGGGCGCGGGGCTCGGCGGCGCGGTGGTCAATTCGTGCATATCGTTCGACATTATCGCACATGCGGACGGGTACGTGGCAGGGGCGCTATCCTAAGATGCTATGAATGAGATTTCCAACATACATGCGTTTGAAGACGAGGATTTTCTGCACGCTTGCTTCGTGTGGGGGATGGTCGTAGTCGGCGTGTTTGCCGTGTGCCTGGTGCCGGTGTTTATGCTGCTGGGCGGGCCTGCAGACTTGGATGCTGCTGATGCGGGCGGCTGGACGGCAGTCGTGGGCTGGATGGTCGGTGTGGTTGCGGTTTCTGCAGCGTCGTTTGCCGTGCACGAGCTGGTGCATGCGGTGTTTTTTAAGCTGCTGGCGCCTGCCGGTGCGCACGTGACTTTTGGGGCGAATCGCGAGACTGCGATGATCTATGCCTGCGCCGAGGGCGTGGTGTATTCGCGTGCTCGGTACATGGCCATTTGCCTGGCGCCGACGGTTGTTGTGACGACAGCGTTTGCCCTGGGGTTTGCGTTTTCGGGCTATCCGCTGCTGTGCTATCTGGCGGCCGGCTTGCATTTGTCGGGCTGTGTAGGCGACTGGTATTACGTGTGGACCATTTTGCGCGACCGCCGCATTGTCGCCTGCGAGGATACGTCCTTTGGCGTGCGCTTTTTTGGGTGAGGAGATGTCGATGAAGTCGTTGTTGCTGCATGCGTGCTGTGCACCATGCTCGCTTGAGCCGGTTCGCCTGCTGCGCGAGGAGGGGTTTGAGCCCACGATTTGCTGGACCAACCCCAATATTCAACCGCGCGATGAATGGCAGCGCCGCTTGGACGAGCTGCGCCGGTGGTGTGCCGATGGCGACATCGAGCTCATCGAGGCAGGGGAGGACCGCGATCGCTGGGAGACCGGCGTGGCACCGCTGGGTGTCGATCGGCCTCGTCGCTGTCGCGCGTGCTATGCCCTGCGCTTGGCCGAGGCGTGCCGCGTGGCCCAGGAGCGCGGGTTTGAGTTTGTGGGCACGACGCTCGCCGTCTCGCCGTACCAGCTGTTCGATACCTGCAATGACGTGCTTGAGCGCTTGGCGGCGGCACACGGGCTCACCCCGGTGATTCGCGATTTTCGCCCGTATTACCCCGAGGCGACACGTCGTTCGCGCGAGCTTGGCATGTATCGGCAGAACTACTGTGGTTGCCGCTTCTCGGCTGTCGAGGCGGCCATGGACCGCGCCCGCATCCGCGACGAGCGCAAAGCCGCCAAAAAGTAGTTCACTTGGGACGTCAGCCTGCTAGGATGTAGAGCGGACTTTAGCTATATAAGGAGAATCCGACGTGTCTATGCGTACCGATGATTTTGACTATAACCTGCCCGAAGAGCTCATCGCCCAGGCGCCTGCCGAGCCGCGCGACTCCTGCCGCCTGCTGGTGGTTGATCGCAAAGGCTCCGAGACAGGAACGCCGCTAGAGCATGGCGGTACCGTTGAGCACCGCATCTTCCGCGACATCATCGACTATATCGAGCCGGGCGATGTGCTCGTCATCAACCAGACGCGCGTGATGCCGGCCCGTCTTATCGGTCGCAAGGCTGGCTCGGGCGGTGTGGTCGAGACGCTGCTGCTCAAGCGCCGCGAGGATGTTGACCCGCTGGGTCACGTTTGGGAGTGCCTGGTCAAGCCGGGCAAGCGCCTGAAGCCCGGTGCTCAGATTGAGTATCGCGCCGGTGGCGCCCATGCGCCCGAGGGGGCTCCCGTGGTGCTGATGGCCGAGGTCATCGACTTTGTCACCGATAGCCGCGGCGGTCGTCTGGTGCGTTTTGAGCCGGCCGGTTGCAATGCCGCCGGTGACCCGCGCACGCTCGACGAGGCCATCCATGCTGCCGGCCACGTGCCGCTGCCGCCTTACATTACCGATTACGAGGGCGATCCCGAGAAGTACCAGACCGTCTACGCCATGAAGGAGGAGCACTCGGCTGCCGCTCCTACGGCGGGTCTGCATTTTACGCCCGAGCTTATGGCCGCTATCGAGGCCAAGGGTGCGAAGTTTGCCGCCGTCGAGCTCGAGGTGGGTATCGATACCTTCCGTCTGGTGGAGGAGGACGACCCCACGCAGCACGTGATGCACACCGAGCGCTACCACGTGTCGCAGGAGGTTGTCGACGCCGTGCATAAGGCTAAGGCCGAGGGGCATCGCGTGATTGCTGTCGGTACCACCGCAGTGCGCTCGCTCGAGAGCGCCTTTGACGCTGAGGCACCGGTGTCCGATCCGGCCGTGACGGCGCGCTATTTTGAGGACCGCGAGGACGGGGCCGATACACTTGGCCGCGGTGACATCGTGGTGCGCGAGAACGCCACGACGCAGCTCTACCTTATGCCCGGCTCGACCTATCACGTGGTCGACGCGCTGATCACAAACTTCCACGTGCCGCGCTCCACGCTCATGATGCTCGTGAGCGCGCTTGCCACCCGCGACCAGATCATGGATGCCTACGCCGCCGCCATCGAGGAGCGCTACCGCTTCTTCAGCTTTGGCGACGCAATGCTCATTCAGTAGGTTACGGCGTTTTCCAAACGCCGTAACCGGTCGACGCTGCAAACCCGCCAGGGCGGCAATCTGCCTTTCAACTTCGGCGGCATGATCAGAAGATCAATGCTGCCTCGTTTCAAGGCACCTTGCTCGCTCTGGCGGGTTTTCGCTGACTTTGCCAGAACATCGGCGTTGCCGTGGTTGTCGGGTAGTCGTTGGGGACGTTCCTTTTGTGCCGGCACTTGGGGACGGTCCTTATGTCAAGAGATTGGTGCAAGAGGGATAGGTTGCCTTGTGCCAATCTAAATAAGTTGCGGTGAGATAGTTCTTGAATTGGCCTTTTTGAGGGCTAAACAGGAACTATCTCACCGCAACTGCGTTGGGTTGTTTTTGGCAACCGGCTTACTTGCTCGCGAAGAGCCAGACCAGGATGATCACCAGGATTGCGGCGATGATGCAGACGATGGCTCCGGTGAATTTGACGCGTGAGTCGCGGGTTCGCTTGCGCACGTCGTCTTCGGCGGCCTCGAGTTGGGCAACTTCGCGCTCGGTCTCGGCATGCTCGGCCTTGTCGCGTGCCAAGGACCCGGCGAGCGATTCGGTGATTTCGGGATGGTCGTGCACCTCGGTCGCCTGCTCGATAATCGACTGCGCATGCGCGGCATCTGCCCGGGCGTTTGCGATGGCCTGCTCTTGCTCGCGGCGTGCCTTGTCCTGCGTGGCGATCTTTTCGCGCAGCTCGCGCTGGCGCGTCGCGGCGGCAGTTTTTGCGGACTGCAGCTCGTCGCGCGCGGCATCTGCCTCGGCCGTTACGGCCTGGTGCGCGCGTTTAGCATCGGCGATGGGGGCCTGTGCCTGCTCGACGGCCTGCTCGGCGGCGGCAAGTGAATGTTCAAGATCGGCGGTCACGCGCGGAATGTCTTCCTCGGCCTTGCGGAGGGCGTCGGCAGCGTCGGAGATTTGCATAGACAACTCGCTGGTGCGCACGGTGTAATTGGCGGGATTTGCCGAAGGGTTGCGCTGCAGCTCGGCATACTCGCGACGTAAGGTCTCGAGCTGTGCGCGCGTAGCATCGGCAGTTTGTCGTGCGGCGGCGACACCGGTATCGCGCTCAGCCTTCACTTTGTCGCGGATGCGCTTGGAATCTTCGAGTCGACGAACCAGGCGGTTGCCGGTCTCGCGTGAACTCGCCTCGCGGGCTTCCACGGCGTCGAGTGCAGCCTTCAGGCGGAGCTCGGTCGCATCGTCCTCTGCCTTCATTTGCTCGAGCTGGCCCTTGAGCTCAGTCGCTTTGGCGGCATGGGCGTCGCGGTCAATCTCGGCGGCCGCAGCGGTCTTTTGTGCCGTGGCGATTGCCTGGCGCTGGTCGGCGATGATCTGATCGTAGCGGCCTGCGATGTCCTGGCGCGTCTCGAGCTCCTCTGCCTGGTCGGCGATGCGCTGCTCAAGCTCGGACAGGTGGGCGCGGGCATCGGCGAGTGCCTTCTTGGCGGCGTTCATCTCGCGCATGGCCGACGCGCCCTGGGCGATAAAAGTGCCCACGGCGTTCGCGGTGTTCGAGACGGCGGTCCCCAGATCGCGGCTCGCGGCGGGGGAGTGCGGGGCGGTCG
>URFP01000081.1:0-7762 GCA_900547235.1 uncultured Collinsella sp. | reverse complement strand
CATGTTCTTGCTCATTGCCGATTCCTTCCCACGGTGAGCCGTTGT
The DNA here is from genome assembly GCA_900547235.1 of uncultured Collinsella sp. Classification (GTDB taxonomy): domain Bacteria; phylum Actinomycetota; class Coriobacteriia; order Coriobacteriales; family Coriobacteriaceae; genus Collinsella. The sequence continues at coordinate 7,717 of URFP01000081.1, read as the reverse complement.
TTGACACAGATAGTCGATCTAACTTGCCCCGCTAAAAAGAGGTGATAACGGGGTAATTAAATCGGAGGAGTTGGAGACAAGCCCACATCCATCAGCGGATGCCGAGCTCATACTCCCGCTCGCGCTCAATATCATTCATGTACTCATAATCTTCGGAGCTAAGCTCTGAATCATCTTGAGCAAACATGTAGTTCTCGGCCTTAGAACAAATACTGTAACCGCAGATGGTATTGAGATCGATATGGTCGGTATTGTCGTTGTAAAGGGGGAAAATTCTGCTGGTCATGCTCAAGTACCTCTTAACATAAACTGAAAACTCATTTGCTTGGTCTCTTTTTGAGACCCCATCTGATGTGCTATGGCTGCAGTATATGTTCTCCCCTTTTACAATGCAAGCATAATTTCAAAAAGTTCTAGGAGCGATAATTGCGCGACACCATCACTTGCCGCCACCGACATCCCCCACCGCGCCCTCACGCGCAGCGCACTCGTTGAGATACTTGACCGGAATCGGCCACCTGGAGGGAGCTCCGTAGCGCGAAAGCCCCACATTGACCAGCTGAACCAGCAGCTCGGACAGATCATCACCTTCGAGCACCTCAATCGAGCGTACATGGATCGCCGTTGCCACATCCTCTTTGGTGCCGTTGTTGACGCCGACAAAGTAGCAGGTCATCCCTGCGCGTTCGAACGTTCCAATGCCGTAATAGGGCGAGTTGTAACTCTCGAAAAACTCCTTCTTACGACCCGCCTTACCCGTAAGCTGGTAATCGCGCACCAAGTTCACGAAGTCGCTAGAGAAGGTCGTCAAGCCCGTATCCCGCACGCGTGCGAGCATAGCGCGTCCGCCCGCCCGCACGTCAAAGATATAGGCGTCCTTGTCGAGCTTACCCTCGGCCGTCAGCAGCTCAAGCTCCATCTCGTCCACGGGACCGTCCTCGATCGGATGTGAGGCGTAGTCCATGGCCCCGTCCGCACCGATCGTCAACGTCGCAAGGCGCTCATCTAGCTCAACCTTATCCTTCTCCCTGCGCGCAACATTGGCCACGCCGCAGACCGTCACCGACCCAACGCCAAAAGAGCCAAGGTCAAACGCCCTCACCCGTCCGTCGGCAACATCTTGCTTAACCAGCAGCTCTTTGAGCATGGCCCCCAGGATCCCCTCCTGTGCGCCGCGCACCTTTGCATTCGACGCCGCCTTAAACAGCGGCTCGCACACATCCGGCGTCACATGCTGTTCCACCACCCCAGCGTGCAGGGCATAGCCATCGTTCTCGGCAACCTCGTTAGGCACAACAACCAGATTCCAAGCCAACGGATCAACAACTCCGCCGTCATACGACGCGCGCACATCCCAGGAGGTATCGATGAGTCGATCGGCGAGTTTGCGCGCGACCCCGGCAAGCCCTTTGCGCGCAAACGACACAACGACCCGCTGCCCCACCGAACGTTCCGCAACCACGCGGTCATATTGCTCGCTTTTCAAAACCTCGTAGAAGCTCTTACGCGGATACTCTCTGAGCGACACCTGGGCAAAATCGCTGTACCGACGCTCAAGAATCTGCAGCTCTCGGTACAGGATGCCCTTCTTGGTATAGGCGACTTTTTCCGCCTGGGCAGAAAACGTAAGGTCGCGACGTTTGGACGGCTTATCGCCCTTGGCGCGGCGCAGGATGTACTCGTCACTTTGTCCGTGGGCCAGCACCACCGTAGCCACAGGCGACAGCCTGTAACCCACCTGGCTGTTGATCTTCTTGAGTTCTAACTCGTCGCCTGCCGCACGACCGATAAGCACCCGGCGCTTGGTAAACGTTCGAATCTTGAGTTCGAAGGTGCAGTCTTCGTTGATAACGATTTCAACCGTTTCGATCTTGGCAGGTCCCCTTCCGTCGCTTTCGACAGCATCGCGGCGGGCACCCTTGGCGCTAATGACATACAGGTGCCCGGTGTCATTGGGAACTTCGTCCTCAATTCCCTCGAACTGCGAGCACGAGTTAAACAGCAGACGCAACGCTACGTAATCATCCAGCTCGTCCCAATGAGTTTTAATCGGAACCACCTGCTCCTGATAAAGCGAGGCATTAAGATCGCCCGTCTGCGCGCCCGCCTTGACCATGAGAAAGACGCGGTTATCGGCAAGCTGCGTGAGCGCGACGACCTTGCCCGTCTGGCACACATCGGCCATAAAGTTCGCCACGGCATGCTTGCCAGCATCGCCTACATTGCACCAAAAGACCGAGTAGCGCTCCTCGGCAGCAGCGGCATCGAGCTGCAAATCGAACTCGGATACGGCGATGTCGCCCAGGCCACACGGCTGGCTATGCTTCGATTGCACGGCCGATCGCCTCCATCATCTCCAGGCTGATTGCACCGTCAGCGGCCATATACGGGAAGGAGAACACCATCCCCTCGTCATCGATTGTCTTTTGGCGGAGCTCCAGCGCCGCTTCATCGGCCAAAACATTGACGATCAACAGGCGCTTCGCCCCAACTTTTTGGGCCTTGGCCTTAAAGCGCTCGGCATCCGTGGCATCGCCGCCGTTGCGCCTGTAGGCCTCATAGGCGCCGATACGATAGTGCTTAAAGTCGATCCACACCCCGGTCTTGTTGCCGGCGGCATCGAGCACCTCAAAATCGCCGCCTGTCTCGGCATGGGCCGCATCACCACGAGTAAGCGAATAACACCCGTCGTAATACGCCTCAAAGATGGCCCTGCCGGCAGACTCGCCCAGCTCTCCAAGGTATACCGCTTGGAACATATAGGGCGTCATGTGCACCGTCGCCGCCGGCTGCAACGTCGTAGGTACCCCGTCGCGCGACCAGCGCTCGCGCACCTCGCGAATTGAGAGCAGCTCGGACACACGAGCAGCCATCTGGCTTACCTGGCGAACCTTCGCGCCCTTTAAGCCCTCGTTATAGCGACAGCGCTCCTCCAGACGGGCGGCAATCTGCTCGACAGGCTCGCCATCGTAGTTAGGAAACTCAAAGTGCGGCACCTTGCACGCACCGCCTTCTGCATACGCATAACCGCTCGTGGCATACGGCATACGCAACGCGGTGCTTCGGCGCGCCGGATAGCTCGCAAGCTCTTCCCACGGCAGGCAGAAATGATGCAGATAGAAGTCGCGTTCATCGTCAAAGGCGGCAAGATCTTCCTCGCGCGCATCGAGGGAGGCAACCTTCCATGCCAGCTTTTCGTGCTTCTCTTTTGCCAGGTTGTTCCTAAAGGCAGCAAGGTTCTGCTGTTTGTTAGCAGCGTGCTGCTTCTTGTCTGCCATGTGGTTGTTGACAGCCGCACAGGCGCCAACAACCTGCTCCAGCTCGTAGCCCATCGGCAAATCGTGCAGGAACGAAAAGTCGCAATCGCCGGCGATTTTGCGGTCGAGCATTACCTGCACGTGCGGCATCTTTACGCTCGTGCGCATCAGGCGGCCCACGGCCTGCGCCACAATGCGAGCACCTTCGACCTGATAAGAGAGGGTATTGCGAACCGGCAGATTCCGTTTGGTGCCAGACAGCAGCAGCCGTACGTTATGACGCTTTTCGGTAAACGGGACCTCTCCGCGCGCCACCAGCTCTTCCTGTTCAACCACACCTGTCAACGCCTGCTGAACAAACGTCGCCGAGCTAATCTCGACTTCCGACGTCAGACGGCTCGTAGGCGACTCAATGTACAGAAAGTCCAGGTCCATCTTGGGACGGCGGTCGGCATCCTCGAAGCCGCAATCAACCTGTCGTACCGTGCGACACAAACTTTCCGGTACCTTGTATTTAAGATTCTTGGAAAAGCCACCGGCCGACAAATTGATGAGCATAAGGGTTGGCCGGCCCATCTCGAGACGGTTTTGAGCGTCACCCCAACCGATATCCCATTCTGCAGCGTTAAAGCACGGCACCATACCCTTGGCCTCCTTGAGCGACTCCTCGTACGACGCCTCGGGGCACTTAACGTTCCGAATCACCAGCTCGGCAACGATTTCTCGGGCAAGGTCCAGCGCCAAGCTATTAAAGTCGCCATGGTTTCCCATGTGGCGCGTCGTAAAGATGGCTCCTGCCTGATGCTCGTTGCGTGCAACGCCACGTGCCCAGGTGCTCACGGCAACGAGTGTCTTGCTTAGACGCTTCAATTCAAACTCGATGCTCTTGACGTCGCTTGTGCCCACCCTGTCGGCGATCTTTAAACGCAGACGCACCGCAAGCCCTTCACTTACGCCGACCTGGTCAAAGAACTCCATCACGCGCTCGTACGTCTCGTCGGGCGATACGATGGCCCCACCAAAGGCGCCGCCGGCCAACGCAGCCATACCGGCAAGATTCTTGTCTTCGTCAACCCAAGCAACGTCAACGTCGTACGTCTTTGCCGCCTGCTTGTTAAACAGCTTGGTCTGTCGCACGATCTCTTGGTTGAGCTCGCCAATCCACGTATCCTTGCGGACCACGCCGTGAACCTCATCGAGGTAATCCAGGTTAAAGTTCTTTACGGTCGATGCGCTCCAAGTTGCGCTCATGCACACGCAGGGTGCATTGGCAGCAATGGAGGCCAAGTACGCCTCGGGCATGCGCTCAATGCCATGGCTGGTTAGGTGCGTGGTAAACATGTGGTCGAGCGTGGTTTCCATCACCAGGTAGCCGACGCCGCGCGCATACATCGAGTCATCGGCTGCATCAATATCGTCGTTCTTACGGTTCTTAAAGAACAGCGCCATCATCAACGAATCCCAAAAATACTTCTCGTTGGTCTGATCGTTCCTAATGCCCAGCGCATCGATGATGTTCTTGCGCGAAAGATCGTCTTTGTACGAAATGCTGCCGTAATACAGGCTGTCCATAAGCGCAGCGCAGCGGCCGAGATGACCCACCACCATCCTGACGATACCGCGAGCTCGGCGCACCGCCTTGTTGACTGTTGGCTGTCCATTCGCCCCATGAGCCGTAATCATATTGTGGGTACCGTTCTTATTGAGCTTGTAACGCAACGGGTTTATCGAGTTGTCGTCCACCGAGATATCGTCACTGCCAAACAGATGTCGACCGAAGAGTTGCCCTTCTTTCGCCTCATCAGACAGCGCAAAAGGCAGACGTAGCTTCATCTCCTTAATGCAAGAGGCAAGCGCCTTTTGAATATTCTCGGCATCCTTTGCGATTTCTTCGGCAGCTCCCTTTACGCTCGCTCGCGAAACCCTGTTCCTCTCGGCATTCGACCCCTTGTGATCACCCGACGTGGAAGCGTGCGTGTAGACCGCCATCCATTGGTCTCGATTTCCTAGCAGCAAGGGGTCCACCACGCCGCCGTTAAAATGACGATCAAGGATGCGCAGCACCTCATCCGGCTGAAACGTCACGGGGTCGTCCGTCAGCGTCGACAGCATATCGGACTTCATATGATCGATTTCGTCAAAGATAAACATGCTCTTCTCGGCGGCTGACGCATTAAAAAGCACAACTCTCGCACCGGTCACCGTATCAATTGTGTTGACGAGCTTTTGAGGCGTGCACGCAATCACATGCGGCATGCTCTCGTCGTTGAGTAGCGCAGATGGCCAAATCTGAGGGATTATCTCCATGCCACGCGTGATGTTTTTAAGCTCGCAACTCACTGCCCAACGCAGGCTCGCATCAGCTAACGACAGCTTGTCCCGCAGGCTGGGGGTCAGACGATCGACAACACTTCCCAGGCGTCTCCTTGTGTCAAGGATGCCCAAAAGGTCATCGGCGACCTCCATAGCGTTACGCCATGCCCGCTTAATGACGCGATAAGAGTGCTCGTCATCTGCTTCGATGGGACACGGAATTTTGCGCACACCCACGGCACCCTTGCCGCGGGTGGCCTCGATCCAATGCAGGATGTTCTCGCCCGCGCGCGGAAGATCGAACACCATGCGCGCCGCATCTTTGGAATCCACACCCTGATCAACCAGCAGTTGGCGCACGTTTGCAACATAGTTGTCGCGGTTGTCCTTGCCCGGCACCACAAACACCAAGGTACGGCGGCCGGGGCATTTGTTAAAACACCCCGACTCATCCCAGCCGCCGGCAATTAGATCGGCCGTGACCTGCTCGGCCGTGTAGTTTTTACCCGAGCCCGTCGTGGCGCCCAAAAAGTACAGGCCGTTGTTGTCCTGGTCCTTGGGGGCAAACAGCGCACGCTCAAAAAACTCGCGCATCGCCTTTTGGCGCGCAAGATAGGGAGCAAGCTCCTTGTCGCCCGCAGACGACGGATTCGATTGGCAGTTCAGCTCCCACGTAGCCATGGTCAAACCTCCGATTTAGTTGTTGCATGTGTTGAATACCATCCCGTGCGGACAAAAACTCACGCAGGGCGGTTGAGGTGGCGGCGTCCATGCCGCCTGAAAAAAGAAAGAAAGGAAAGAGAGACAGTCGGCGATTACTCGCACGAAGCGAGCAACTTCTTAAGATCGCACTCCAATACCTCGCGTTCTTCAGCGTCAATCACTACAAGGGCGACACGCATCAGGGACACCTCGCACGGAGACTCGCTTGCACAGTTATCTCCCAAAGACCCCCGAAGCATGACCGTGCCTGTTCCCGGGCAAGCGGAACAGGAGCGCTATGCCCAAGAGTACGAAGCAAAACAGCGCGCCTACGAGGACGCCCTTAAGCAGGCGGAACATTACGCCGCGAGTAAGGAAACAATGTAGCAACTAGGGTCGGTAGGCTGTCCGGTCTTTTCCGACAGCCTACCGATCAGGCGCGCCGTTCAATGCAGCGGCTAGAGATTCTCATCAGACTTCGAACTGGCCCTGGCCGCTTCTTCGTCCTCAATCAATTTCCTGACCGCTGAATAGGCGTCATACGTAGCGTCTTCAATCTTATCCAGGGCTTCTGGATCATGCATGCACCCGCCCTCCTGGAGTTTCTGGATCAAAAACCAGGCAGCAGTGAGCAGGTTGTCAACATCCTCAACATCCAACTGATCAATCGAATACGCACTATCGTGGAGCTCCAGCAAATATGAGCTGGCGACGCGGATGGCCTTACTTACATATGGCTCAAGGTCGTATTGGGGGTAGCGGGCATCGAGGGCCGTTAAAGGATCGGTCGGCTCAACCCAATAGAGCATCGTTGCGCTCTCGCACTTCTCCAGCGGATACTGCTCGACCGCCTTTTCCCAGCTTACATACCAGGGATTGTCGTCCTTGTCTGCAAGCGATTTGCAGTAAAAAAGTGCCGTAGCAGCACTTGCGCAAGAATAGTAATGGCGCGCCCTGCTCTTCTTGAACTCATCGTTCAGCTCATCGTTGTAAAACAGCTCCGCCTCCATGACCAGGAACGGACCGTCCTCATCCGTAATGCTCATGGGATTGTTGTTGCACTCATAGTCCGGATACATTTTGTCTCCAATCACTCATATTGGTTTGTTAGCTTATGCTGCCGCACGGACACATTAACAAGCGATATCGAAACCGCGCTCGCGCGGAAAGTTGTCGCCCTCGCGCCAATCTGCAAGTTTTTCTCATCGCGTGACAAGAGCTTGCGATTTCTGCAAGTTTTTCTCACGCCGCGATAAGAACTCGCATGGTCGCCCCGCTACCTACGCCACGAGGCAGCAAGGATAATGGGAATCCCGGCAAGGCACACCACCAAGGCTACGGCTGCGAACGCAAGCGCGATGGCCACGCTCACGACGACATAGGCCACGGCAATGAAGGCCAGCGCCAGCAGGCAGGCAAGCAGCTCGGCCACGTAGCACAACACC
>URFP01000080.1:0-7828 GCA_900547235.1 uncultured Collinsella sp. | reverse complement strand
GATGCTCGCGGTGGTCGAGCGACCAGCTCAGCATGGACAGATATTCCTCCATGCAGGCCGGTGCCAAGTAGTGCATGTTGGGAAGACCGCCCAGCATGGAAATATCAAAGAACGAAAGATGCGTCTCGGATGTGGTGCCAAAGATCGACGCGCCAAATACAAGGATCGTCGCCGGGGCATCGTTGAGGCACAGGTCGTGCCACAGTTCGTCGTAGGCGCGCTGCAAAAACGTGCCGTACACGCCAAAGACCGGCTTGGCACCGGCGCTGGCGAGCGCGGTGGCAAAGGTGACGGCGTGCTCCTCGGCAATGCCCACATCGACGAACTGTTTGCCGGCGGCAGCGCGAAGCTCGGGTGTAAAGCCCATGATGTAGGGCGTGGCGGCCGTGATGCCCACGACCTGCGGATCGTGCTCGATGGCGGCGCTGAGCGCCTCGCCCGTAATGTCGGCATAGGTGCGCGGCGCAGGCTCGCTCGGATGGCCCGGGCAGAGCTTGCGCCCAGTCGCCATGTCAAACGGACCCACGTGGTGCCAGCGCTCGGGGTCGCTCTGGGCCGGCTCAAAGCCCTTGCCCTTGGCGGTGGAGACGTGCAGCACGATGGGATGATCGATATTGCGCAGTTCCTGCAGCGCGTCGACCAGGGCCAACACATCGTTACCGGCGTCCAGATAGCGGTAGTCGAGCCCCATCGCGCGGAAAACGTTGCGCTCGCAGGTGCCGTTGCTGGCGCGCAGCTCGGCCAGATTGCGATACAGGCCACCGTGGTTTTCGGCGATGGACTGGTCGTTGTCATTGACGATGATGATCAGGTTGCTGTCGAGCTCGGCGGCATTGTTAAAGCCCTCAAACGCCAGACCGCCCGAAAGCGAACCGTCGCCAATGATGGTAATGACGTTGTAGCTGTCGCCCGCCAGATCGCGGGCGTGTGCCAAGCCGCAGCCCAGGCTCACCGATGTGGAGGTGTGGCCCATGGCGAACAGGTCGTGTTCGGACTCGTCGGGATTGGCAAAGCCAGAGGCCTCGCCGTAGCGTGCCGGGTCGATATAAGTGTACGCGCGCCCAGTCAGCGCCTTGTGGGCATAGGTCTGGTGCGACACGTCAAAGACAATTTTGTCGGTGGGGGAGTTAAACACGCGATGGAGCGCAACCGTAAGCTCAACGACGCCCAGGTTGGGGGCAACGTGCCCGCCGACGGCGGCGGAGCTTTCGAGGATGGCGTGGCGGATCTCGCCGCAGAGCAGCGGAAGCTCGGCGCAATCGAGAGCCTTGACGTCCTCGGGCGTTGTCGTTTGCGTAAGCAGCATCGTTGTGGGTTACTCCATGCGAATCGTGCGCCGGCACTCCCTCGGCCGGCACAATTGCACAAGACAGTCTCGCACATTTTGGCGTTTGATATGTGACGGCGGCGCGGTAATTCGCCAACTGGTGGGGCAAAACGTTTTGTCCGATGCCATACTGGTAAATTCGATGATGATTTTATTCATTGCGCGCAGGCCGCGGCTTGCCGCCGAGCGCCGCCGGAAGGAGGCCGCATGTCCGATACCGTTCGTGCCGAGAAAATCGCGCGCGAGGTCGACGATGCCGCCCGTCAGCTTGCCCAGGCGGGCCGCTTGGACCTGATGCATGAGTTTATCCAACATGGCGATGTGACGGTCTATACGCATGTGACCTCGGTAGCGCGGGCAAGTCTGTCCTTTGCCGAGCGCCTGGGCCGCGTCGGTATCTCCGTCGACCGCTTATCGCTGCTGCGCGGGGCCCTGCTGCACGATTACTTTCTCTATGACTGGCACGATCCCGACCCAAGCCATCGACTGCATGGCTTTCGTCACCCGTTTTTTGCCTTGGCGCGTGCGGAGGAAGATTTTGAGCTGACGCCGCGCGAGCGGAATATTATCGTACGGCATATGTTTCCGCTGGTACCGGTGCCGCCGACGTGTCGTGAGGCATGGATTGTGTGCCTGGCGGATAAATGGTGCGCACTGCGCGAGACGATTGCCGGCCGTCTGCCGCGCAAAGGCGGCGCGAACGATTTGAACGAGGGCCCGAGTGACGGCTCGAGCAAAGAATCGAACGAAAAGAGGAGTGGGTAGACGGTGGGAACCGCGATCGACATGGCATTTGACGGCGCGACGCTTGCCGCCTGTCCGCTCTCGGCGCTGGTACTCTCGTTTGCCTTCTACGGTTTTTGCGGCTGGGTATGGGAGTCGACAGTCTGCGCCATGCTCAACCACGGACGCTTTGCCAACAGCGGCTTTTTGCTAGGGCCGTGTTGTCCCATCTACGGTGCGGGCGGCATTGCGTGCTGGTTGCTGCTGCGTGGAATCCCAGACGCCTCGAGCCAGTTTGTCGCTGCCGCGCTCGTATGCAGCGTGATCGAATATAGCGTGGGCGTGCTGTTGGAAAAAACGACGGGTGCCCGGTTTTGGGATTACTCGCATCTGCCGTTTAACCTGCACGGACGCATCTGCCTGTACTGGGCCTGCGCGTTTGGCTTGGGTGCGTTGTGTATTTGCCGTTTAGTGGAGCCGGCATTGCTGGGGCTGCTTGGCCATCTGCCGGTGCTAATCGTGCGCTTGGCCGCCTTTATCGTCGCGGTCGCGATGATGGTCGATGCGGTGTGCTCGTTGGCGAGCTGGCGGCGTCTGTCCGATCAGCTTGAGCGTGTGCGTGCCGACCTTGCCGACCGCATCAATGAGTCGCTTGCCGACGCCTCCGACTCTATGCTCGAACGTATACCCGATTCGGCGATTGACTCGGTGGCGCAGACGCATATCCGCGGTCGCGCCGTTAACGCTTGGCTGGCCGAGCTGGGCGACGCGGCGCTCGATGCCCTGCGCGAGAAGACTTCGATGCCGACGTTTATCTCGGATGGTGCTCGCGGCCTGGCGCTCGCTGCCCGCCGCGTGGCCGATGCCGCGCCGAGTATGCCGCGTCCGTCGCTCGGTCGTCGCCTTGCCGGCAAGCGCATGAGCCGCCCGGTACCGAGCGTGTCACTCAGCCGCCGCGACCTACGCTTCTTTAACGCCTTCCCGCGTCTGCGCATCAATCGTTACGAGGGTGTCATTCGAGCTACCGACCTCCGCGACCGAGCCCGCGAGCTGTTCCGGCGCTAGCTGGGACGGGCGCGCTCACGGCTCCCTTGCTTGCGTATTTCCCGTTGGCTTCGCGTCCGTTGCCGCTCCGTTTCCAAGATTACGGCACCGTTGGAGATGGCACGATCTGGGTCGAGCCGGTCGAAGAAGTCATCCGCATCCGCACCGGCGAGCACGGCCCCGCCGCGGTGTAGGACAATCTTTCGCCTGACGGGCGTGCCTCTCTTGGGGCACGCCCGTTCTCGTCTACAATATCGTGCAGACGAAGGAGAGGCACGCTCATGATCAAGATGTTCGCGAGTGATTTAGACGGAACGCTGCTGAACGCACTGCATGAGGCGGATGGGACCATCCGCCGTGCCATCCGCGAGCTGACCGGGGCTGGCTTGCATGTGGTTCCCGCGACTGGACGCTCGACGTTGCCGATCGGCGAGCATGGCTTTACGGGCCTGGCGCTTGACGCCTGCTGCTCCAATGGGTCCATCGTGCGCGACAGCCATGGTGAGGTGCTCAAGACCTGGACCATCGATCCGCAAGTCACTGAGGAACTGCTCAAGGCGTTTCCGGACATTTGCTTTGATTGCTCCACGCCCGATGGCATGTACTCGAGCGGTTCGTTCGAGATGCATCAGGCGGGCTTTAAAAAAGACAGTCCTATCAAGCGCATCGTGATGCGTGGCATGCGTGCGCGTGGCGGGTATCACGAGGAACAGTATTTCGACCAGTCGATTGGTGACATCCTGCGCCACGATGTGTGCAAGATCAACTGCCGTGTGACCTCGCCCGAGTTGGAGCGTGACCTTAAGGCATATCTTGCCGAGCGCTCGGACCATGTGGTCAACGCGCCGTTCGATCCGGTGATGTTCGAGATCACGGACGTGGCATGCAACAAGGGCGAGAGCGTGGCCTGGCTGGCGGGCTACTACGGTATTGCCGAGGACGAGGTCGCGGTCTATGGAGACGGCGGCAACGACATCGCCATGCTCAAGCGTTTCCGCCACAGCTACGCGACCAAAAACGGCAGCGATGCAGCCAAGGTCGCCGCGAGCGCAACTATCGGCAGCTGCATGGTCCACGCCGTCCCCAAACACATGCTCGCCACCATGCGCACGCAGAACTCCCGCACCATCATCGAATAATGTGACAAAGGGACTGTCCCTTTGTCACATGGGAGATACCGGCTTTTGGCGTATAGGACTATTACGCTTTCGCCACCAACAAATTTCGAGTTATTCGGCCTGTCGGAGGACGTTAAATGGCTAAAGATGCCCTCTCGGGAACATTCATGCCTCTAATGGTGTTTGATTCGGTGACGTAAGTGCGCAAATGGGCATGTATACGCTCAAATAAGGACAAAAACCCTCAGATAATCCCGGCGGTGCATTTATACAGAACCAGTAGCGTGGCCGAATAACTCGAAAAATGTAGGTGGCAGTTCGGCGACAAGCTCGGGTATGGCAAAGGAACTGTTCCTTCGCCATACCCGAGCTCCGATCTTCTGAAATACGAACAAACATTCGCATATCTAACTGCGCTTTGATAGAATCGGTATCGTTGACGGCAGTTCCATGTGCCGGGCAGCGCCCTCCATCTGATGGGAGGTGATGCCCATGACCGATTTGATTGATTTCGTGAAGCTCCTGACCGCTTTGGTCTCGCTCCTCACGACGCTTATCGGACTTTCCGAGGCACTCAAGCAACGTTCGAAGCAACGTAAGAGGGGTCGCCGCCGTTAAGACGTTGACCCCCTAAAACAAGCAACGGCGCTGCCCAGCTTTCCAGAACTTGGGCTGCCGTCGACACTATTCTACCCACGAATGACATTTTGGACAATCGACAATGCCGCTTCTAAAAGCTGAGCGCAACCTAATGTGACAAAGGGACTGTCCCTTTGTCACAACCCAAATATTGCCTTTACGTGTTGATGCACACGGTGTGCAATAATACTCGCACTGTGCAATAGCGCACAGGCTGAGTAACAAGGAGGACGCTTGTCCCAGCTCGAGAAATGCGATCGCCGGTCCCTTCGCTCGCAGCGTGCCCTTCGCCATGCACTTGCCAGCGAGCTTGCCGAAAGCGGCGACCTTTCGCGCATTAATGTCGCGTCGCTCACCGAGCGTGCTGGCCTTACGCGCCGCACGTTCTATTCGCACTATCGCGATATTCCCGACTTTATCAATCAAATCGAGGACGGCTTGCTGGCCGAGATCCGTGAGCGCATTGAGCTCATCACCGCAGCTCAGCTGCCCGATCTCTATCACAACATCGATGAGCTCGAGCCGGCGCCCGGTTCGGTTGAGCTGCTGCGTTATCTTGCGGCCAACCGCGACTTAATCGGTGCGCTGCTGGGTCCGGGCGGCGACCAGGCCTTCATTAAAAGGATTATCGACACCGCGCGTGAGGCTGTGGTGCCGCGTGCGCAGACGGGCATTTTGGGCCTGGCGCTGGGCACGTTCTTTGACTACTACGTCACCTACGTCGTGAGCGCCGAGGTCGGCATGATTCAGCGCTGGTTTGAGCGTGGGCTCACCGAATCGCCCGAGGCCATGGCGCGCATTATGACGGTGCTCGCTTTTGTGCGCCCCGGCGACCTGTATGGCCAACCCATCGATATCAACGTGCCGGAATACGGCATGAAGCTATTGAACTTGCAGCTCGAGGACACGGTCGACACCGCCGCAACCGTCGAGTCCAACAACTAAGAGGAGAGACAATGAGCAAACTCGTCGAGGGCATTAAGGACCGCATGGTCGCTGCCGCACGCGAGGCCGCGCCCGCCGTGGTGGACGCCGCGCAGAAGGCCGCGACCGCGGCTGCCGAGAAAGTTGCCGAGGCAGTTGCCGATGCCAAGAACGCGGCAGGGGAGACGTCCGTCGCTAGCGAGCCCGCCACCGCCGCTGAGCCCGTAGCCGCCACCGCCGCCCACGCCCCCGAAGGCGCGATCTTCAACCCCGAGAACGCTCGTGGCAACCTGCACCTGGGCATCGACGTGGGCTCCACCACCGTTAAGCTCGCTGTGCTCAACGACGACAACCAGATCGTCTACGCCAAGTACCAGCGCCACCACACCGACGTCCGCGCCTGCGCCCGCGACTTGTTCGAGGGCGCTGCGACCGTGCTGCCGGCTGCCCAAATGACCTGCGCCATCACCGGTTCGGGCGGCCTGCTGCTGTCCCAGTGGCTCGACCTGGAGTTTGTCCAGGAGGTCATCGCCAGCAAGCGTGCCGTCGAGACCATCATCCCGGCCACCGACGTCGCCATCGAGCTAGGCGGCGAAGACGCCAAGATCATCTACTTCGACAACGGTATCGAGCAGCGCATGAACGGCACCTGCGCCGGCGGTACGGGCGCGTTCATCGACCAGATGGCCACCCTGCTCCACACCGATGCCAGCGGCCTCAACGAGCTCGCGGCCAACGCCACCACCATCTATCCCATCGCCAGCCGCTGCGGCGTCTTTGCCAAGACCGACGTCCAGCCGCTGCTCAACGAGGGCGCCCGCCCCGAGGACGTGGCCGCTTCCATCTTCCAGGCCGTTGTGACCCAGACCATCTCGGGCCTGGCGTGCGGTCGCCCCATCCGTGGCAACGTTGCCTTCCTGGGCGGCCCGCTGCAGTACCTCTCCGAGCTGCGCCATCGCTTCTACCTCACGCTCAACCTGGACGAGGAGCACCGTATCGTGCCCCAAAACGCCCACCTGTTTGTGGCGAGCGGCGCCGCCATGGCGCACGAGTCCAATAAGCTCAGCACGTTCCCGCAGCTTATCGAGGCCATTGACAGCTTGGGCGACACGCAGGGTGCCGAGGTCGAGCGTCTGGATCCGCTCTTTGCCACCGACGAGGACTTTGCCGAGTTCAAGGGTCGCCACGACCAAGAAGTCGTCCCCAAGGGCAAGCTCGACGGCTACACCGGCCGCGTGTTCATTGGCATCGACGCCGGTTCCACCACCATGAAGGCCGCGCTCGTGGGCGAGGACGGCCAGCTGTTGCATACCTGGTACGGCAACAACAACGGTGACATCCTGGGCACGGCCAAGGTCATCATGGCCGATTTCTACAACCACATTCCCGCGGGCTGCACCATCGGCCACGTGACCACCACGGGCTACGGTGAGGCGCTACTCATCGAGGCCCTCAAGGCCGATTCCGGCGAGATCGAGACCGTCGCGCACCTGCGCGGCGCCAAGGCGTTCCTGCCCGGCGTCGAGTTTATCCTGGACATCGGCGGCCAGGACATGAAGTGCCTGCGCGTCAAGGACGGCGTTATCGAGCACATCATGCTCAACGAGGCCTGCTCGTCGGGTTGCGGCAGCTTTATCGAGAGCTTCGCCGTCTCTATGAACATGGACGTGCGCGCGTTCGCCGATGCCGCCATCCATGCCAAGGCCCCCGTCGACCTGGGCAGCCGCTGCACGGTTTTTATGAACTCGCGCGTCAAGCAGGCGCAAAAGGAAGGCGCCACGGTGGGCGACATCGCGGCCGGCCTGTCCTATTCCGTCATTAAGAATGCCCTGTTCAAGGTCATTAAGCTGCGCGACCCCAAGGAGATCGGCAGCCAGGTGATCGTCCAGGGCGGTACCTTTATGTCCGATGCCACGCTGCGCGCGTTTGAGCAGCTCACGGGCGTTCATGCCGTGCGCCCCGACATCGCCGGCTGCATGGGCGCCTACGGTGCGGCCCTGCTCGCCCGCGATCGCGCCGGCGCCGACGGCACCTCGACCATCCTTTCGGCCGA
>URFP01000079.1:0-7964 GCA_900547235.1 uncultured Collinsella sp. | reverse complement strand
AGTTCGCGATCCCCGGCCTTGACGACGAGTTCCGCGTCATCGTGTCTCCGTGGATTCTGACGGTGCTCGTTACCGACCGCCTGGCTCGCTACTACGAGACGGTCACCAAGCACAACCTCAAGTATCGTCGCTACTATCACCAGTTCGACTACTAAAGAAAACGGGTGCGGGAACGCGCCGGGCTATTGAGAGGAACACAGAATGAGGCAGTACATCATCGCCAGCCATGCGCACTTCGCTACCGGCATCAAGGAGAGTGTCGAGCTGCTCTCGGGCGCTCGCGACAACGTCCACGATCTTTCGATGTTCGTCGATGACCGCATGGACGTGGCCGAGGAGGCCCAAAAACTGCTGGCAGGCATGGCTGCCGACGATGATGTCGTTGTCTGCACCGACCTCTTTGGCGGCAGCGTCAACAACGAGTTCACCAAGATCGTCCAGACGCGTCCCCGCACGTACCTCGTTACCAACATGAACCTTCCTCTGCTTATCCAGCTGCTGTTCTCTGACGAGTCGGCGCCGGTTGAGGAGACGATTCGCGCCATCGTCGCTGCGGACGATACGCGCGTGAAGTTTGTCAACGATCTTTTGGTCGATGACGAAGAGGAAGAAGAGTTCTAATCCGCAGCACCTACTGACACGCCGTAAGACGGCACAAGACCTTTGGGGGGTCACATTATGATTCAGCTACTTCGCGTCGACCATCGCCTGCTTCATGGCCAGGTCGCGGTCTCTTGGGTCCAGGGCCTTGGCTCCAACTGCATTTTCTGCGTGGGCGATAAGGTCGCCAACGACCCGGTGTGGAAGACGACGCTCAAGATGGGCAAGCCTGCCGGCTGCAAGCTCGTCATCAAGGATATGGCGAATGCCATCGAGGCCATTAACTCGGGTGTGACTGACAAATACAAGATGATTATCTGTGTCGCCACCATCGCTGAGGCAAAGCAGCTTGTTGAAGGCTGCCCGCAGATCAAGTCGGTCAACCTGGGCAACACCAAGCCCAAGGACGAGAAGCGCCCCGATGCTCGTCAGGTCTCTCGTCAGATCTTCCTGACTGCAGCCGAGGAGGCCGATGTGCGTGAGATGCTGAACAACGGCGTCGAGGTCGAGATCCGTCCTCTGGCCGATGACCCCAAGGTTGACTGCGCAAGCGTGCTCTAGGCGTTCAATTTCGAAGAGTCTGAGCTCTTCGTAGTGTCCTATTAGGAAAGGGGGATATATGCTTACCCAAGCAATCCTCATCGGACTTATCGCCGCATTTGGTAAGTTCGACTTCCAGCTCGGTACGCTCTATGCGTTCCGCCCCATCGTCCTGTGCCCGCTCGTGGGCCTGGTGCTGGGGGACCTGCAGTCCGGCCTCGCGATCGGCGCCAGCCTGGAGCTTCTGTTCATGGGCTCGATCTCCATCGGCGCCTACGTGCCGCCTGATGAGACGATCGGCGGCGTGCTCGCCTGCGCCTTCGCTATCCAGTTGGGCCAGAGCACCGAGGCAGCCATCGCGCTCGCTATGCCCATCGCCACGCTGTGCCTTGCCATCAAGAACATCCTCAACGCCGCCCTGCCGATTCTGGTTGACCGCGCTGATGTCTTCTCCGGCCAGGGCAACCTTAAGGGTGTCTATGCGATGCACTTCCTGATCGGTTTGACCGGTATCATCATGGCGTTCCTGCTGTGCTCGCTGTCGTTCTATCTGGGTGCTGACGCCATCCAGGGCATGCTCGACTTCATCCCGCCCTTTGTCCTTGCTGGCTTTGGCGTTGCCGCCAACATCCTGCCGGCCATGGGCTTCGCCATGCTCGGCCGCCTGGTGCTCACCAAGCAGCTCGTGCCCTTCTACTTCCTGGGCTTCCTGCTGTGCTCCTACGCCAACGTGCCCGTCCTGGGCGTCGCCCTGATCGCCATCATCATCGGCATCGACAAGTTCGACCTGCTCGGCCTGGGCGGAGCCCAGCCCCAGCTCTCCGCGGAAGGGGATGAGGACGATGACTTCTAGTCCCGAGAACAAGATCACGCGCTCCGACCTCGTCAGGAGCGCCCTCAACACCGGCGCCCTGGGCATGGAGTTCTCCTGGACCTACTACAAGCAGATGAACATCGCCTTCTGCCTGATGGTCGCCAACATGCTCAAGAAGATCTACGCCGGCCGCCCCGACGACTACGCCGAGGCCCTGCACCGCCACTGCGCGTTCTTCAACATCACCGTCCAGTTCGCCCCGTTCGTCGGCGGCATCGCGATGGCCATGGAGGAGAAGGTCGCCCGCGGCGAGATCGAGCCCGAGAGCGTCAACGACGTCAAGGCCGCCCTCATGGGCCCGCTGTCCGGCATCGGCGACTCCATCTTCCTGTCGACGCTGCGCGTGGTCGCCGCCGCGGTGGGCATCAGCCTGTGCCAGGCCGGCAACCCCTTCGGCCCCATCGCCTTCCTGCTCATCTACAACGTCCCCGGCTTCGCGCTGCGCATCTGGGGCGCCGTCAAGGGCTACGAGCTGGGCGTGGGCTTCCTGGACGAGGCCCAGAGGACCGGCCTCATGCAGAAGATCATGACCTGCGTGGGCATCGTGGGCGTCATGGTCGTGGGCGCCATGTGCAAGGACATGTTCTGGGCCAGCATCCCGGTGGCCATCGGCTCGGGCGAGGACGCCCAGACCCTCCAGGACATCCTGGACGGCATCATGCCCGGCATGCTCGGCATGCTCGCCTTCTGGCTGTACTACTGGCTGCTGTCCAAGAAGATCAACCCCATGGCGCTGATCGTGGCCACCATGGTCGTGGGCATCGTCGGCGCGTTCTTCGGCGTGCTGGCGTAAGGGTCCGGCCTATTATTTGCCCCCAAGGGAAACGGCGACCCATTGCGGTCGCCGTTTTTTATTAAAGGCTTTAGCCTGTGCGGGGCGCGCAGCGCGCCGCATCAGAAACCACCCGCTATGCGGGTGGGGACAACCGGCTTTACAAAGCCGCCCCCTCGCCGGACACTTGCGATTGTTCAGGCCGCAAGGAATCCGAGTCGAGAGGGCGGTGGTGGCGTATGGCCCAGAAGGCCTACGGCCTGTCGCACACGAAGTGGATGTGCAAGTACCACGTCGTGTTCACGCCGAAGTATAGGCGCAAAGCCATCTACAACCAAACAAGGTCCGACCTTGGGGAGATCTTCAGGAAGCTCTGCCAGTACAAGGGGATAGAGGTCATCGAGGGGCACCTGATGCCCGACCACGTCCACATGCTGCTGGCGATACCGCCGAAGTACAGCGTGTCGAGCGTGATGGGCTACCTGAAGGGGAAGAGCTCGCCGATGGTATTCGACAGGCACGCGAACATGAAGTACAAGTTCGGCAACAGGAAGTTCTGGGCCGAGGGCCACTGCGTGTCCACCTTCGGCCTGAACGAGGCCACGATCGCGAAGTACATCCGGGAGCAGGAGAAGGCGACATCGCGCTCGACCGGCTGGGCGTCAGGGAGTACGAGGACCCCTTCGATAGGGGGCCGGGGCGCAAGTAGCGCCGGTTTGACCGGCCCGTCACGGGTCAATCTGCAGTGCGGCCCGAACCCCGTGAGGGCCGGCGCCTTTAGACGCGTGCCGGAAATCCAAGGGTTATACCCTAAGAGCAAACCACCCCTTTTAGGGGTGGTTTTGATTATCGAAAGCTAACTGGAGGTGCTTCGTGATTCAATCTGACAATCCACCCGATAATGGCGTGAGCGGGGCGATGTATCTATTTGGCACGGCGCTCTTGTGGAGCTTTATCGGCATCCTCGTTCACGCCAATTCGCAGTCAGCTCTATTGATCGGTGCCGTCACGGCAATTTTTATGGCGCTCTTTATTCTGCTCGTCGGCAGGCCTGTCCTCCGCGTCAGCCGTCTTATTGTCCTTGTGGCCGTCTGCAACTTCGTGACGGGCACCACGTTTAACTTTGCCAACCAGCTCACGACGGTCGGCAACGCGATCGTCCTGCAATACACCTCGATGATTTTCGTTATCGTGTATCAATCGCTCGCAACTCACACGTTGCCCCCACCTGCGAAGATTGCCTCCGTGGTGGTTGCTTTTACGGGTATGGGACTTTTCTTTTTAGGTGATTTGAGTGCCGAGGGCATGCTCGGCAACCTGCTTGCCGTCATTTCGGGCGCCACCTTTGGGCTGTGTTTCTTTTTGAACTCTCGCCCCGATGCGTCGCCCATGGTGTCCTCGCTTATCTCCTGCGGTATCTCGATGCTGCCGATTGTCTATTTTGCCGGCGCCCTAGACTCCGTGAAACCCTTTGAGTGGGGGCTCATGCTGGTGCATGGCCTCCTTTGCAGTGGCCTTGCGAGCGTGCTGTATGCCAAGGGGATTGCGCGCACCAACGCGTTTGCGGCCAACTTGGTCTGCATGAGCGAGGTCGTGCTCGCCCCCTGCTGGTCGGCGCTCCTCTTTGGCGAGGTATTTCACTGGAACGAGTTTTTGGGCGCGGCGATTATCGTTTTGGTAATTGTAGCCAACTTGGCATCCGATGCCTTTGGCGATGGCTTTCTGGTGGCGCTTGTCCGCCATCGAAACAAGGAACATGCCTGATGGGATACGTTTGCCGTTTACGGTAAAAAACACCCCGCTGGGCGAGTGGTATTAAATAGTAAGAACCTGCATACCTATAATTGGTATCAAATCATTTGTACCTGGCATGGGTGTTAGCAGCACACCAGGTACGCTTCGAGCCGTGTGATCGAACTCCCGGAATTGATATCAACAACGCGCGCGACGGGAGTGGCGACGGTTCGATATTCCTTATTGGGAGGAATTATGCTTGTCCAAGCAATCCTCGTTGGCTTAGTCGGAGCGTTTGGATGCCTCGACTACCAGCTCGGCACCCTCTACGCGTTCCGTCCCATCGTCCTGTGCCCGCTCGTGGGCCTGGTGCTGGGGGACCTGCAGACTGGTCTTGCCGTTGGCGCCAGCCTTGAGCTGCTGTTCATGGGCTCGATCTCCATCGGCGCTTACGTGCCGCCTAACGAAACCGTCGGCGGCGTGCTCGCCTGCGCGTTTGCCATCCAGCTCGGCCAGGGTACCGAGACGGCCATCGCGCTCGCCATGCCCATCGCCGTCCTTTCGCTGACGATCGGCAACATTACCAATGCTTTGTTCCCTGTGTTTGTCGATATGGCAGACAAGTTCGCCCTCAAGGGAAACCTCAAAGGCATCTACGCCGTTCATTGGGGAATTGGAATTTGGGGTTGCGTTGAGTACTTCCTGCTGTGCGGCGGCGCCTTCTATCTGGGTTCCGACGCCATTCAGGGTCTGCTCGACTTCATCCCGCCCTTCATCATCGACGGTTGCGGCGTTGCCGCCAACATCCTGCCGGCCATGGGCTTCGCCATGCTCGGCCGCCTGGTGCTCACCAAGCAGCTCGTGCCCTTCTACTTCCTGGGCTTCCTGCTGTGCTCCTACGCCAACGTGCCCGTCCTGGGCGTCGCCCTGATCGCCATCATCATCGGCATCGACAAGTTCGACCTGCTCGGCCTGGGCGGAGCCCAGCCCCAGCTCTCCGCGGAAGGGGATGAGGACGATGACTTCTAGTCCCGAGAACAAGATCACGCGCTCCGACCTCGTCAGGAGCGCCCTCAACACCGGCGCCCTGGGCATGGAGTTCTCCTGGACCTACTACAAGCAGATGAACATCGCCTTCTGCCTGATGGTCGCCAACATGCTCAAGAAGATCTACGCCGGCCGCCCCGACGACTACGCCGAGGCCCTGCACCGCCACTGCGCGTTCTTCAACATCACCGTCCAGTTCGCCCCGTTCGTCGGCGGCATCGCGATGGCCATGGAGGAGAAGGTCGCCCGCGGCGAGATCGAGCCCGAGAGCGTCAACGACGTCAAGGCCGCCCTCATGGGCCCGCTGTCCGGCATCGGCGACTCCATCTTCCTGTCGACGCTGCGCGTGGTCGCCGCCGCGGTGGGCATCAGCCTGTGCCAGGCCGGCAACCCCTTCGGCCCCATCGCCTTCCTGCTCATCTACAACGTCCCCGGCTTCGCGCTGCGCATCTGGGGCGCCGTCAAGGGCTACGAGCTGGGCGTGGGCTTCCTGGACGAGGCCCAGAGGACCGGCCTCATGCAGAAGATCATGACCTGCGTGGGCATCGTGGGCGTCATGGTCGTGGGCGCCATGTGCAAGGACATGTTCTGGGCCAGCATCCCGGTGGCCATCGGCTCGGGCGAGGACGCCCAGACCCTCCAGGACATCCTGGACGGCATCATGCCCGGCATGCTCGGCATGCTCGCCTTCTGGCTGTACTACTGGCTGCTGTCCAAGAAGATCAACCCCATGGCGCTGATCGTGGCCACCATGGTCGTGGGCATCGTCGGCGCGTTCTTCGGCGTGCTGGCGTAAGGGCCCGGCTGTATAGATTTTAGTTGCAACCTGGAAAGGGGATGGAGCAGGCCTATGCCCTCCATCCCCTTTTTGTATAGAAGGAGTTCGTATGTTCGCGAAGGATCGCGAAGCAATGCGCCTGACGCCGGCAGAGGTCAGGCTGATTCTTATTGAGTCCCTGCAGTGGTGCGCCAACAACGCGGTCTACTTTTTGGGGCTTATCGGTGCGGCTACGTATGATCTGGCCGGCACGGCCTTTTTGGTTGCCGCCATTACGCTCGTGCGCAATCTTATGACGTCGGTGGGCAATATGGTGTCGGGATTGGTCATCGATCGCTTTGGACCGCGTCGGACGTCGTTTGTGACGTGCGTGATTACGGCGGTGCTTTCGCTTGGCGTGGGGTTGGCGCCGTTGTCTGTCCCCGGGCTTGTGTTTGCCGCGTGTGTCTTGGGACTTGCGGGCGGTTTTATCAACACCTGCACGCATGCGTTTCCGGGATACCTAGAGTCGACCACCGAGGGCCGTACCCGCGTGAACGGTCTCATGGTGTTTTACAGCAATATCGCCTATACCGCTGGCCCGCTGCTCGGTGGTGCCATCGTGAGCTGTTTTGCCACGCAATCGGTCTATCTGCTCATGGCGGGCATGATGGGTGTGGCGGCCGTGCTCTCCTTGGGCTGCCACGAGTGTGTTGCTCCCGCAAAAGGGGAGAAGTCGAAGAGCGGTATTCTGAGCGGCATGGCCGAGGGTGCGCGACTTACGTTTCGCGACCACGACCTGCGTCTCATCTTTATCTCGGGCTTTTTGGGTTTCTTTGCGTTTGGCGCGTTCGATTCGCTGGAGTCGTTGTTCTATCGCGATGTGCTCAACGTGGATATCGTCTGGCTGGGCTGGTTGTCCTCGGTCGTGGGCCTCACTTCCTCGGTGGGTGCGTTCATCCTGACCAAGCTTTCTGCTCGCCATGTCAACTTGCGATTGCTGCTCGGCGCGCTCATGGCCGTGGGCGTTGGGTCCATGGTGTACGTGGGCACCGATATGCTGGGGGTCGCGATTATTGGTCAGGCGATTAACGGTCTGGCCTGGGGGTTCCTGGAACCGCTGCAGATGATCTTGATTCAGGAGCGCGCCGACATCAAATACCTGGGGCGCATTACCGGCTTTGTGCGTTTTGGCCTGATGAGCGCCGGCGTGGTGCCGCTGCTGGCGGCTCCGTTTTTGGCGGAGGCTTTGGGTGTCCAGGCGGTGCTGTTTGGGGCATCGACCATTATTGCGCTGGTAGGAACGCTGTTCTTTGTCACACAAGGGAGACACCAGGGGCGTTAGCTATACATCAAATTCTAATTTAATACCACTCATCAGAGAATTTCGACCGTTCACCGAGGATTGGAACAGATTGAAAAGTGGTATTAAAAATACGGTAGGTGTATGTCTATAATTGGTATCGAAAAGAAACGCGATGTATAGATTCGCGTGTAGGACAGAAAGGTAAAGCCATGAAAGAAACTGAGAAGATCGAGATCATGCACTTTAGCCAGGAGGGCTACGTCGAGGACGGCAAGAACGTCTACGAGACCGGCAAGAAGATGACCGCGCTCGCCGACAAGGTCGCCGACGAGGG
>URFP01000078.1:0-7992 GCA_900547235.1 uncultured Collinsella sp. | reverse complement strand
CAGTCGCTCACGTACTGGTTCATGATGCGCAGCAGCTCCTCGCCGTTGTGATCGATGAGCTCACAGGCGAGCACGATGACGCCCGGCTTGCCGGCGGCCCAGCGGGTGTGGAGCACCTGAGCAAGCTTGGCGGGGAAGCTCGCGGGCGGCATGTCGTCGGCCTTGCAAGACGGATCGTAGGCAATGCCGGCCTCGGTGGTGTTGGAGACGATAATCTCCAAATCGTCGGAGACGGCGACCTCCATCATGGCGCGGTAGTCGTCCTCGCGATACGGATTGAGGCAGCGGCTGCAGGCGCTGATCACACGAGACTCGTCGACCGTGTTGCCGTTCTCCTTGCCGCGCACCAGCACGGTGTACAGGTCGTCCTGGGCATTGATGCCGTCGGCAAAGCCAAAGGCACCGCTGATGGGCTGGACCATGACAACCTTGCCGTTCCAGCCGGTTGCCTCGTTGCCCATGTCAAAGAAGCGGTCGACGAAAGCGCGCAGGAAATTGCCCTCGCCAAACTGCAGAACCTTCTCGGGCGCGTCCTTGGGCAGCAGGTAGCCCTTGTAGCCGATCTTCTCGAGCGTCTCGTAGCTGATGTTCTCCATCGATGTCTCTCCTTAGATTGCTGTTAGCGTGCAGGCAAAACGGGGGCGCCGCGTGTGGCAACGGCGCTCCCGAGTTCGGTGTGATTCGATGCGGGTTTAAGCCTCGACGGTATCCAGGTCAAAGCCAAAGTAGCGGACCGCGTTGTTGTAGCTAATGTCGCGCACGATGGCTCCCAGCAGCTCCATGTCGGCCGGATACTTGCCCTGCTCGACCCACTCGCCGATCACGCCGCACAGCACGCGACGGAAGTACTCATGACGCGGGTAGGACAGGAAGGAGCGGGAATCGGTAAGCATGCCCACAAAGTTGCCCAGCACGCCCTCGTTAGCCAGAGCCGTAAGCTGCTCGCGCATACCGATCTCGTTGTCGTTGAACCACCAGGCAGAGCCGTTCTGGATCTTGCCGGCGGTCGGAGCCTCCTGGAAGCAGCCCATCACGGTATCGATCATGGTGTTGTCGATGGGGTTCAGGCTGTACAGGATGGTCTTGGGCAGACCCGTGGACTCCTGGATGGAGTTGAGGAAATCGGCCAGCTGGTCGGACGGCGTGTAGTTGGAGATGCAGTCGTAGCCGGTATCGGGACCGAGCTTGGCGAACATAGCGCGGTTGTTGTCACGCTTGCAGCCAAAGTGCAGCTGCATGGCCCAGCCAAGGCGGACATACTCGCCGGCGACGAACTGCATAAAGGCCGTCTTGTACTTGAGGACCTCGTCCTCGGTAAGCGGCTCGGCGGCAAGGCCCTTGGCAAAGATGGCCTCGATCTCGTCGGCGGTAGCCGGAGCGTACATAACGTAGTCGAGCGCGTGGTCGGAAGCGCGGCAGCCCAGCTCGTGGGCAACGTCGTAGCGCTTGGAGATGGCGGCCTTCATGCCCTCGAAGTCGCTGATCTCAATGCCGGCAACCTCGGAGAGATGCTTGCAGTAGTCGGCGAACTCCTGGCCACGCTCGATGCGCAGGGCGGCATCGGGGCGCATGGCGGGAACGACCTGAACGTCAAAACTGTCGTCGGCGGCAATCTTCTTGTGCCACTCAAAGCTGTCGGCGGGGTCGTCGGTAGTGCAGATCATGCGGACGTTGGACTGCTTGATCAGGTTGCGGCAGGTAAAGCTAGCCTCAGCGAGCTTGGCGTTGGCAAGGTCCCAGACCTCCTGAGCGGTTTTGCCGTTCAGGACACCCTCGTAGCCAAAGTAACGCTTAAGCTCCAGGTGGCTCCACTCAAAGACGGGGTTGCCCACGCAACGGCCCAGGGTCTCGGCCCACTTCTGGAACTTCTCGCGAGCAGGGGCATCGCCGGTAATGAAGCGCTCGTCGACGCCGTTGGCACGCATCAGGCGCCACTTGTAGTGGTCACCGCCCAGCCAAACCTCGGTGATGTTCTCAAAACGCTTGTCGTCCCAGATCTCCTTGGGAGAAATGTGGCAGTGGTAGTCAACGATGGGCATGCCCTCGGCAAAGTTGTGGAACAGCTCCTCACCGGTTTTGGTGCTCAGCAGGAAATCCTGATCGTCCATGAAGTTTTTCATCAAACAACCCCTTTGTTGGCGGAGCGAGCGCACGATGCGCTCGTTATCCTCTAGGTGAACGTTCACTATACTAATTCATTGCGACTTAAAAGGTGAACGTTCACCTAACCACCATGGGGTGAACGGTCGATTTTGCCCGTTCAACGGTTACTGGAGCCGCGACTTGTATGTATTGCGAATTGGCAGGCGTCCCCGAATACCGAACTTGAGCGCTTTGGCCAGGTGGGTCATGTTCCGCCGTGCATTTTTGGGAGTATTCAGCATCGGAGCGCACCGCGCACCGTCTTCGAAGCCCTATCTGATGCTCATATTGCGCCCAATCGGCATAAATAAGTGCCCCCGATGGCGAATTACGCCATCGGGGGCACTTAAAACAGTCGTTCTGAGCCTCTTTCGGGACACGCCATTGCTGAATACTCCAAAAAATGCACGTCGCAAGAGGGGGTACCTGACCAAACGGCTAAATTCCCGCAAGCTCGCAGTAGCGGTCGACGTTGCTGGCAAACACCATCTCCACAGCACCCTTCTGCACGGGCTCCGCCGGAGTTTTACCCCACAGCAAATACTCGCCCAAAGTCTTGGCGCCACGGTAGGCCAAGCTCACCGGGTCCTTATAGACAATATTGGTAAAGATGCCACGGCGCAAGGCCAAGGCGCTCTCGGGGAACAGGTCGTTGCCGATTACCATGACCTTGCCGGCCTTGCCGCTTGAAACAAGCGCGTCGGCGACCACCTCGGAACCAACGGCAAAAACGCTACAGATGAGCTCGGGAGCATCCGGCGCACTCAAGCGCTGCTCAAGCTCGCGCTCGAGCTGTTTGACTTGCGCATGGGCGCCGGCAAGGTCCTCAACCTGCCATGGAATATCGTGTTCGCGCAGGTAATTATGAAAGGCGCGGGCGGTCAGGTAGTGTGAATCGGTATAGGGGTCGCCCGCCAACAGGAGCACGCGGGCGTCAGCCCCAGAAGCGTGGACCAGATTTGCCGCCTGCTCTGCCATAAGACTGCCCGCTGCGGAATAGTCCGCCAGACTGGCACCCAGGCGATCGAGGTGCGGGCGGTCGCCGTCTACGAGCTCGATTGTCACGCCCGCCTCGGCAATCTGCCTCAAGAGCTCGGTCGCGCGGTCATCGCCCGGAACATAGGCAAGCAGACCATCGATCTTCTCGCCTACCTGCAGACGCTCATCAATCTGCTCGAGCGCATCGGCGTAGCCGCCCACGCCAAATTCTACGCGCTCAACCGTAATGCCCTGATCGATGACCTCCTGCTCAAAGCGGTTGCAGCCTTCCCAAAGGTAACGGAAAAAGTACGCCCCCTCGCGCGATGCGCGGGGCAGGCAAAACACCAGGTTGATATCCTTGCGGCGCAGGCTCGAGGCACTTGTGTTGCGATGGTAGCCCATGGCCTCGGCCTTGGCATTCACCTTGGAGCGCACGGATTCGCTCACGCCGGCCTTACCCGTCAGGGCCTTGTGCACGGTATTGATGGAAACGCCAAGCTCGGCGGCAATGTCCTTCATGGTTACGCGAGCGCTCATGGGGTTACTCCGTTATAGATAAGTTGCCAATTAACAGTACAGGTAACGATACCCCAAAATCACTCTTTAACTCACCGCGCTCGCCCCCATATGTGCAAAGCGCCCCGCGAACGGATACTCGCGAGGCGCCTGGATGCCTGGATGTCCGGGCCTTATTTGATCCCGCGGCCCAAGTCTTCGGCAATTTTGTCTACGCCCTTAAGTGCGGCGCAGGTCTTTTTGTTGGAGCAATGTCCCGTGCAAACGCCACCTTGAGCGCAGTCGGCGCAGGTGCCCTTGCGATAAATGCGCACGCACACGGCGACAAACGCAATGGCGATAACGGCCAGCACAACAATATCGATAGGTGCCATAGAAAGCCTCCTCTAGTTAACCATCACTTACTTTACCCCATTCTCCACCTGCCAAAAAGGGACAGGTATATTTTGGTCGGTTTTATCTGCGGAAACGCCACATCTCCCTCACCAAAAAGCCCGAGTGTCGCTGGGACACCCGGGCTCGTGGAAAGGGGCTAATCCTTATTTGGACTTAAGCGGAAACTGCGGCGGAAGCAGTGTTGGTCTCGTCCTCGTCGGTCCATGCATGCTTGGGCATGGGACGGAAGATCTGGAAGAGCATCGCAGCCAGCAGCACGATGGCCACAACCGTCCAGATACCAAACTGCCCAAGAACAAGCAGGTTATAGAACTGGTTGATGAACAGGCCGATGACCCAAGCAAAGGCACACTCGTAGCCGATGGCAATCGCGGTCCACTTGCCGGAGTCCATCTGATTGCGGATAGTGCCCATGGCGGCAAAGCACGGGGCGCACAGCAGGTTGAAAGCGCCAAAGGCGACGCAAGCGCCCATGGTCGGGAACATAGCCGCAAACGCGGTCCACAGGCTCGGGTCGGTCTCGCCGGCGTCGGCAACGGACAGCAGCGAGCCGGCGGTGGCGACAACGTTCTCCTTGGCGACGAGGCCAGAGACGGTCAGTGCGGTGGCCTGCCAGGTGCTAAAGCCGAGCGGGGCGAAGATCCAAGCGACCAGGTTGCCGAACATGGCAAGCACGGAGTAATCCATGAACTCCTCAGGGATGCCCTCCATGGAAGGCAGGTAGCCAAAAGCGCCGTTGTAGCTACCAAAGTTGGAGAGGAACCAAACGACGACGGTGGACGCAAAGATGACCGTGCCGGCCTTCTTGATAAATGCGAAGCAGCGCTCCCACACGTGCAGCGCCCAAGAGCGGATCGCCGGGAAGTGGTAGGCAGGAAGCTCCATAACAAACGGCGTCGGGCGGCCGGCGAAGAGCTTGGTCTTCTTGAGCATGAGGCCCGAGGCAATGACGGCAAAGACGCCCAGGAAGTAGAAGAGCGGGCTGATCCACGCAGCGGTGGTAGAAGAGTCGCCAATGATGGAACCCATAAGCAGGGCGATGATCGGCAGCTTGGCGCCGCAAGGGATGAACGTGGTGGTCATGACCGTCATGCGGCGGTCCTTCTCGTTCTCGATGGTCTTGGTAGCCATGACGCCGGGGACGCCGCAGCCCGAGGACACGAGCATGGGGATAAAGGACTTACCGGACAGGCCAAAGCGGCGGAACACGCGGTCCATGATGAAGGCGACGCGGGCCATGTAACCGCAGTCCTCCAAGAAAGACAGCATCACAAAGAGCAGGAACATCTGCGGGACGAAGCCCATGATGGCGCCTAAGCCGCCGACGATACCGTCGCAGACCAGCGAATCAACCAGGCCGCCGTCCTCGGTACCACCCGCCACAAGGGCGTCGTGCACCACGGTGGTAATACCCGGGACATAGGGGCCGTACTGCGCCGGGTCGACCGAGTCGGCGTTGTCGCCCGCAGCCTCAACAGCTGCGTCATAGGCGTCACGACCCTGACCGAGCACGTACCAGCCGTCGGTGCCGAAGAGCTGGTCGTTGGTGAAGTCGGTCACCGTGCCGCCCAGGGTGGAAACGGCGATGTAGTACACGCAGAACATGATGACCACAAAGATCGGCAGGCCCAGGATACGGTTGGTAACCACGCGGTCGATCTTCTCGGAGGTGCTCATCTTGGCAGGAGCCTTGGTCATGCACTCGTCGATAATGTGGGCAATCACGCCATAGCGCTCGCCGGTGATGATGGACTCGGCGTCGTCGTCGCAATCCTGCTCGCACTGGGCGACCAGCTGCTCGACGCGAGCGGCCTTCTCCTTGGTGAGGTTGATGAGCTTGCAGGCGTCCGCGTCGCGCTCAAACAGCTTGACAGCGTAGTAGCGACGCTTGTTGGCGGGAACGCTCGCCGGCAGGTTGTTCTCGATGTGGTCCAGAACGTCCTCGATGGAGGAATCGAACTTGTGCTCCGGCACCTGGCCCTTGGAAGCAGCGGACTTCTTGACCTGCTCGAACAGCTCGTTGATGCCCTTGTTCTTAAGGGCCGAGATCATCATGACCGGGCAGCCGAGCTTCTTGGAGAGCTTGTCCGTGTCGATCTTGTCGCCGTTCTTCTCGACCAAGTCGGCCATGTTGAGGGCGACGACCACGGGCAGGCCGGTCTCGATAACCTGAAGCGCTAGGTACAGGTTGCGCTCGAGGTTGGTGGCGTCGACCACCTGGACGACGACGTCGGGCTCGCCGCTCATGAGGTAATCGCGCGAGCACTGCTCCTCGGGGCTATAGGGGGAAAGCGAGTAGATGCCGGGGAGGTCCGTGATGGTAACGTTCTTGTCGCTCAGGAGCTTGGCTTCCTTTTTCTCAACCGTGACACCGGGCCAGTTGCCAACGTAGCCGTTGGCGCCGGTGATCAGGTTGAAAAGCGTGGTCTTGCCGCAGTTGGGGTTACCCGCCAGCGCGACATGGATCTGAGAATCCGCCATTCAATCCTTCTTCCTTGTGTGCCTGCGCTGCTTTCTCCGCGCGGGCTGGATAATGTGCTTCAACGTTGCAAGTTTAAGTTAGAAAATCCTAACTTTATCTGCAGAAATATTCGCCGTCGGCCCTTACTGGACCTCGACGACGGCAGCCTCCTCCTTGCGGATGGAAAGCTCGTAGCCGCGCACGTTGATCTCGACCGGATCACCGAGCGGTGCAACCTTTACGACCTTGAACGAAGTGCCCTTGATGAGCCCCAGGTCCATGAGGTGGCGGCGCAGCGCGCCCTCACCGTGAAGCTTGACGATGGTAGAGCTCTCGCCCACCTTAACGTCACCCAACGTCTTCATTTACTTGTCCCCCTTTCAGTTTTTACAGAATGCTGCGGACTAACCGACGGTCATGATATGCATGGCGACCTTGGAATCGATGCCAAAGCGTGCGCCCAGCACCGTGACGATGATATTGGCGCCACTCGAGCTCACCACGTGAACCTCGTTGCCCTCGACAAAGCCGAGGTCCTTGAGGTGGTGCTTCATGTCCTCATTGCCCTTTACACGAGACACGTGCACGGTTTCGCCCGCTTTCACCATCGAAAGCGGCATGGCCGGCATCTGCGGTCCGCAAGACATGAGTGTGCTCCTAACGTCAGTTCGTCCTCAACATCGACGCAGCAAAAGTTAACCACGTCTATGTTCGCTACAGTAAACTAGCACGTGGTTAACTTTTTGGAAAGGGTCCCTATTCAGTTTTCGGAAAAGTTTCCCATATGAAACAAAAGGACGCGGCAAAGGACCATCCTTTACCACGCCCTGTCATGCTTAGAGCGAGAGGTTTCTAATCGATGTGACGCAGGAAGCCTCGTCTACGCCCGAAACGCGGAACACGATATCCTCGCCGCACTCACCGTAGAGAGCCATGAGCCCCATAACGTCGCGACCATCCGTGTGGCGATCGCCGATACCGACCGACACGTCACTACGATGCTTGGCAATGATGTCATATAGCAGCGCAACCGGGCGGGCATGAAGTCCCAACGGATCTTTAATCGTCTTTGTAAACTCGACCATGTCCCCTCCCACGGCATCGCACATTCGGCCGGCAAACCCAGCCACGTGGTAGTTATTGTAGCGTTAGATGCTTGTCGAGAGCTCCTCTGAACACCTCGTGGGCAAAAAGTGGCAAATATGAGTACTGTCACCAATTTAGTAGCAGCAAAATCGAGAGCAAATTGCCTCCTTTGAGCGATTCGAAGAGGTTGAAAGCCGTCAAACGCCCTTTAAAGGGGGTTATATAAATTGATTTTGAGCCCGTTTTTGCTCAGAACAGGCCGAAAAATATGACATCTCTTTTGCAACAGTACTCATATTTGGCATTTTTTGACCACGGGGTCCAAAACCATGCCCCAAAACACAAAAGGAGGGGCCTCGTAAGGCCCCTCCTTAGGAAAGGGAATCGATTTATTCCACAGCCGTAGATTA
>URFP01000077.1:0-8004 GCA_900547235.1 uncultured Collinsella sp. | reverse complement strand
TGCCTGCCGGCGCCGTAACACACAGCGACACCGGAACCATGACAAGCATGGTTGCAAACGGTACAAAAGAAAACGCCACAGCCTGAGGGATAGTGCGCTTAAAGAAACGCTCCACCTGCCATAGCACGGGCACCGAGATGAGAACCGGAATAACAGTCGTCGTGTAATCGTTGACCGGCGCGGGAAGTAGACCATACACGAAAGTCATCGATGCCCCCGTCGTCGATGCGGCATCAACGAGCTTAAGCAGATCGGGCACAATCAATACGCCGCCCAGCATCATGCCCAGCTGCTCCGAGCAACCGAGCTGGCGGGCAGCGGCCCAACCAAGATAGATGGGCAAAAAGTAATAGCCAGCGTTATACAGCCAGCTGTAAAACAGGCGATAGATTTCGGAATCGGCAGGCCATAGACCAAGCATGCCTTCGCCCATAATGACGGCAACGGTGCGGAACAGCGCCGCGCAGACAATAAACGGCAACGCCGACATCATGCTTTTGGACAGATAGTCCACCACGGCCATGGCGTTTGATGAAACCGTCGTTGTAAACGAGGTGTTAGAAACTTGTGACATGGAACGCCTTTCCCAATGTGACATGCGGACTGTCCCTTTGTCACATCGTGCGGTACTGACCGATTGCGCGGTACTTTTCGTAGCGGAGGTTTGTGAGGGTCGCGTCGTCGAGCTGCCCAAGCGTATCGAAGGCATCAAATGCCGAGGACATGACGACACCGGCGATCTCCTCATGCGACAGGCCCCTATCGTCAACAATGCCGTCGATGATGCCGAGCGCCAACAGATCGGGGGCCGTGAGCTTAAGCGCCTCAGCGGCCTCATTCGCGCGCTCGGTATCCTTCCACAGGATCGACGCACAGGCCTCGGGGCTCACGACCGAATAGGCCGAGCTCGAGAGCATCAGGATGCGGTCGGCCACGGACAGCGCCAGCGCGCCACCAGAGCCGCCCTCGCCTGTCACCACCGAGACAATCGGCGTCTTAAGGCCGCTCATCTCCATGAGATTCTGGGCAATCGCCTCGCCCTGGCCGCGCTCCTCGGCACCGATGCCGCAAAACGCGCCCGAAGTATCAACCAGGCACAGAACCGGCCGACCAAATTTCTCGGCTTGGTGCATCAGGCGACGTGCCTTGCGGTAGCCCTCGGGATGTGCCATACCAAAGTTGCGACGCATGCGCTCTTTGGTCGTGGTACCGCGCTCGATGGCGATAACCGTCACGGGTCGCCCGTCTTTCCAGCCGATGCCGCCCACCACGGCAGCATCGTCGCCAAAGTAGCGGTCGCCGTGCAGCTCTACGAATCCGTCGAGACCCAACGAGATCATCTCGCCTGCCGTGGCGCGGTTCGCCGAGCGAGTCTGTTTGACGATTTCGAGCGCGCTTTTTGGTGCGGCCGAGCGCTTAAACAAGTGTCCCAGCTTTTTGTCGCGACGACCCGTATGCACGATCTCATGCGGTGCCCCCAGGCCGGGCGCGTGCCCTTCGTGCAGCGCCAGCAGCTCGCCTACCGTGAGCGCAATCTCACCACGCGGAACAACGGCATCGCAAAAGCCGTGCTCCAGCAAAAACTCGGAACGCTGGAATCCCTTGGGCAGACGCTTGTGCATGTTCTGCTCGATCACGCGCGGGCCGGCAAATGCCGTCAGGGCATCGGGCTCGGCCAGGATAATGTCGCCCTCCATGGCAAAGCTCGCGGTTACACCTCCGGTCGTGGGATCGGTGAGCACCGTGATATACAGGCCGCCCGCCTCGCTGTGGCGCCTAACCGCCGCAGAAATCTTGGCCATCTGCATGAGTGAGGTCACGCCCTCCTGCATGCGGGCGCCGCCCGATACGGTAAAGCCAACGACCGGCAGCCCCAACTCGGCCGCGCGCTCAAAGACACGACAGATCTTCTCGCCCACCACGGAGCCCATTGAGCCCATCATAAAGTTGGCATCCATAAAGAAGAGCGCGGTATCGCAGCCGCAGATTTTGCCCCTGCCGCACACAACGGCATCGCGCTCGCCCGAACGCTCGCTCACGCTCTTAAGCTTGTCGGCATAACCGGGAAACGAGAGGAAGTCCTTCGACGCCAGATTGGCATCCCATTCCTCAAAGGTACCCGCGTCGACCGTCATGCGCATGCGCGCGCGACCGCTCACGCGAAAGTGTTTGCCGCAACGAGGGCAGACCTCGAGGTTGTCGTGCAGGCGCGCCTCATCGATCACACGGCGGCACTCCGGGCATTTGACAAACACGTGGCGCGCGGGGAACTCGGCGCACGACTCGGTTATCGGCCCCTCAAGGACATTGACCGTCTTCGCTTTTCTATTCATCAGCATAGAGATGCCCCATCAGATCGGTGTGATACATGCCCGACAAAAACTCGTCGTTTGCCAGCACGTCGAGCTGAAGCTCGCTATTTTCGCTCACGCCCTCAATCACGAGCTCGCCCAGGGCCGAGCGCATCTTGCGAATGGCACCGTCACGCGTGGGCGCGCACACGATGAGCTTGCCGAGCATGGAGTCGTAGTACGGCGGAACTTTCGCTCTGGTAAACATGGCGGAATCCCAGCGCACGCGCGGACCACCCGGCACACGCAACGCGGTGACCGTTCCACATGACGGTAGAAAGTCCGGCGTTTCGGCATTGATGCGGCACTCCATGGCGTGGTTGCGGACCGGTACGTCCTCCTGCTCAAAGGGCAGAGGCTGGCCGGCAGCCACGCGCAGCTGCCACTTAACCAGGTCGGTATCGGTCACAAACTCCGTAACCGGATGCTCCACCTGCAAGCGCGTGTTCATCTCCATAAAGTAGAAATTGCCGTCGTCCGAGTACAGAAACTCGATGGTGCCAGCGCCCTCATAACCGACGGCACGAGCCAAGTCGCGCGCCGCCTTGTGCATACGGGCACGAATATCGTCGCGTCCGTCGAGGCACGGCGCGGGGCTCTCCTCGATCAGCTTTTGGTTGCGGCGCTGCACCGAGCACTCGCGCTCACCGAGCGAAAACACATGGCCCTGCTTATCGGCCATAATCTGTACCTCAACGTGATGCGCCGGCGCGACGAACTTCTCCATGTAGCACTCGCCGTCGCCAAAAACGGCCTCGCCCTCGGCACGCGCCTCGATGAACGCCTTTGCCGCGTCTTCCACGCGCTCGACCTTGCGAATACCGCGACCGCCACCGCCGGCACGCGCCTTGATGAGCACGGGACAGCCGATGCGCTCGGCCTCGGCCGTCGCCTCCTCGGGGCTTTTGAGCAAATCGCAGCCCGGCACGATGGGCACGCCCGCGGCGGCGGCCGTTCGGCGTGCGGCGTTCTTGTCGCCCATGCTGTCGATCACCTCGGCCGAAGGACCGACAAACGCCAGACCGTACTTGTCGCAGTCGCGCACGAAGCTCGCCTTCTCGGAGAAAAAGCCATAGCCGGGATGAATTGCCTTAGCTCCCGACTTTACGGCACAGGTGAGCACGGCATCGTCGTTGAGGTAGCTCTCGGCAAGACGCGGGCCGCCGATGCAATACGCCTCGTCGGCAAGCTGCACGTGCAGCGCGTCCGCATCGGCCGTGGAATAAACGGCGACGGTCTTGATGCCCATATCGCGGCACGCGCGGATAACACGGACCGCGACTTCGCCGCGGTTGGCGATGAGCACTTTGTCGAACATGGAGCCTTCCTTAACTTTCGTGCATGAGTGCAAAAGACATATCGGCGCGGCAGCAAACCTCACCGTTGACGCTCGCAGTACCCGTCGCAAAGCGGAACGGCCCGCGCGCACGCGTGATGGAGCACACTAGATCCACCGTGTCGCCCGGGCGCACCGGACGCTTAAAGCGCACCTTGTCCAGACTCGTGTAGAACGGCGTCGCGCCGCGCGCCTCCTCATCGCCCATCAGCAGCACGCAGCAGTTCTGGGCGAGCATCTCGCACTGAATCACGCCGGGAACGACCGGGTTTCCCGGAAAATGTCCCTGCAAAAAGTACTCGTCGCCTGTAATCGTGATCTTGCCGTGGGCCTCGTCGCCCACCAGCTCGGCTTCGTCGAGCAAAAGCATCGGCTCGCGATGCGGTAACAGCTTCTTGAGCTCTTCTTTGTTCATGGATATCACCTATCCGATCCTCATGAGGCAGCTGCCAAACTCCACGAGGTCGCCGTCGGCCACGCAGATCTCGAGCACCTCACCGTCTGCCTCGGCCGTCACCTCGTTGAGAACCTTCATGGCCTCGATGATGCAGAGGGTCTCGCCGGCCTTGACCTTGGAGCCCACGCGCACAAACGGCTCGTCGCCCGGCGCAGGGGCAGCATAGAAGACGCCCACCATGGGAGCAGTCACCTCGGTGCCCTTGGGCTCCGGCGCGGCGGCAGGTGTCTGCGTGGCGGGTTCCGGTGCGGCAGGCGCGACTGTGGGAGCTGCAACTTGAGCGGCCACGGCACCCGGCATAGGCATGGGCACGGCAACCGGCTGCGCGGCACTCGCGCGCTCGAGTTCGACCGCGGTGCCATCGGGCTCCTCAACACGTACGCGCGTAAGGCCGCGGTCCTCCATCACATCGGCTATCTCGGCAAGTCTTTTGGAATCCATGCTCTAGCTCCTCGTATATCTACGCAGCGCGATGGCGGCGTTGTGCCCGCCAAAGCCCAGGTTGGTCGAAAGCGCCCAGGTAAGGTCGGCGCGAACCGCGCGATTGGGCGTGTAATCAAGATCGCAGGCGGGATCAGGCGTGTGGTAGTTAATGGTCGGCGGCACCACGCCCTGCTCGAGTGCCATGGCGCAGGCCATGACCTCGATGGCCCCCGTGGCACCGATCATGTGCCCCGTCATCGACTTGGTCGACGAGACATGTGCGGCGCGCGCCGCGTCCTCGCCGAGCGCTCGCTTAATGCCCGCCGTCTCGGACGAATCATTAAGCTTGGTCGAGGTGCCGTGGGCATTGATGTAGAGGCCCTCGGAAGGCTTGACGTCGCCCTCGGCCACCGCCAGCGATATCGCGCGGGCAATGCCGGCAGCCTCGGGATCGGGACTCGTGATGTGATAAGCATCATCGGTGTTGCCGTAGCCCACGACCTCGGCATAAATGTGCGCACCGCGCGCCTGCGCATGTTCCATGCTCTCGAGTACCAGCACGCAGGCGCCCTCGCCCATCACAAAGCCGTCGCGGTCTGCATCGAACGGGCGGCAAGCCGTCGCAGGATCGGGGTTGGTGGTCAATGCGCGGCAGGACGTAAAGCCTGCAACGGCATCGGGGATAATGGCCGCCTCGGCGCCGCCCGCGAGGATCGCGTCGGCATAGCCGTGCTTGATGGCGCGGAACGCCTCGCCCACCGCATGGGCCGAGGTCGCGCAAGCAGTCACGACTGGCAGGGTCGGTCCCTTTGCCTTGTGGCGGATCGCGATATTGCCCGAAGCCATGTTGGGGATCATCATCGCAATCATATAGGGCGATGCGCGGCGAGGTCCACGATCGGCGATCGTGTGGACGTTGTCGACGAGCGTCGTCATGCCGCCCACGCCCGAGCCCACGTAGACGCCCAGACGCTCACGATCGATGGCGCCTTCGACATCAAAGCCCGCATCGTGCATTGCCTCGTCCGAAGCCGCCATCGCAAACTGAACGCAGGGGTCGAGATGCTTGGCGTCACGCTTGCCAAAGTACTCGTTGCCGTCAAAGCCCTTGACTTCGGCCGCCACCTTGACGGTAAACGCATCCGTATCGAAGTGCGTGATCGGGCCGATACCGCACGTGCCGGCGCACATAGCCGCCCAGGTGGCAAGCGCCGTGTTGCCGAGCGGCGATACGGCACCGATGCCGGTGATTGCAACTCTCTGTTCCATCATGGTCTCCTCATCCAAGCCGTTCTTCGGCCCTGGTTTCTACATCGCCATTCCGCCGTCGACGCGCACGACCTCGCCCGTAATGTAGGCAGCCGCATCACTCGCTAAAAAGCGCACCACGCCGGCCACTTCCTCGGGGCGTGCCATGCGCTTAAGGGGAATCTGTTCCTCGGTTGCCGTACGCACCTTCTCCGAGAGCTTTGCCGTCATATCTGTCTCGACAAACCCGGGGGCGACCGCGTTCGCTCGTACGCCACGAGGCGCAAGCTCGCGCGCCACCGCCTTGGTAAGCCCTATCACGCCCGCCTTGGAAGCAGCGTAGTTGGCTTGCCCGGCATTGCCCATCAGGCCCACGACCGAGCTCATGTTGACGACGCAACCGCCGCGCTGGCGCATAAAGGTCTTGGTGAGCGCGCGCGTCATATTGAATGTTCCCTTGAGATTGACATCGAGCACGCGATCGAATGCGTCATCGCCCATGCGCATGAGCAGGCCATCGCGGGTGATGCCGGCATTGTTGACGAGCGCCCAAATGGAACCAAAGTCGTTGAGGACCGCTTCCACACACGCGTTGACGGCAGCGGGATCGGCCACGTCGCATTGATATGCGCGTGCCGTGGCGCCAACCGCCTCACAGGCTTCGCACGTCTCGCGCGCCGCATCGACGCTGCCGGCATAGACGACGGCGATATCAAAGCCGTCCTCCGCCAGACCGACAGCGCAGGCGCGGCCGATACCCCGCGAGCCGCCCGTGACCAGTGCCACGCGACGTGAGTCGTTGCGCTCGAGCGCGCCGTTGTTCAAGTTGCCCATGTCATTCCTTTCGGGTTACAGCCCTGTGGATTATGCGAGCTCGTCGGCAATAGCTGCGACCTGCTCGGCCGTTTCGCACGAATACACGCGAACGTCGCTCAGCGTACGCTTGGCCAGGCCCGACAGCGTTTTGCCAGGGCCGACCTCAATAAACGTGTCGATGCCCTGATTCTGCAGAGCATGCAGCGTGTCGACCCAACGAACGGCATGACTCACCTGATTGGCCAAGACATCCGATGCCGCTCGCGGGTCCGCCGGATAGGGCGCCGCCGTCATGTTAGCCATGACCGGAATCAGCAGCGGTGACGGCGCGTGGCCGGCTTGGATATACGTCGCCAGCCCCTCAGTCGCCTCGGCCATATAGGGGCTATGAAATGCGCCCGACACCGCGACTTTCATAGCGCGGCCGCCAGCCTCTTTTACTAGGACGTCGAGCTCCTGCAGCGCCTCGGGCGCTCCGGCAACAACCGTCTGCTGCGGACTGTTGTAGTTGACCGGCCAGCAGTCCTCGCCGGCCTGTTTTGCCAGGTTCTCGACTTGCGCCGCATCGAGCTTGATGACGGCGCGCATGCCGCCCGGATGGCGCTCGGCAGCCGCGGCCATCAGCGCCGCGCGCTCGCACACGAGCTCAAAGCCCGCTCGCGTATCGAACGCCCCCGCAAAGGTGAGCGCGGCGACCTCGCCAAGCGAAAAACCCGCACAGGCGGCAGGTACCACGCCGCGCTCACGCAGGGCGGCAGCCGCTGCCAGATCGTGAACGAACACGCACGGCTGCGTGTTCTCGGTCTGCGAGAGTTCCTCCTTGGAGGCGCTTCGGCACTGCTCACTGGTCCCCGGGCGCACCTCGTCGGCAATGGCGAACACCTCGGCGGCCGCCGACGATGCCTCGATCAGGTCGACGCCCATCGCGGGGTGCTGGGCGCCCTGGCCGGCAAACAGAAACGCTACGCCACCCATGCGCACGCACCCTTCAGGACGTGCTCGGCGCCATCGACCAGGTCGTCAACGATTTCACGTGCACTTTGGCGCTCGTTTACCATGCCGGCAATCTGTCCACACAAAAACGAGCCCTCTTCGTAATTGCCGTCCTTGGCGGCCTTGCGAAGGGCGCCCGTGCCCATGGCCCCGAGCTCCTCGACGCTTACGCCCGCCGCCTCGCTCTTGGCGTAGGCGTTGGTGAAGGGGCTCTTGAGGGCACGCACCGGGTGTCCCGTCGAGCGGCCGGTCGCACGCGTCGAGGTGTCGTTGGCCTTCAGGACCATCTCCTTGTACTGCTCCGATACGGTGCACTCGTTTGCGACCAGAAAGCGTGTTCCCACCTGGACGCCGGCAGCGCCGAGCATAAAGGCGGCCGC
>URFP01000076.1:0-8071 GCA_900547235.1 uncultured Collinsella sp. | reverse complement strand
CGCGACCGCCACGGTCGCCGCCACGGTCACCAAAGCCGCCACGGCCACCGCGATCGTCACGGCCACCGCGAGGACCGCGGTCCTCGTCCAGGCCCATGGCGACGAGCGGAGCGATAACCTTATCGAGAGCGGCCAACAACTCGGTGGCCTCCTCGTAAGAAAGCTCGGGCAGGAGCTTCTCCTTCTTGTTGGCAAGCTCGACCAGGCCCTCAGCGGCATCCTCGGCAGCGAAGACGACGATCTTGCGCATATCGCCCTCGGCGTCGTCGATGCGGCCGACCAGATCTGCAGCCTCGGCCTCGGCCATCAGGCCATCGAGCTCACGAAGGCGCATGCCCAGCAGGTCGGACATCTCCTTCTGCTCCATCTTGGGCTTGAGGTCAAGCAGCTTGATGGCGCGCTCGATGTTCGCCATGCGCTCGGCCTTGGCCTCCTCCTCCTTGGAAATAGCAAAGCGACGGCTACGCAGCAGGCGGGCGGCCTTCTGCATCTTGTCCATCAGCTCTTCGTCATCGTAATCAACGGCGGCCTCGACAACCTCGGCCTCCTCCTCGGCGGAAACCTCGTCAGCAGCCTCAACCTCGGCAGCTTCGGTCTCCACGGTCTCGACTGCCTCGACCTCGGCAGCCATGGTCTCGTTCTCGGTCTCGTTCATGATCTCTTCGTTCTCGGACATGAGACTCCTTCTTGGCCCTCTCGGGCATCATCGCCCCATTCGCGGGGCCCGTCGCGCACTCTTTGCGCTTTAAACATTCATGCCTCTCGGCAAAACGTCAATTAGTTTATGGTGTCGCCATCCAATCTAGCTGCAGAATCTATGTGCACACATTAATGCGACATGTGCGACTCGCGGCGAGCGTACACAACCGACACCGCGAACCCGACAACGGCAATCACAGCCGCCACGCGCACGGCAGCCGCAAATCCAATCGCCTGGGCAACGTCCGTCACGACGCCGGCGGCACCGGCAGCCGCTGCAGAACTCGAAAGCAGGCCGATAAACAGCGACGGACCAAACGACGCGGCAATCATGTTCCACGTGTTAAGCAATGCCGTTCCGTGAGGATGCTCAGCGGCGGGAAGCGTCTCCAAACCGGCGGTCTGCGAGGGGCTCAGTACCAAACCGACGCCGGCATACACCACAACGGTCAGCAGCACGACAACGCCGCTGTTCATGCTTGCCGCGGTCATCGAGATTGCCGTCTGCCCCACAGCGATCAGGGCAAAGCCGACCGGCAGCAGCGGCCACGCACCACGGGCATCCATCACGCGTCCGCCCACAATCGAGGTCACGGCGTTGCAGGCGATCGCCGGCAAAATGAGCAAACCCGCGACAAGTGCGGTCATGCCGTATGCGCCCTCAAAATAGAGCGGCAACAAAACGCTCATCGAGAACGTCGTCATCATCGACACCACCACAAGCAGGCATGCAGGCCAAAAACGAACGCTCGCCATGGGACGCACGTTAAGCACCGGATGCTCGAGCTTGAGCTGACGAACCGCAAACAGGCCGAGCACCACAACAGCGGCGAAAAGCGCCACGATACCGGCCATCACATTGGTCGAGAACTCGCCTACGGAATACACGAACGCCGTAATGCCGGCAGCGAGCAAAACAACCGACAGAATATCAAGCGTGGTGTTCGAGCGCTCTCCGACATTCCGAACGAGCTTTGCTGCCGCCGCGGCGACCACGACACCGCCCACCAGCGGCACTACGAACACCGCCCTCCAGCCAAACAACGTGCACATAAGACCACTAATCACGGGCCCAAACGCCGGCCCTAGCGTAATGCAGGCACCGCCCAGGCTCAGATACAGACCGAGCTTCTCGCGCGGAGCACAAGATAGCACCACATTCATCATGAGCGGAAACAAGATGCCCGATCCCGCAGCCTGCAAAATACGACTTGGCAGCAAAACGGTAAACGACGGGGCGACCAGGCACAGGACTTCTCCGGCGACCATGCATCCGCATGCGAAAAACAGCAGCTTGCGCGTCGAGAAACGACCGGACAGATAGGCCATGATGGCCGTAAAGATCGACGTCACGATCATGTAGCCCGAAACAAGCCACTGCGCCGTGGTGGCACTCACCGAAAAGGCCGCCATGATGTCGTGCAACGCCACGTTAATGATGTTCTCGTTAAAGGCGGCAACAAAGGCTGCGATATACATTACGGCGAGAAACGCCGAAGTGGCCGATGGCGTTGCTTGAACTTGTTGCTGAGATTTGCTTCCCATGCATTTCCTTCCTCTTGGAACGACAGTCACATCGCCCCAGAGGAACAGTCCAGGGCGAGAATGAGCCCTAGACTTACGCCAGACGCCGCACGCGACGAGTCTGGCAACATGGTCCAACGTCGAAAGATTGTAACGCGGACGAGCAGCTTTCCTTCCGCGCTATTATTAAAAGTCCACGAAAGCACGAGACATGAGGAGCCCGCCATGATTAAGCCCATCATGAAATCCGAGTTCTTTTTGCGCCTGCCTTCCGAAGACGCGGGGCCCGACGATGCCGCGACCGGGCAGGACCTCCTGGATACGCTCCATGAGCATGAGCACGAGTGCGTGGGCCTTGCCGCCAACATGATTGGCGTGCGCAAACGCATCATCTGCGTAAAGGACGGCAACAGGGCGCTGCTGATGTACAACCCTCAAATTCTTGAGCAGGTCAATTCCTATCAGACGAGCGAAGGATGTCTCTCGCTTTCCGGCGAGCGCCCCTGTACTCGCTATCGCCGCATTAAGGTTGAGTATTTGGACGAGAATTTCGTCCACCGCATCAAAAACTTCTCGGGCTACACCGCCGAGATCATCCAACACGAAATCGACCACTGCCAAGGAATCGTGATCTAGGTCACTTGCCGACATGAGGGAACCGGAGGCTACCCTATGGATATCAGCCGTTTTGGTGAGTTCGCTATCTTGGCGCAGTCGCGTACGTTTCTCGATGCGGCGGAGCTGCTCTTCATGTCGCAGTCGACTCTCTCCAAGCACATTATGGCAATGGAGCGCGAGCTCGGCTGTAATCTCATCGATCGGAGTCAACGCCACGTTACGCTCACCGCGCAAGGCGAAGCGCTCCTCCCCTATGCACAAAAGATAGCGACGCTCCAGCATCGCTATCTCGCTGCCATCCAGATAGCCGCAGATGAACCACTCGAACGCATCACCGTGGGCTCCATCCCCATCATGGCTCCCTATGGAATCACGGACGCCGTCATCGATTTCCAGCAGGCGAACCCCTCGTATTCCGTTGAGCTCATCGAGGGCGAAGGCAGCGCACTCAAGCAGATGCTCTTGCGCGAGGACATCGACCTCGCCTTCATCCGCGACGGCGGCGCCATCGAGCCGGAGTTTAAAAAAATCCCCTTTACAACCGACCGGCTCGTGGCCGTTATCCCGCTCGACCATCCACTCGCCAAGCGCAACGCCATCGAGATCGACGACCTTATCGATGAGAATTTCCTTATGCTTCCCCAAGGCTCGTTCGTGAGCGAACTCACCCTCTCCCTTTGCCGCAAGGCAGGATTCAGCCCACGTGTCACGTTTACCGGCAAACGGGCAGAAAACATCATCTCGCTTGTCGCGCGCGATGCCGGCGTCTCGCTGCTCATGTGCAAGCCTGCCGAATCACTCGCCGGCGGCAAGGTGGCCCTCGTGCCGCTCGAGTCTGCAACGACCTCCGAGGTCAGGCTCTACCTCAAACGGAGCGCTGCGTACTCGCAAGCCGTCGTCTCGTTTATCGGCTTTCTCCCCTATCGCCAGCTTCTACAGGGCGGCCGCATGACCTCCGAAGCGCCGCAGTCGTCGTAATCCCAGCACACACCGCCACTTTTGAGATGCCCCACAAACCAACCGGCAACGGTACAAAACGCAAAAGGCCCCGGACAGCACAGCTGCCGTCCGAGGCCTTTTAAATCAAAGCGGGTAGATGGACTAGTCCACCGAGATGTTGAGGGTCTGACCGCCCTCGTCCTTCTTGGTGCCGATCACCATAGCGGCGATAAGCGCCAAAATAAAGGCGACCAGCCCGGAGATGACAAGACCGATAAAGCCCGAATCGATGCCAGCGGGGTTGATAAAGCTCGGGAAGCCGAGCGGACCGGAGGCACCGAAGGCATAGAGCTTGGCACCCATAAGGCCGGCAATGGCGCCGCCGACACCTGCGGAAATGAAGGTCGCCCACATGAGACGCTTACGCGGCAG
Organism: uncultured Collinsella sp.; assembly: GCA_900547235.1. Lineage (GTDB taxonomy): Bacteria > Actinomycetota > Coriobacteriia > Coriobacteriales > Coriobacteriaceae > Collinsella. The sequence continues at coordinate 3,859 of URFP01000076.1, read as the reverse complement.
CAGGATGGCGTAAAGCGCGGGCTCGTTGACGCCGAAGATCGACGAGACGAGAGCAGGGATGTTGATGACAGCGTTTTCCTCGGAATCCTTGGTTCGAATGATCATGCCGAGCACGGCACCGGCGATGGCGCACCCACCTGCGTATACGAGAGGGTTGATGAGGTCATAGCCGTAGGTTGCGACATCGATGAACCACAGCGGAATGACGCCCCAGTGCAGACCGAACATGACGAGCAGGCTCCAGAACGTGCCGATGACAAAACCGGCGATGGCGGGCTGGAAGTTGATGAGCGCCAGGATGATTTGGGCAACGATGTTGGAGAGGACCGTCATGACCGGACCGACCACAAGCAGGCCCAGGATGCCGCAAATGAGAAGCGTCAAAATGTTGGAGAAGAACGAGCTCACAAGCGCGGGCAGTGCGCCAGAAAGGAATTTGTGCACCTTCGAGGCGATCCAGACGATGAAAATCGCAGGCAGAATCGTCGATGAATAGTTCTGCATAATCAAAGGGATGCCAAAGATATCACCGTAGACATTGGACTCAAGGACCGTACCGGTGCCGAGCGTGTAAAGCGGGTCTCCACCCATAAGGGCAACGAGCGTCGGGTAGACGAGGATGCCGCCGAGGGCCATACCCATAACGGGCTTAAGTCCGAACTTCTTGGCAGCCGTCCAGCCGATGATAAGCGGGAAGTAATAGAAGACCGAATCTCCGATTGCCGAGAGCGTCACATAGGTATTGCTGTCCTTGGCGAGCCAACCGGCAACCGTGCAGAGGGCGAGCATCGACTTGATGAAGCCACCGGCCATAAGCACGCCAAGAACCGGTTGCAGGATCTCGGAAATGATGGCGAGTAGGCGCGAGAACGGATCGCCCTTCTTGACATTGTCGCCCTCATCGATATCAAGCGCGGGCTTGGCGTCGAACCCGCCGATCTGAACGAGTTCATTGTAGACGGACTCGACGGTGGCACCGATTACGACCTGATACTGTCCACCGGCCTGGATGACGTCAACGACACCCTTCATGGCCTTGAGCTCATCGGTCTGGGCGAGCGATTCGTCCTTGAGGTGAAAGCGGAGACGCGTAATGCAGTGACTCACGTCCAGCACATTGTCTCGGCCACCGACCTTTGCGATGATTCCATCGCAAAGCTGCTGGTATTTCATGGTATTCCTCCTTTTTCTGAGCGGGGCATGGCATTGATTCCAGACCCCCGTAGTCGACGTGGGGAGCCACAGAACCCGCCTCCCCTTTAAAATCCGCGGGCGCATATACGTCCGGGATGGGAGATAACAAGGGAAATAAGAACGCCGATCACACGGCCGCGACCCTCATGGGTCCCATGCCGTGGCGGCAAAACTACAGGCGCGAATCTGGCGCGCCGAGAAGGCGCGCGGTTTGACAGAACTTATCGCATAGGCGCTCCGGTTCGCCTTGGGGAATCTGGGTACGCTCGGTCTCAAAGGAGAGGCCGTATTCACGCGCCGGAAGGAAGTACTCGTAATAGCCGTTGGTATAACCGCAGACAATCCCCTCAACCGGACATTCGCGCTTCATGCGAACGCCAAGGTCGCTGCCGAGCTCGCTCGGAAACACAAAGAGGTGCATACCACCCAAGCTGATAACGGCGCACTTGAGCGTGAGCGAAAAATCGTCATGGGCGACGGTGTGATAGAACGTCTGGGGCTCGATACGGTCGAGTTTAACCTCGCGATCGAGCTTGATTTGGGAAATCGCCTCGGCAAGACCGGTCGACACGCGCTCGACCTCGGGGATGCCACGACCTTGGCGAAAATTGCGATCGCTGCAGTCGCCAGCAGCGCCCACGACCATGGCAGGATAGTACCCGAGGCTCGGGGCGAGCTTTTTACCGGTAAGGCCGGCAAGCTCACTCGTGAGCTCCGTACAATCGGGCCCGACGCAAGCGGAATGCACCGCCCAGTTCACAAAGCCCGCAAATGGCTTGCCTTCGGTATCGAAGAACGAAACGACAATGACCTCATTGTCGGCGAGTTCGCCTGGGATGATGCGGTTGTCATAGAAACCGGTGACGACCTGCTTGCCCAGGCGGCAAATCGCGGGCTGCGCATTGGCGCGGCACTCCTCAAAGCATTGGCAAATGGTATCGAGGAGCCAGCGATAGTAGTTCTCGTCGAATTTTCCCGTCCACCAGCTGCGGTGGTAAGCGACGATTGAAGTATGGTCGTGCGTCGCCGAGAGCAGGACGCAATCACGGTCAATGCCGTAGCGCTCGGCGAGCATTGTCTTGACTTCCTCGGCCATGCTTTCCTCGAACTCGAGGACATCGGCATTAAAGAGAAACACCTCGCGTTCGCCTTGCTGGAAGAGAATGGCGTTGGCGTAGACGTCGTCATGGATGCCCGTCGCAGGCTCCAGGCGGTTGGGAAGATTGCGATAGCCAATCAGGTAGATGTCGCCCTGTGGGGTGATTTTGCGGCGCGCGTGTCCAATGTTCATGCACGTTCTCCTTCTGTGTTACGCCGCATTCAAGGCGGCAATGATGATATCGACGAGGCGCTCATGGGAGCCGGCGGCAAAACCGGAGTTCATGGCCTCATAGGTGATCTTTTCGTACGCGTCGGGGGCCGGTAGGTATTTCTGTCCGCCGTTGACGAGCGTGGCAAAGAGCACAGAGCCGGACCGGGCGACGCGCACGGTGGCGCCGAATGTACTCGAGACCTCGGGCTGCACGCCGACAAGCTCGACGTTTCCCAGTCGAAGCAGATAGACCCTCGTGTGCTGCTCACCGGCAGCATGAAACTCATACGTTCGATGCGGAGCCAAAGAGTAAAAATCGGCGCGTGTCTGAGCGGGCAGGAGGACGTCGACCGTGCGAGCATCGATGCCGGCAGCGCTATCCTCACGTGCCATGCGAGCGGCCTCAATCAAAGCATCGCCCAAGACCTGCCCCTGCTGGTGCAGCATGCGGTATCCGTCCTCATGGGCATCGACCGTCCGCTTCACGCCGGCGGCATCGAACGTGACGTTCATGGCGCGTTCCGCCGGACCTTGGTCGCCCGCGGCGCCCGGCAGCAACAGGGCAACGCCGCCCAGCTCACGCTCGAGTGACATGGCGGCAAAACCAAAGAGATCTCCGCTCGCCACGCGTCTCCCCTCGGAGTCGCGCGACCCGTCGAGCACGGAGGACTGGACGTCCGCCGCCGCAAGTACGGCAACGTACTCGCCCCCGGCATCCCTCATGGCGAGCACGGGCATCGCGTGGTCGGCAAACCCCTCGGGATTCGAGCCCAACCACCAGCCGGCCGGCGTCTCGATGTCGCGATTAACGTTCACGGGGCAGTCGCCCTCCGCCGTGGCGAGTGTGACGGAGCGAATGCCCGCAACAGCCCGCTCGACAGCCGTGCGGGCGGCGGCGATGAGCGCTGCGCGATAGCGCTCGTTGCGATCGCGGGCAGCAGCATCGGCAAGATGCCCGGGAGTGCGAACGTGAGGCATGGAAAACGTGTGGGTAGGAACCACCCAAGAGTAAGCGCCACTGCAGCCGGCGGCATCCTCGACGACCTCACGCAGATCGGCGAGCAGAGCCGGAGCAATCGATGTGACCTCAAGCGAAAGAATGCAGGCGCGTCGCCCCGCCCCCTCGATGACAAGAGCACGGGCAAAGACCTCATGGCGGAGTTCGTCGAAACCGTCAAACGGCAATACGCCCCCAAGATCGATGGCCGCACGGGCGGCCCCAGCCCTCATCTCTCCTTTGTCCATGGCAGACACCCCCTCTGATTGCCGCTCACTCGACACCGTACAGTCGCTGCGCCGTGCCGCCAAGCACAAGATCTGTGTCTGCATTGCTCAGACTCGCGGCACGAACGC
>URFP01000075.1:0-8174 GCA_900547235.1 uncultured Collinsella sp. | reverse complement strand
CCCCGAGGCCGCCGAGGCGCTGCGCAGGCTCGCCGCCAGCGACGACCGCGCGGACCTGGTCATGAACGCCTACCTCATCCTCGGCCTGAGCGGCCTGCGCAAGGAGGAGGCGCTGGCGGTGCGCCCGTGCGACCTCAAGGTCACCACGACCTACGACTTCGCCACGGGCCAGCCGACCGTCTCGGAGTACATCGAGGTGCACCGCGCGTACACGGACGAGGACGGCGTGAAGGAGACCAAAAACGCCCATTCCGTGCGCACCGTGCCGGTTTTATTGGCGGGCCGCGAGCGCCTGCACCAGATCATGGACGAGCTGCGCCCGTCCATAACCGTCGAGGGCGGCACTTCGGTTACGGAGCAGGTTCGCGAGTGGAGCGGCCAGCGGATCGTGAACATGCGCGGCGACAACCTCGTGCGCGCCTGGCGGCGCATGTGCGCACGCCATGACCTGCGGTATATCCCGCCCAAGGCCCTGCGCCACACGTCCGAGACCATCATGGCGGCGACCGAGGTCGACCCCCTGAGCATCATGGACCTGCACGGACATACGGACCTGGGGACAGATTACCGCCATTACATCAAACCGGGCCTCGCGGAACGCGAGAAGGCCGCCAGGCAAGTCGGGCGCGCCCTGCAGATCGTCGAGGGCGGCGGCGCGGACGGCGGTTTTAATGGCACCGGTCGCAGCGCCGAGACGCTCTAAATTGCATTTTCTAGGTCCACTACCTGCAAAATGCATAAAACGCCCCCTGCCGCGCATAAACGGCAGGGGGCGTAAAACGTGAACGGTAACGGACGGTTATGATACGACTTCTCGGTAAACAAAAAAGGTCAGCGCCGAAGCGCTGACCTGTACGTTCTTTGGTGGGCCGTCAGGGGGTCGAACCCTGGACCTTGGGATTAAGAGTCCCCTGCTCTACCAACTGAGCTAACGACCCAAAGCTAAAGTCCGTCGTAGCGGACTTTAGAGGAGATATCGTGTGGTGGGCCGTCAGGGGGTCGAACCCTGGACCTTGGGATTAAGAGTCCCCTGCTCTACCAACTGAGCTAACGACCCGATATCAACACGAAGCAAGAACTGGGGTGGGTAAAGGGACTCGAACCCTCGACCTACGGGACCACAACCCGTCGCTCTAGCCAACTGAGCTACACCCACCGTGTCCTGTGCGCTTCGCGCTCGACTATTATTGCAAGGAACGCCACGCGATGCAAGCCCCAATTTTCAAGAATTTTGAAAAGAGTTTTTCGAGCGCGTTTCGAGCAATTCCCACCGGTTTCATAGGAGTAAACTTGCCCCACTGCAAATGCTCGAAAGGACAAGCATGAAAGAACTCTCCAATCGCACGGCAACATTTACCGATTCGGTCATCCGCCGCATGACGCGCATCTCCAATAAGTACGGTGCCGTCAACCTCTCGCAGGGCTTCCCCGACTTCGATCCTCCGGCGCAGCTGCTCGAGAGCCTCAGCGCCATCGCGACCGACCCCAAGCCGCTCTATCACCAGTACTCCATCACTTGGGGCTCCCAGGCCATGCGCGAGGCGCTCGCCGCTAAGCAGGAGCACTTTATGGGCATGCCGATCAACCCCAACGAGAACATCGTAGTCACCTGCGGCTCCACCGAGGCCATGATGGCCGCCATGATGACGGTTACGAACCCCGGAGACAAGGTCGTCATCTTCTCGCCGTTCTACGAGAACTACGGCGCCGACACAATCCTTTCGGGTGCCGAGCCCATCTACGTGCCGCTCAACCCGCCCACGTTCGACTTCGATCGCGAGGTCCTCGAGGCGGCCTTCCGCGACAACGATCCCAAGGCCATCGTCCTGTGCAACCCTTCCAACCCCTGCGGCAAGGTCTTTACGTGCGAGGAGCTCACCTTTATCGCCGACCTCTGCAAAAAGTACGACGCCTACTGCATTACCGACGAGGTATACGAGCACATCGTCTACGCGCCCCACGAGCACGTCTATATGGCCACGCTGCCCGGCATGTTCGATCGAACCATCAGCTGCAGCTCGCTGTCCAAGACCTACTCCATCACCGGCTGGCGCCTAGGCTACACCATCGCTCCCGCCGAAATCACCGAGCGCATCAAAAAGGTCCACGACTTCCTCACCGTAGGCGCCGCCGCTCCCCTGCAAGAGGCCGTCGTCACCGCCCTCAACTTCGACGACAGTTATTACCAGGAGGTCCTCGACCTCTACACCGCCAAGCGCGACCTATTCTGTCAGGGACTCGACAGCATCGGCCTCACGCACAACGTGCCGCAGGGCGCCTACTACGTGATGATGGACATCTCTGAGTTTTGCTATGACAGCGACCTCGACTTCTGCGAGGACCTAGCCTCAAAGGTGGGCGTGGGCGCCGTGCCCGGCTCGAGCTTCTTCCGCGAGCCTGTCAACCATCTGGTCCGTTTCCACTTTGCCAAGCGAGACGAAACGCTCAACGCAGCACTCGAGAACCTCAAGTCCCTGCGAGATAAAATCAAGCCGCGCGGGTAGAGACGGCCCAACAACTAAAAGCACCAAAGAAACCTCGCATCGTCCGTTGGGCTGCAAGGTTTCTTTTTATAGCGCTTTCTTAGTTTTTTAGGGCGCTATACTTTAGAGGTGAAGTAACTCGCCCAATAGAGAGGGACGCTATGGCAGAGCAGCAGCTTATCGGAGCGCTCGAGGCCGGCGGCACAAAGATGGTGTGCGCCACGGGCTATGCGGACGGCACGGTCCTGGAGCGCGAGCAGATTGCGACCACAACCCCGCAGGAGACCGTTGAGGCCGTCAACGCATGGTTTGCAGACAAAGGCATCGCCGCCCTGGGCATCGGAGCTTTTGGCCCCACCGCAGTCAACCCCGCCTCGCCCCAGTACGGCAAGATCTTGGAGACCCCCAAGACGGCATGGCGCTACTTTGACCTGCTGGGCACCATTCAAAACGAGCTCGACATTCCCTGCGGCTACGATACCGACGTCAACGTCGCCTGCTTGGGCGAGGTCACCTTTGGTTGCGCCCAAGGCCTCACGGACGTGGTGTATCTGACCATCGGCACCGGCGTGGGCGCCGGCGTGCTTTCGGGCGGCCAGCTCGTGCACGGCATGATGCACCCCGAGGCCGGTCACATCCTGGTCACGCGCGACCCGCGCGACACCATTGGCGAGCACAGCGGCTGCCCCTTCCACGACAACTGCCTCGAGGGCCTCATCGCTGGCCCCGGCGTTAAAAAGCGCTGGGGTGGCAAGAGCGCCGGAGAGATGGCCGATGACCCGGAGGCCATGGACCTGCTCGCCGGCTATCTGGCGCAGGCGCTCATGACCTACATCCTGTGCTACGCACCGCAGAAGATCGTCATCGGTGGCGGCGTGGCCGACCACACCCCCATCGTGCCGCTCGCACGCAAGAAGTGCGCCGAGATGCTCAACGGCTACATCGTCACGCCCGAGATGGCCGACATCGATAGCTACATCGTCAACAACAGCCTCGAGGGCAAGCAGGGCATTATGGGCTGCCTGGCCCTGGGCGCACAGGCGCTTCAGTAGCAGACGCACCCACAGGACGTGGCGCGCCCGGCAAATCCGACCTACGGAACGACGCCACCACGCCTCATATAAGCTCTCAAATAAAAAAGGCCGCCTAGGACCAAACAATACGTCCTAGGCGGCCTTTTTGGCGCACATCAGCGACCGTAAGAGATATCGGAGCACAACGCCCGTTGCCGCACCACAGCAGTCGATCATCACATCGGTGATCATGCCGGCGCGTCCCGGCACAAAGAGCTGAATCGTCTCGTCGATCGAGGGAATCAGCAGCAGGAACACCGCCGTGGGCAGCAGCACGTCAAAGGTGCGCCGGCCCTCAAAATCAAAGGCGTGCGTTGCCAAGATGCCGAGCACCATATACTCGGTAAAATGCGCGCACTTGCGAACAACAAAGTTGGTCACCCATGCATATGGGAGTCCCACGCCGCGCAGGAAACCGCGGATAGCTTCCATGACCGTTAGGCTCAGCGAACCCGACCCCGAGCCGGGAACCAGCGAATTGCCCCAGATCAAGAGCGCCATCAGGCAGGTCACGACCGCCCATTTTCGATTGATCTTAACCATGCAGAAGTTATGCCTCCGCGCGGAGCGGCGCGAAGCTGGCGGTACCGCCCTCGATAACGCTCAGATAGGCACGGCCCGTACGCTTGGCGGTAGAGGACTGCAGGCGCTCGATCTCTTCCTCGAGGATCTGATTGACGCGCTCGTGACGACGATTTTCCATAATGCCGGCGGCAATAGCCTCGGCTCGCTCGATGCCCTCGCGCGAGATACGGGCGGTATCCTCGGGGAACACAGCGCTGTGACGGCCGACATAGGCGGGTGCAGCAGGCTGAGGGGCAGCGACGGGAGCGGGAGCTGCAACAGGAGCAGGCTCGTCGATCTCGTCCAGAATCGCGGTGGCAGCGGCCCACATGTCCTCGTGGCCCGAGTAATCGGCCATGGGGACATCAACCTCGAGCGAGGCATCCGGAAGGTCGCCGGTGTCGATGCGATCTTGGGCATCAATCGATGCGGTGATGGCTGCAGGCTCATCGAGGTCATCGAGATCGATGTCCGCGGCACCGAAAATGATAGGCATGCTGGCGAGGTTTGCGTTGTACGGCGCAGCCTCAGCCGCCTGCTGCTGGGCAGGAGCGCCCCAAAGCGAGCTTTCGGCGGCACGGCGGGCGGCAACGGCCTCCTCGTCCGCGGTCATGGCTTCATCAACGTACGAATTATCGGCAGAAGCGTTCGCGTCCGCCGAGGTGGCGCTGCAGGCGTTATTGGCTGCCGCGTTGGCAACGAGTGCCACGAAAGCCGCCGTGCTGCCCGCAGGGGCGGCCTGGGAGCCCGACACGGCGCGTGCCGCGGCGGCGATATCATCGCGATTGAAGGAGCCGGTCTGCCCGCCGTTGGTGAGCTCGTCGATGGCGACTTGATAGACGTCGCGCGAGCGTACAGGGTCGCAGCTCACCGGCGAATCGTCGTCGAGCATGCTGTCGATCATGGACCAAGCCTCGGCCTCGTCCATAGCATCTGCGGCTCGAGCGATGGTAGGGACACCATCATCGGCATGACGGCGCTGGAACGCACCAGTCAGGCCGGAAAGGAATGCCGAGGTAGACTGCTCCGACTGAGCCTGAGAAGCAGAAGCCGCAGCGTACGGAATCGCATCCTGCTGCTGAGCTGGAATCGAGGCGGTCTTGAACTCGCTTTGATGCTGATTGAGATTGGCGGCACCGCCCATGGCATCGGGCTGGAACAAACGCTCTTCACGCTGCGCACGATACTCGGAGATACCCAGCGAGGCGGCATAGATACCCACGCCCGCCACCGCGCCCACGGCGAAGGGAACTGCACCCGCCACGACCGTCTCGTTCACCGACGAAAACGGCAGCGTCGCGGCATACATAACCACGGGAGCGGCAAGGCCGATCCCGCACGAAAGTCCGGCAAGGACTGCTCGTTGTGTTGCATCAGAAGAAGCCATGAGCTCTCCCCATCTTCCAGCACCCAAATCGCATCATTCAGTTGGCTGCGCGAGAGAAGATGAAGCGGGGCTATGCCCCAAAGCAACGGTATATGGTTCGTTTCATCTGCGTTTTCCGTCGCGAAGCTTAAAAGTTATTATGCGAAACCGTCCTGTCGATTGCAAGTGACGATGTCGGATTGAAACGGGAAACCTGCTGCTCGTCGGTCTTACGGTCAAAAATAAGCGCGGAGCGGCGCTATAGAAAAGGGCCGAGGCTCAAAGCCCCGACCCTTTATCGCATTGATGACTATCGCTGCGCGTGGATGACAACCTAGAACGTCTGCTCGTAGTCGCTGTGTTTTTTGGCCGAACGCACCAGGAACTCCTGGTTGGTGTTGGTGCCCTTAAGACCCTTGATAAACGATGCGGCTGCGCGCTCGGTGTTGTTCATGCCGGCAAGAATGCGACGCAGACCAAAGACAAACGGACGCATCTGCTCGTCGACCAACAGGTCCTCGTTACGCGTACCGGAGGCAACGGGGTCGATAGCCGGGAAGATGCGGCGGTCGGCCAGGTCGCGGTCGAGCTTAAGCTCCATGTTGCCGGTGCCCTTGAACTCCTCAAAGATGACTTCGTCCATCTTGGAACCGGTGTCGATGAGGGCAGAGGCCAGGATGGTAAGCGAGCCACCGTTCTCGATATTGCGGGCTGCACCCAGGAAGCGCTTGGGCGGATATAGGGCCGCCGAATCGACGCCGCCCGAAAGGATGCGGCCCGAGGCGGGCGCCGCCAAGTTGTAGGCGCGGGCGAGGCGCGTGATGGAGTCGAGCACCACCACGACGTCGCCACCCAGCTCTACGATGCGCTTGGCGCGCTCGATGACGAGCTCTGCCACGCGGGTGTGGTTGTCGGCAGGCATATCGAAGGTCGACGCCACAACCTCGCCCTTGATGGAACGCTGCATATCGGTGACCTCTTCGGGACGCTCGTCGACGAGCAGGCAGATGAGGTGCACCTCGGGGTTGTTAATCGAGATAGACTGGCAGATCTTCTTGAGGATCGTGGTCTTGCCGGCCTTGGGCGGGGACACGATCAGGCCGCGCTGGCCCTTGCCGATCGGTGACACGATGTCGATGGCGCGGCCGGTAATAGAGTCCTTGCCGTGCTCCATGCGCAGCGGCTCGTTGGGATAGACCGGGGTGAGGTCGCCGAACTTGGGACGGTTGCGAATCTGCTCGGGGTCCAGACCGTTGACGGTCGTGATTTTGGCGAGGCCGGCGCGCTTGTCGCCGCCGCGCGAAGGACGCAGCGAGCCCTCGATGACGTCGCCCGTGCGCAGGCGTGCGGATCGGATGAGGTAGGCGGGCACGAAGGCGTCGTCGTTGGACTTCATGTAGCCATGGGCGTGGATGATGCCGGAGCTGTCCGGGCGAATCTGCAGAATACCCTTGATGTCGCGGAAGCCCTCGGCCTTCGCGGCGGTGATGTAGATCTCCTCGACGAGCCCGGCTTTCTTCTTGCCGGTCGTCTCGATCTCGAACTCCTTGGCCTTCTCGCGCAGCTCGGCGACCTTCATGGCCGCGAGTTCCTCGCGCGAAAGTGTGGGCTCGGTCGGAGCGGCATTGCGCTCCTTGTTGCGCTGCTTGCGATCGCGCTGACGGTTGCGGCGGTCGTTGTTGCGGTCGTCCTTGCGCTCGTTGCGCTCGTCGTTGCGCTTGTGTTGGCGACGGTTGGGGCGAGCGCCGTCTTCGCCCTCGGCGGGGGCGGCACCATCGGTTGCGGCGGTGTCAACATTGGCCGCAGCGGCGTCATTGGCCTCGGCGCCGGAATCGACCTGCGCTTCGACATCAGCATGCTGCTCGGCGGCCTTGGCCTTAACGGACTTCTTACGACCGCGCTTGGGCTTCTCGGATGCAGGCTGTTCGACGTCCTGGGGCTCGGCGGCATCAGTCGATACATCGGCGGTCGTCTCGGTGGAATCCTCGGACGCGCCCTTCTTGGCAGCCTTAGCCTTGGACGTGCGCTTAGCAGCAGTGCGACGCCTGCGACCGGGACGGACGTCGGCGGGCTCGGCATCGGCAGAAACGGCCTCGGAAGTCGTAGCATCCTGGACGGGTTCATCGGCAGCAGTTGAGGACTTGGCGGTCGCCGCAGCATCCCGAGCGGCGGCGGCTGCGGCTGCGGCCTTCTCGGCCTCGACAAAGGCCTTAGGCTTGCGACCGCGACGGTGCGGGCGCAAAGCCGGATCGACAACGGGAACTTCGCTGGCCTCGACAGGCGCAGCGGGCTCAACAGACGATGCACCCTCCCCTGCCGCGGAACGGACCGAAGTCTCAGTGGGCTCGGGGACTACCTGTTCCGCAACCTGCTCGGCCTTAGCAGCCGTGCGACGGCGTGTGCGCGGTACCGGCTTCTCGGTCGGCTGGTCGGCGACAGGAGTCTCGGTGGCGGCAGGCGTCTCGGGCACAGACGGAGCTGCGAGCTCGGTCAGAGCCGCGGCCTCGCGCTCGGCAGCACGACGGCGGGCGCGCACCACCTGAGCCTCGCTAATCTGCGCCAACGCACGTGCCTGCGCGACCTCATCGGAAATCGGCGCCGAGGAGTCAGCCGCAACGGTGCGCTTGGCGCGAGTCGTGCGCGTGGCCCTCGATCGCCTTGCCGTCGGTGCGAACCACAAAGCAACCC